>NZ_JARWAN010000004.1:0-204778 GCF_031451755.1 Vreelandella vilamensis | reverse complement strand
TACCACAGTGGCCGGCGCTGGCGTCGCTAGCGGCGCTTGGTCTTGTGCCGAGAATACTGCCGCAGTGCTACCAGCAAGGCGATGCCTGCGGTTAATCCAGCCATCGACCACAGTAGTTCCCCACGGTCGGTGGCGGTGACCAGGGCACCGAGCTGGCTACCAAGCAGGGTCACGGCGGCTAGCCCCGGCACGATACCTAAGATCGAGCCGAACATGTAGTCGCGAAAGCGCAGGTGAAAGGCACCGGCCATCATATTGGTCAGCGTAAAAGGCGCTAGGGGCAGCAGGTTGATCACTGTCATGGTACGGATGCCGCGGCTCGCCAAGTAACGTGACATACCCTTAAGGTGGCGTCCGCCATAGGTCATCAGGGCTTCGCGTCCCAGGCGTTGTCCCACCCAATAGGAAACGACCGATGAGGATAGCGTCCCCAGGGTGGCATAAATGAACCCCCAGGTAGGGCCAAACACCAGCCCAGTGACGGCCACCAGGATGCTCAATGGAAACATCACCAGCAGGCTACTGACATAGATCCCGATGATCGCGAGGAAAAGCCATGGGCTGTCACGCCATTGTGGGGACTGAGCGATCCACTGTTTGAGGTTGTTGGCAGTTAGCACATCCTGCATGGCGAGCCATTGCCATAGCAAGCCGAAGGCGATTAGCGCGGTCAACAGACCGAGAGTAATGCTGAGAGTGCGAGACATTGGGGGGCGTCCTGACGAATCAATAAGGCGTTCAGGATACGTCAGGTACGGCGGCGGCCCAAATCAGAAACAAGGGATGGTGACGGTGCTTGGTCAACTTACGTCACTGGGTTACTATGCCGCCCGTTTTTAGCTCCTTACGGCAGGCTTTATTTGCTGCTGGTCAGTCGTTTGTTCAGAGTACCTTTGATGATCGCGAACCTTTTCTCTCATTGGCGCTGGCTCGGAGCCTGGACGCTCGCCAACCTGCTGATCGCCTGGCTAATCGCCACCCGCTATGTGCCCTATATCGCCCCCGATGGAACAACACAATGGGGCTATCTCTTATTGGTTTTCCTTGGCCATCTGGCCCTGCTGGTATGGCTGGGTGCGCTGCCGCTGTTGTTGCTGGCGATTGTCATCCGGGGCAAATGGCTGTGGCTGGTAACCACCCTATGGGCCAGCGCACTGCAGCTGTTGCTGCTGCTCGATACCTTCGTTTACGCTCAGTATCGCTTCCATCTGAGCGGTTTCATTCTCGATCTGCTGCTCAATGCTGGCGGTGATGTGTTCAGTTTCTCTTGGGTGGCCTGGAGTCTGGCCATTGGCGGGGTGCTGGGTATGCTGATAATCCAGGGCATGCTGGGGAAGGTGCTGAGGCGACGCTCACGGTCTGTACCCTTACGGTCGACGTTGGCAGCCAGTTTCGTAGCCCTGCTTGGCGTACATGGCTGGCATGCCTGGGCGGATGCCCATTATGATCGTGAGATCACCGGTATGACCCGCCATGTGCCGGTCTTCTATCCCGCTACTGCCAAACGTTTCTTTGTTGAGCAGGGCTGGGTCGATGCTCAGGCAGTGCGCGATGCCGTGAATCTAGAAGCAGCGCCAGGGGATGAACAGGACCTTAACTATCCCATTACCCCGCTGTCGTGCCAGCCTCAAGACTCCCCGGACAACGTTATGCTAGTCGTGCTGGATACGCTGCGTCACGACATGCTCAATCCCGAGGTAATGCCGAACCTCCATCGTTATGCCAACCAGCCGGGCTGGATCAAGGCGAGCGAGCATATTAGTGGGGGCAACTCTACCAAAGCTGGCGTGTTCAGCCTTTTCTACGGGCTGCCGGTCACCTACTGGGACGCCTTTACCGCCAGCCAGACGCCACCGGTGCTAATGGAAACCCTGGAAGCGCAAAGCTATCGCTTCAAGGTGCTCTCCTCGGCGACGCTAGTGAGTCCCGCTTTCGATCGCAATGTTTTCGCCGGCCTCGAAGACGTTTCTCTGCAACCCGCTAAGGGAGCGCCCTGGGAGCGAGACCGCCAGATCACCGATAATTGGTTGGCATGGGCTGAAGAGGAGAGCCGAGAGCCAAGTGATCGTCCTTTTTTCAGCTTTCTCTTCTACGATGCCGTGCACGGGTACAGCCATCCGCCTGACGTTCCGCGCTTTACCCCTTACTGGGAGAGCGTCAACCATATGGTCCTGGGCCCAGGGTTCGACCCCGAACCCTACTGGAATCGCTACCGGACCGCGGCACGCTATGTGGATCAGCAACTGGGGCGTGTTCTTGATGACCTGGACGCGCGTGGGCTACTGGAAAACACGGCGGTGGTGATCACCTCGGATCATGGCGAGTCCTTCAATGAGCACGGCAAGAACTACTGGGGCCATGGCAGCAACTACACGCCGGAACAGGTCCAAGTACCGCTGGTACTGCACCTGCCGGGGCACCCGGGCGGCGAGATCACTCGGCGCTCTCATCACGCCGACATCGCGCCGACCCTGCTAGAAAAAGTGTTGGGCTGCGAAACTGCGCCAGAGCGCTATACGCTTGGTCATAACTTGCTGAATCCTGAGGTGACGCGTGAATGGATGCTCTCAGGGAGCTACATGGGCTATGGCATTTTGCTGCCCGAGTACCAGATTGCCGTGCATCCGGCGGGGTCTTTTGAGGTTTATGACTATCGAATGAACGAGCTTAACGACGTACGTCCCAACCCGACCGTCTCGAACGCGGTACTCCAGGCCCTGTCGCGCTTTTATCGCTAAGGGCATGGACACGCTACGCTCAAATGATCTGATTTATTCATTTTGCCATTTGATCTGAAACTCAATCTCCTCTTCATCATCGGACCGTTCGTGTTCGATGGTGAATTCGGCTCGCACGGGAACGTAGATGCGCTCGCCTGCAATCTGAATATCAAAACGTTCCCCGTTCTCAATGGCATCCGCCAGACGCCGTAGTTTGGCCACGAAGTCGGCTTTCGGATAGTTTTTCTCTACATCTCGTTCTTCTTTGGATCTCATGTGTCTCTCCTCGGTGACGTCGGTACCAACAGCCCGCTGCTGTGCTGCAAACAGGCTTGAATCCAGTTTAGCAGGTCAGCGCTATCCGGCGTCCTGGCCTATACCTTCTATCTGGTCCTGACGGTGGCACGCCAAAATCCTTGCCTAGATTTAGTATAGTGATGCTTTCTTTAGCACTGCCCGTCACGTCACTGGAGCTGGCTTAGCTGGGTTGCATAATCCGTAAACGAAGAAGGTGCCGCCGGTCTCCTCAATCGACGCAGCAATGTCTCTGTGGCATGTTTGCGTCACACCATTGATCTTTAGGGAGGTAAAGCAAAACCGCCATGCCTGATAATTCTGTCTGGATGGAACTACTGAGTAACCGTGGCGTGAGTTCAGTAGCACTTGTATGCATTATCGTCCTGTTTCGCATCCTCGCGGTGCGCGTCATACGCGGCCAGAAAGAGATCCTGTCTGATCACCGCCGCGTGTGGCTAGCCCGGATCCGGAATGCCACTGTGGTTCTCATCCTGGTCGGCTTGGTGTTGATCTGGTTGCCTTCTCTGCATGCCTTCGCGTTGTCCATCACCGCCTTCGCGGTAGCGTTAGTTATCGCCACCAAGGAGCTGATCCTTTGCCTGTCGGGCACTGTACTGCGCGTTGTCAACCAACCTTTCGAGATTGGAGACTGGGTTGAGATTGGCAACCTGCGTGGTCAGGTGGTCGACGAGACCATGCTAGCAACGACCCTTCAGGAAATTGGCGGGCCCGTGGGACGCTTTGAATATTCGGGAAAGACCATCGTGGTTCCCAACAGCATTTTTCTGACTACACCGATCAGGAACCAGAACTTCTTCAATAAGTGGGTGTATTTCGAAGTTTGCGTCGTTTTGGAGCCTGATGTCGACATGCGATCGGTTCTGCCGGCATTGGAGGAGGAGGTGGCGAAGTTACACGTCCCTCATGCAGAGCTGGCCCAACGCTACAGCGCACTGATCAGAAAACGCAGTGGCATCGATATCGCTGACCCCCATCCTCGCGTGACGCTTGCCACGACGGATATTGGAAAACAATGTCTGGGCGTCACTCTGTTTTGCCCTACTTCCAGTGCCTTTGAGCTGGAGCAGGCCATTAACGATGCCGTACTGCGCCGTTACTGGCTATTGCGCAATATGGCGAGCGCATCGACGGAAGAATGAACAGAAACCGGCATGCCATATCCTCGGAATACGTCTACGATGACGCGAAGGTTGAACTGCTAGCGACCACCTAAAAACCCCGATGGCCGGTCAGGGGATACTCTGTCGGTGCCATAGCAAAAAATCAGAAAAGCTCGATACCTATTTACCTGCCTTCACTATATTATTCCCCACGTCGCGCTTCCTGCGACGTTGATGGAGTGCTTGAGAAATGAGCTTGACCGCTGTGCTGCGTGCTCTACCTGGTCATCTGAACAATCAGCGCCCCACACTAGGCGACATTCTGGCTGCCCTCGATGAACGCGCCACCCCCTTGGTACTATTGCTTTTCGCAATCCCTGCGATTGTGCCAACGCCAGGCATTCCCGCAGGCATGGTATTTGGATCCGCGCTAGCCTTCATTGGCATACAGATGGCGATCGGCACCAAGCGCATCCGGCTACCGCTGGGTATTGCCCAACTGCGTATCGGCCGGCAACAGCTGGAGCGGATTTTAGGCAAGTCGACCCCACATCTCGAAAAACTTGAGCGGCGTCTGAGCGTGCGCCTAGGCTGTCTTATTACGCCATTGGCTATTCAGAGCATCGGCGCCGTTATTTTTATCATGGCCTTGCTGATAGCACTCCCGATTCCATTTGGTAATACACTGCCTGGGTTGGCAGTACTGATTCTGTCGCTTGGACTGGCTCATCGAGATGGCATCGCAGTCGCTGCTGGGCTCGGTCTTGCTGTAATTGCTGCGGTTGTTTCCACGGCTATCATTGGTGGGAGCTGGCGGCTTATCGAAATTTTCCTTAAGGAACCACTGCTCATCTCAGCGTGATTCGTGGAAAGGTCCCGAGGTGGGCACGGACACAAGACCGGCCGGTAGACCTAAAGTGATGCTGATGGATCGAGACGTGGGAGCGTCCTGCTGGCCCATCAAGGCGTATAGGATACGTCAGCTATCCAGGCGGACCCAACTGCGCAGTGTTTCAGGGTTACAGCCGATCTTTGGGCAATGGCGCCGATAGCTACCCGCTGGGTGGGATGGTCAGTTGCATGGTCGAAGACCATACGTGCCGCCCGCTGGCGGACTTTAGGAGAATATCGATTTGATTTGCTCATAGCTCCATCCTCTCAAGGTTTGAAGCCTCCGGGAATCCCGGAACGGTTCACTTTGCGGTTTGGATGGGGTGGCCGGCGAAATAAGCATCGCCCCCACCGGCAGGCCCGAGTGTCGAAATTTAAGAAGCGTTGGAATACACGCCAGAACCAGGGATTCTAGCAAGCAAGGAAACTTATCCCATCTCTTCATGTAAATAGGGTTCAACCTGGCGCCGAGAAGCATAAAGACCACGTATGCCTCTTAACGATGCGCTGCACGCGGATAAATTAATTGCTGTGTTGCAAGTTTTCCGGTTAGTTCGGTGTTATATCGTGCTCACTCAAAAGCTGCTTATGGCCGATTTTGCCACTAGCGATCCTTAGCGGCCTTTTAGCACCTACGTATGCCAGCGCCTTTCGCCAGTCTGCATTGTAATTTTCGAGAAAAATGGCTCATTTTGAGCCATTCTCCTGGATTAAGACGCGAAAAAATGACGCTTTAAAAGGCAAGCAAATGAGTTCATAAAGTTATTCAGATATCAACTTTACGGATATCGTTGTCGAGTGTTTCTGCCAACGCTTTGAGTTGCTCTATATATTGCCTCATTTCATCAGTGCGCTGAGCATTATCATCGGCCATCCCGCTAGTACGCTGGACACTTTGATTGACTTGATCAACTGCAGCGCTCTGCTCTTCGGCTGCGGTAGCGACATGAGAGTTGGTCTCATTGATATCTTCCATCCCTGATAATATCTCTTGCAGTGCTGCTTCAGACTGATGTGACTTCTTCACACTTTTTTCTGCTAATTGCTGGCTAGATTGCATATCGCTTACCGCTTTTTCGGAGGCATCGCGTAATTTCGCAACAATTTGCTGAATCTCTTCAGTGGCTGTGTTTGTTCTGCGCGCGAGCCCTCGAACTTCCCCAGCCACTACGGCAAATCCACGACCATGTTCACCCGCTCGTGCAGCTTCAATAGCCGCATTCAAGGAAAGTAGATTGGTCTGTTCGGAAATACCGCGAATAGTTTCAAGGATGTCCGTTATCAAGTGCGTGTCTTGACGCAACTCGTTAATCACCTCGGAGGAGCGAGAAATCTGCTCAGAAAGCTGCTCAATTGCTTGCACACTCTCTTCAGATAGTCCGTTGGATTGTTTGGCTTGCTCTACCACGTGTTGAGCACGATCCGCTGCTCGCTGCGTACTTTGCGCCACTTCGCGCACTGTTGAAGACATTTGATTCATGGCGACGGCAACTTGGGAAATTTCTTCTTTTTCTGCCTCAACGGATGCCCCCGTTTCGTTGCTCATTTGTGTCATTGAGCGGGCTGCCTGGGTTAACTCGTCCCCCTTTTCTCGAACGCTGCGGACAAGCAACTGCACCCGCCCGATGGCGCGATGGGTTAGCCATAACACCCCCGCAGCAAAGATCAGTGCGACGCCCCAGAGCACCCACAACGTGACATTAAGCACTCGTACCGGTGAATAAAGCTCTTCTACAGTCTGATCAACAATAATCCCTAAAGGTAATCCTAGTTCGCGAGTCGTTTGCTCAAGCATCAAGGTCATTCCCCACTTGGTTCGCCCATCGCCGCTGGTAAACTCGCCGCCAGGATGGTTTCTGCGATCTTCAAGGGGAGGCGTCATAATTGGATAATCGCCCATGTCGTAACCATAACGGGATTTATCACGATGCCCGACTAGCCTTCCTTCACTGTTGAAAAGAGTAGCTCGGCCCGTCTCACCAATTTCGACATCAATGGCAAAGCTTGCAAGTTTCTCACTATTTAGCTGGCCAAATACCCAGCCGTAGTGATCCCCTTCATGTTCGACCTTAGCAACAAAAACAAGATACCGATCAAAATTACCGGCTGTTGGCGTCATACGGTCGATGACCTGGTTTCCTTGCTGCGCTTCTTGAGTCCATTCATTGACTCTTTGCTCAAGACTGCCGTCTCCGCGAGTTGACAGAGGCGAACCCGCGTAAGCCACCAGATCACCTTGGTTATCAGCAAAAATCAGGCTATCGAACTCTTTGAACGTATCGCTATAGCGCTCAAGTCCATAAATGGCATCGTCTATTGAGCCTCGCCTTAACGTACTAGAACCCGATACAAGCTCAACTTCCTGATGACGGCGCACCATAAAATCATCCATTAATTGGGCGCGACTGGTTCCAGTTTCCACTAACAAGTCATTAATGTTTTCTTTGAGCTCGGACTCCATCAACTGAGAGGTAACCGTCCCCATGATGGACAAAGGCAGCATGATAACGACAAGAAGTAAGAGCACAATACGCAAACGAAAGGACAGTCGACGGCTTATCCACTGATAGACAGAAAGCATAGTTTTCCCTAATAACGAGATTGTTTTTATAAAAAATGATGGGTTATCGGCATTATTCACATCGCATTATGATGCCACGCTTAGTTTCTCTCGTACCAGTAAACATCTCGAAATGTAATACTTTTTATGAGGTGAGTCATACAAAATGGTGTGGTCAACCAGTTTATGGCACCACACCTCTGTTAAGTCACTTTTGCCTGGCTGGTTACACTATTCGTCCAAGGAAATATGGGTAGTGCCGCTGTTTCTGCTTTTTACCTTGTGGATGATGAAATGCTTGAAAGGCCGACGCGCACCGCCATTGGTACGGCGTCTTAATGAATTCTCCTTCGGTATATATCTTGCTCATCCAATGTTCTTCAATCTCGTAGACTTGTTAGGTGCTGGTGAACGCTTATCGCCGATGGTGTATGCCCTCGTGTTGGTAGTGGTAGGTATGCTGGGGTCTGTCGGCTGGAACCTGATTGCTAACCGCTGGCAGTGGGGTGGGCTACTGTTTGGCAAGCGTATGCAAATTGCTTAACGCGCAGCGGCTGGCCTTCCTATTAAGCTCAAGGTATCACCGCTTCATCGCAGTGGGTCGCCCTGTGATTGCGATTCGCTACCTTCTCGAAGGCGCTCAATGGAGGCATTGCCCTGCTTAGATAGGGTTGCCAAACGGTCGATTTGCTCATCCAGCCGGGGGAGGGCTTCTTGACGATAGGTTGATAGATCATCAATGGCGCCCATTACCTCGCTGAAGGCTTCTTCAAGGGCTTGCATGTCAAGCATCGCGCCGGATGCCCGCTTCTGAATGTCCACGCCTTGTTGGCGTAGCGCTTTGGCGGTTCCACTGATCATCTGCGAGGTAGTGGTATTGAGGGCTTCGATTCGATCCAGCACCAAGCGCTGATTGGCCATCGCCATGGCCACGGTGACCGCGACGGTGAGGGCCGAGACGGTGACGTTGATGGCCCTGTCGACGCCGCGCATCAATTCCCGGTTATTACGGATAATGACCTCAAGCGCCAGCACGCCTTGTTGGCTTACTGCTAACTGCTGCTGGAGGTCGACGATACGTTGACGCAGGGGGAAAAGAAGCTCCTCTTCAAGGAAGTGCCGCCGTAGGTCATCGTCATCGCGAGCGGCGATATCGTCCTGCAGACGGCGATCAATCAAGCGCCCCAACGTGATCTGGCGATTCAGTTCGCGCAGGATTTCGCGCAGGGCTTGTTGGTCATCGTTCAGGGTGAGGTTGTCGCGATGCAGCATGTCGCGCCCGCTTTTCAGTTCCTCGATGATCGCGTCTAGGGCCTGTTGGGCATTCTCGAATTTTTGAAAATAGCGCTGCAGGCGGCTGTCGATACCAGGAATGATCGTCAGAATTCGGTCTAAAGCATTCGGTGCCAAGCGATGGCGCGTAGGGTCGAGCCCTTCCATGCGGCCGCGTAGATCGGTTAACGCCTTGGCGACCGGCCCGCCTTCGTCGCCTTGGTGAGCTAATTTCCGCAGCGGCGTCTGCAGCATGGCGCTACGATGCGCGGCTTGCTGCTGCAATTCCAGGCCCATCTCATCCACCGCACGACGCTGGCGAACCCCCACGTCTTCGCCATCCTCCGCGAGCACCTCATTGATGAAGTGGTCGGCCATCGCCTCAAGCTCAGGGTCGATATCATATTCAATATCACGGTCATCAGAGGAGCCCGAGTCGGTTTGGTTAGCCCCTAACTGGCTGGCGATCTCGTCCACCGGCGGCAGGGAGAGGCGATGTTTGTCATCGGATGGCTGAGTCATGGGCATCTCCAAAGTGTATTAGAGCCGGATTAATCCTTGCGCGCATAGCGATCCGCGCCTTCGACGAAGCGGCGCAGGTCTTCCAGTGCCTTCTCTGTGGTGACCGACGCCTGCGGGCGGGCTGTCTCAATGCGCGCCATGGAAACAGCGGTATCATCGAGCACGGTCAGAGCCGATTCGATACGGGCGGAGAGTTTATTCAGCCGGTGTTCGGTTTCTACCAGCAGGTCTAGGCGTCGTACCAGGGCAGCGCGTTCTTCCTCGCTCAACCGTTTGCCCTCCTTGGCCAGGCGGTCTCGCACGTAACGACCATCCACACTCACCACCCCGCGCGCCTGTGAGGCCATGGTTGTCAGTGTATCCACCGCGCCGAAACACACCTGAGTCACCAGCTCACGAGAGCGCTCGAAGGCCAGCTCACCACCGTGAAATCGCTCGCCGAGCACGTCCATCACATGGCGATAGCGGCTATAAAGGCGGTCAGCCAGGACGGCTAGGTCTGGGCGATTCGCTGCCAGCAGGCTTTGCTTGGCCCGGCACATGGCCAGCACCAGATCGTCGGCGCCCTCGGGCGGTCTTGCCGGATCAAGCACCATCACGCCCGCCTCATGCGCCTTACGTTCTTCTTGAGCGCGGTGTTTACGTGCCTCGGCGTCTCTTTGGGCATTTTGGCGACGTTCACGGCGGCGGGCTAGCCAGCCACGCAGTGTGCGCTCGACGGGCAGCGCCATGGGAATCGCGACGATGCCAGCTAGCCAGCCAAGCAGGCTGGGGCTGAAACCACCCCATAACGAGGTTAGCCACAGCAGCATGCTGATGAAGGGAACCACTAAGCAATAGCGAGCGATGACCTGCAGCCGCCCCGGAGACGCGCCCGGAAGCGCGAGGGCGGGATTGTAGAGGCCGACCAGTAGCCAGGGCAGGCAGGTCATAAAAAGGCCATAGGAAAATCCCTGCAGGAATCCCAACATTGACACGGCTATCCTTCGGTTATGAAACGCAAATACTTTGTTGAGTAGAATAACCGAAATGGGTCGCTAATCACCAATTGGGTAATGATTGAACGCCACAAAACGCTATCAGCCTATGGCGACAAGACCCCAACAGCAAATCCGATAAGCGCTAGGGCGCTGAGCAGGGCGGCGCTGCCGTAGGTGACGAGTTTGTTCAAACGCTTGCTGCCCAGCTTTAGATCATGCAGGCCGTGACGGATACGATGGGCCGCATGAAACAGTGGCAAGCAGATTACCGCCCCAATAAACATCAGCCCTGGCAGGCTGAATACCATGGAGCGGGCGCGCTCGAAACTTAGCGCCTCCGGCGACACGATCCCGGCGGGGATGAGCAGGGCGATAAACAAGATCGCCGCTGGCACAAAGACCGCAAAGCAGACACCGCCGGCGCTGAATAGGCCCCACCAGATCGGCTCATCGCTTTTTTTTAAGCTGCCAGATTGGGTCTTGTTCATCACAGACTCCTCATGAATATCCAGGCCGCCAGGACCATTACCACTACCACGCCCAACCATTGACCCAGCACCATGAGGTTCGCGGGTAGCAGACGGCCACCTACGCGGAGCGGCATGACGCGTGGAAACAATTGGAAAAACGTCCAGGCGTGAAACAGGCTGGCGATAAAAGCCAGCGCGTTGAGCGCGATCACCAGAGGGTTTTGCATGAACGTAAGCCACCCCTGCCAACTTTCCGCTCCCTGCAGCAGGCTAAATAGCCCCACCAGCAGGCAAACGAGAAAAAATACCAGCGGCAGTACGGTCGCTTCCCTCGCCATGTATTTAACGAAGTAGGGGTGTTTCAACCACCAGTTACGTTTCAGTTCAGGAAAATAGCTCGTTTGCTTCGCCATGACGCTGCCCTCTAACCTTTGAATATACTGATCAGCATGTCTTTCGCCGACTCGACTTTGCCCTGGTTTACTGCGGCTGCCGGGTCGACATTCTTGGGGCAGACCGCCGAGCAGAAGCCCACAAACGTACAGCTCCAAACCCCTTCCTCACGGTTCATTTGTGGCATGCGCTGCTTTTTTCCCTGATCACGGCTATCCAGATTATAACGATGCGCAAGCGTCAAGGCGGCAGGCCCCAGGAATTCAGGGTTCAGGCCAAATTGAGGACAAGCCGAGTAACACAGGCCGCAATTGATGCAGCCGGCAAACTGCTTGTACTTTTCCATCTGTGCCGGCGTCTGCTTGTAGGTTTCCGTGCTTTCTTTGTCGTCATTGGTGAGCCCGCTGTCATCAATGAGGTAGGGCTGCACCGCGACGAGGTGATCAAGGAACGGCTCCATGTCGACGATCAGATCCTTCTCCACCGGAAAGTGCGCGAGCGGGGCAATTTTTACTGGCCCTTCGTACTCGCGCAGAAAGCTATTGCAGCCCAGCTTAGGGGTCTTGTTCACCATCACGCCGCAGGAGCCACAAATCGCCATGCGGCAGGACCAGCGGTAGGTCAGGCTGCTGTCGAGTTCTTCCTTGACGTAGTTCAGCGCGTCAAGAATGGAGGTGCTGTCGTCGAAAGGAACGTCGAAATCCTGCCAATAAGGGGCGCTGACCTGCTCGGGCAGATAGCGTTGGATACTGAGGGTTTTGGTCGTCATTGCTTGATTCCTTTACCGGCATCGCCATAGGCGCGTTCAGCGGGGGCGGACAAGTGGGTATCTACGTCCTGCCAGCGCAACTGGGCAGGCCCTTCAGCGTTGAAAAAGACCTGGCTGTGCTTCAGGTAATGGACATCGTCACGTTGCTGGAAATCTTCCTCCAGCCGCTTGTGGGCACCGCGGGATTCCTTGCGCTCAAGTGCGCTAAGGCACGTTGCTTCGGCAATATCTAGGCCGTGACCCAGTTCCAAGCACTGCATCAGCTCGGTGTTGTAGGCTTGGCTTTTGTCCTGCAGCCAAATGTTGCGATAGCGCGCTTGCAGGTTGCGAATGGTATCGAGGGTGGCTTGCATCCCCTCGGATTCCCGATAGATGCCACAGCCGGTTTCCATGCTCAACACGAGTTCGCGCTTGAGCTCGACCCAGTTTTCCTCGCCTTTGGTATCGTAAAGT
Source organism: Vreelandella vilamensis (assembly GCF_031451755.1). NCBI lineage: Bacteria > Pseudomonadati > Pseudomonadota > Gammaproteobacteria > Oceanospirillales > Halomonadaceae > Vreelandella > Vreelandella vilamensis. The sequence continues at coordinate 192,330 of NZ_JARWAN010000004.1, read as the reverse complement.
TGCGCCAATCGAGTCTTCTGGGCTTGGGCCTGTTCCTCCAGGGAAGGGCTATCGGCAAAAGCGACGGTTGCTGCGCGCTGGCTGGCCTGTTCTCCCGCCAGGCGACCGAAGACCAGCAGCTCGGAGAGGGAGTTTGAGCCCAGACGGTTGGCGCCGTGAAGCCCGACGGAGGCGCACTCGCCAGCGGCATACAGACCCTTGATACGGGTCTCGCAATGGGCGTCGGTTTCTATTCCGCCCATGGTGTAATGCACCGCTGGGCGAATGGGGATGGGCTCTTTTACCGGGTCGATATTGATGAAAACGTTGGCCAGTTCGCAGATGAACGGGAGGCGTTCGTGCAGATAATCCTTGCCCAGATGGCGCAGGTCCAGATAGACCACGTCGCTGTCGCCGAACTTGCCGGTGCGCCCCGCCTGCTGTTCTTGCCAGAAGGCTTGAGATAGCTTGTCGCGCGGCCCGAGCTCCATGTATTTGTTCTGTGGCTCGCCGAGCGGCGTCTCCGGGCCGAGCCCGTAATCCTGCAAATAGCGATAGCCATCCTTGTTCACCAGGATGCCGCCCTCGCCACGGCAGGCCTCGGTAATCAATACGCCAGAACCCGGCAGCCCGGTCGGGTGGTACTGAACGAACTCCATGTCCCGCAGGGCAACGCCATGGCGGAAGGCCATGGCCATGCCGTCTCCGGTGACGATGCCGGCATTGGTGTTGAAGCGGAACAGACGTCCCGCTCCGCCTGTTGCCAGGATGACCGACTTGGCGCGAAGCAGAATCAGTTCGCCGGTGGCGATTTCAAGCGCAATCACCCCGGCCACCGCGCCGTCAATGACCGCGATATCGAGCACGAAATACTCGTCCAAGCGCTCGATTTCAGGATACTTCAACGAAGTTTGAAACAGGGTGTGGAGCATGTGGAAGCCGGTTTTGTCGGCAGCAAACCAAGTCCGCGCCGTTTTCATGCCGCCGAAGCGGCGTACCTGCACAGAACCGTCCGGCTTGCGACTCCAGGGGCAGCCCCAGCGCTCCATCTGCACAAGCTCCCGATGCGCGTGGCGAATGAAATAGTCAACGACACCCTGTTCGGCCAGCCAGTCGCCGCCAGCAACCGTATCGTCAAAGTGTGCTTGCAGGCTGTCTTCTTCACTGGTCACGGCGGCAGCGCCCCCTTCCGCCGAGACAGTGTGAGAGCGCATGGGATAGACCTTCGAGAGCAGCACGATGCGCTGCTGGCTGTTGTCTTTCCGGGCACTCTCAGCGGCGGCAATGGCAGCACGTAAGCCAGCGCCGCCTCCACCTACGATAACAATGTCAATATCCTGTTGTTGCATGGCTCCCCCCGTGACCGACGCCGGCCAGACATGATCAACCGAACCGCTGGTCATCTAAATTGTAGGCTACTCAGAACAGGATAAGGCTTCATCTGGAACACGTGTTGGAAAGAGTGGGCTACCTTGATTAGGATCAACTAGCGTTTCCTTTGAGTGGCCTATTCTCATTATTCCAAGGGCTGAGCTGGAAGCATCACTATGACATCTCGAATGAAGCTGCTTGCACCACTGATCGTGGCCATCATCGTGGCGCTTTTACCCGTGCCCGACGGTTTGCCGCCTCACGCTTGGTATTTCTTTGCGATTTTTCTCGGCGTCGTGATCGGGTTGATTTTCGAGCCATTACCGGGGGCGGTGATTGGCCTGATCGGTGTTGCCGTGGCGGCGTTGCTGGCACCCTGGGTACTGTTTTCCCCTGAGCAATTGGCTGCCCCCGGCTTTAGTTCGCCCGGGCGCGCTTTTGCCTGGGCGGTATCGGGTTTCACAAACTCGGTAGTATGGCTAATCTTTGGCGCCTTCATGTTTGCCCTCGGCTACGAGAAAACTGGGTTAGGGAGGCGGATCGCACTGTGGCTGGTCAAGACGATGGGGCGTCGGACCCTAACGTTGGGGTACGCGGTGATGCTCGCCGACGCGGTGCTAGCTCCCTTTACGCCGTCCAATACCGCGCGCAGCGGTGGCACCATCTACCCCGTCGTGCGCAACCTTCCTGAACTCTACGACTCCCACCCGAACGACCCGAGTAGCAAACGTGTCGGCAGTTTCCTGATGTGGACGGCGATCGCTTCGACTTGCGTGACAAGCTCGTTGTTCTTGACGGCGTTGGCGCCCAACTTGCTGGCTGTCGCCCTGACCGAAAGCTCGACGGGTATTCGCATTGGCTGGGGGGAGTGGTTCATGGCGACGGCCCCGGTGGGGATCCTGCTGCTGCTGTTAACGCCACTACTGTGCTACTGGCTGTGCCCGCCGGAAGTTAAGTCCGGGAAGGCGGTATCCGATTGGGCGGCCGGAGAACTTGAGAAGCTCGGTAGCCTGACCCGTAACGAAATCATTCTGCTTTGCCTAGTGGTCACCGCCTTGGCATTGTGGATCTTTGCCGGTGCGGTGGTGTCTTCGTCGCTGGTAGGGATTCTCGCGATCTGCGTCATGCTGATACTGGGCATCCTCAAATGGGACGATATCCTCGCCAACAAAGCGGCATGGAATACCTTTTTCTGGTTTGCCACGTTGGTGGCCCTGGCTGGCGGGCTCAATCAGGTCGGATTTGTGGAATGGTTCGGCCTCCTGGTCGGCGGACGCATCAACCACTTCGATCCCATGATGGCGATGATCGCACTGACCGTCATTTTCTACCTGTTGCATTACTTTTTCGCCAGCGTCACTGCCCATACCACGGCTCTGCTGCCGGTTATGCTGGCGGCGGCGTCCGGGATACCCGGTATCGACATGCACATGTTCGTGCTCATGTTGCTGCCGACGCTGGGTATAATGGGTATCCTCACGCCGTATGCCACCGGGCCTAGCCCCGTTTACTATGGCAGCGGTTATATACCTGGCCCATTGTATTGGCGCCTCGGTGCAATTTTTGGGCTGGTGTTCCTGGTGGCGTGGTTAGCGATTGGTGTGCCCTGGCTGGCGTTGATCAGTTGAGAGACCGCGGATTGGAGCCTTTCCACAAAGTGATGAAGCGTTTTTTGCCTGTTTAAACCCTCTTGCGGGTGCTGCACAAAGCTAAGTTCGCCAATTTTGTGCGAACTTAGCTCCTTCCTGATATACGTTGCTGCTAAGCTACGACGAGTGGTCAATACGTTAAATGACCGACCTTAAAAGCGCTTCGGCTATTGACTGCCGACACAGCTATTTTGGGGTGAATACTCAGCAGAAAATAATCGCGGTGGTAAGCCTGAAATTTTGTACTCTCAGCAGACGAAGGCCTTTCACAGGCGAAATCCCCTTGATAAGAGTGTAATAAGTTCGTTGAGCTATCAGCGGTTTTTTGTTTTTTGCTCCTCTTCCTTCCATATTAGGTTCTGGCTTTAGTGAGCTTGCCGCCTTCCACTAACAGGAATTCTAGACCTCACGATGCGTTTGCATTACACCGGGCCTTGGCCTGAAAACATTGGCTTTTTATTGTTGCCACGCTTTTCGATGATGGCGTTTTTTTCCGCCGTTGAGCCGTTGCGTATTGCTAACCGCATCAGCGGTAAAACGCTATTTGCGTGGACGCTTTTTAGCCCGGATGGCGAGCCGGTGACGGCCAGTAACGGCATGACGCTGATGGCGGATAAGCCCATGGGCGATACGTTGTCGCTGTCGTCGTTGGCGGTATGCAGTGGCTTTGAGCCAGAAGCGCACTTGAATCATGCGCTTATCGCATGGCTACACCGATTGGACCAAGCCGGCTGTGCGCTGGGTGGGTTGGATACCGGTGGTTTTTTGCTCGCCGCGGCACAGCTGTTAAAAGGTGAACGCGTGACGCTGCATTGGGAGAGTCTACCCGCGTTTCGTGAGCGTTTTCCTACCTTGGAAACTTCTGACGAGCTATTTGAGCTGGGTGAGCGACGCTTTTCGTGTGCGGGCGGGGCCGCGGCCATGGATATGGCGCTAGAGGTTATTGCTCGGCGCCATGGGGCCAAGCTGGCGGTCGATGTTTCCGAACAGCTGATCCATGAGCGACTACGCAGTCGCAGCGACCGGCAACGTATGACGTTGGCGCGGCGTTTAGGCACGCATAACCGTCGTTTGGTAGAAGCTGTGGGGTTGATGGAGCGCCATCTTGAGGCACCGCTTTCGCTGGCTGAGATCGCCAAGCGCAGCGGTGTGTCATCCCGGCAGCTTCAGCGTCTGTTCGAGCAGGAGTTAGGGATGAGCCCCCGCCACTGGTACTTGCAGCTGCGGCTTGCCCGCGCCAAGCGGTTGCTTACGGAAACCGATATGAGTGTGCTAGCGGTGGGCATCGCGTGTGGCTTCGCCTCAAGCGCCAGTTTTGCGCGCGCGTTTCGTGCGCATTTTGGTTACTCCCCGCGGGAAGTACGCTGGCAAGCCGGGTTAACATGAAAATGTCGCTTTATGTGGACTTAATGTCGTTTTGTGTCATTACTCGCTGACCGATATCGGCAAACTGCAAGGGTGTTTTTGCCATAAAAGGACCCTACGCATGAAAATGTATCAGCGAGACAATATCTTATCTCTCTTACCCACGTCGGCTCTGCCCAAAACGGCCGGTTTAGCGGCGGCATTGCTGCTGAGTGCAGGCCCTGCGATCGCCTCGCTGGATGACGTAAGCTTTGGTGTGCCGCCATGGCCCGGGGTTACCGTTAAATCAGAAGTGGCGGCTCAACTGATGGAGGCCATGGGCTATGACACACGCCAGAGTGGCTTGGCTGTAAGCGTGATTCTGGAAGGCCTTACGCGTAATGACGTCGATGTTTACCTGGGTGGCTGGTATCCGGTACAGACCGAGATGGTCGAACCATTGGTGGCTGACGGTAAGGTCGAAAAACTGGTTTCCAATATTCAGGGTGCTACCTCTGGCCTGGTGGTCCCACAGTACGTCTACGATGCCGGCGTCACGTCGGTGGCTGACCTGCAAGCTAACCGCGGCCGCTTCGACGGCGAAATTCAGGGTATCGAGGCAGGTACCGGGATCAATACCGCCATTCTTGAGGCGATAGAAGCGGATCTCGCCGGGCTCGGCGATTGGAACCTGCGCGAAAGCTCAACGGCGGCCATGCTGGCGCAGGCCGAGCAAAAGATGGCCAACGAGGAGTGGGTCACTTTCGTCGGTTGGGAACCGCACTGGATGAACGTTAGCTTCGATTTGGCCTATCTGGACGATGCGGATGACGCAGGCATTGCTAAAATCGAAAGCACCGTGTGGACGATTGTGCCAGCAAGCCTTGCGCAAGAAGACCCTCAACTGCACCGCTTCTTGTCGCAGTTTGTCGTCGACATTGAAGATCAGAATACCTGGGTTCATGGCTATAGCTACGAAGAGCGACCCGCCGATGAAGTGGCTGGTGAATGGATCGAAGGCAATCTGGACGTTGTGGCCGAATGGCTCGACGGCGTTGAGGCACGCGACGGTACGCATGCCATTGAGGCAGTACGCGCCGCTTACTAAGGTTTACCGTTTGGCTAATTCTTAACGTGTGACTTGGTCTTACCGTGTAATGAGTGATACTAACGCCTGGCAGAAATCTTGCCAGGCGTTTTGCATATTGGGCAGCAGGGCGTGGGCGTGTAGCGCGCCGTGAACCATACCTGGGGCGCAGCGGTAACCAATATTGGCACCGGCACTGCGCCAGTGCATAACGGCTTTTTCCAATGGGGCGGTGAGTGGGTCGTGCTCGACGGCCAGCACTTCTAGCGCGAACGATGGGGGTGTACTGGCTAGCGACGCAGGCTGCGTTTCGGGATAGAAGGGGTGCAGCGATAGCACATCGGCGCGACTAAGGAGTGGCGCATCCGGGCCTAGCGTGTCTTCATAAAGCCCCTCTACCGGCGGGTAGATCAGTCCAAGCGGCAGCTTGGCATTAAGGCGTTTGGCGAGATCCATCACCAGCCGCCCACCGGCGCTGTCGCCTACCATGGCAATGGGGGTAATCGCACCCGCCACCGCGTGGCAGTCGGCGAGCATGTCAGCGTAAGTGGCGGCCGGTGCCAGGCGATACTCCACGCTCATCACTTCATGCCCTAACGCTTCGGCTAGGCTTGCCGCAATACCGTGATGGCTGCGAACCGAGCCTATCGTAAACCCGCCGCCATGCACGTAGAGCACAGCGCCCGAGGCCGCCGCATCGAAAGGTACAAAGCGGCGCACCGCGACGCTAGCGACCGATTCATCCTTAACGCCAAGCCCCGCCGGGTCCGGCGGAGCAAACTGCTGGCACACTGTATCGTAGCGGCGACGCGCTTCGGGCCAGCTGACACCTTCGAGCGCCGTCAGCCCAGTCTCAAAGCGTTTAATGAACCTGTTGATATCCTTCATGCCAATGACGCTGCGGCCGTCGATTTGCGTTGGTGTTGAGGACTGTCTGCTACCGCCGAATCCCCACAGCGCGCCCGGCCAGTTCCGGCCAGGCGTCGGTATTGGCTTGGGGCAGCGCCGCGATGCTCGCCTCTATAGCAGTGGGAAAGGGTGCCGGACGGCCGACCTGGGTGTCGATCCCCATTAACATCTGCTCGCTGGTGGCCAGTAGGTGATCTTCCTCGCCAAATAACTCGAAGAAAACATGTAGCCGTTTGACGTCGCGATCCAGCAGGGTCAGCGCGACCTTGAGCGGTTGACCTTCATAGGCCGCGCGGCGGTAGCAGAGGTGTGTCTCCAAGGTGTAAATCGTGTAGTGAAGGCGCTCGCGACCGCCAGCATCCAAGCCGATACGATCCATCAGCGCATCCACGGCTAAAGAAAATACCCTGGCGTACTCAGCGTCGTTCATGTGGCCGTTGTAATCGACCCACGCCGAGGCGACGTGGGTTTCAAGGATCACCATTAGATACGTCCCTCCAGGCCCTCGGCCTCAGGCCAGTATTTCTGCACCAGATCCAGCAGTTCGACGAGAAAATCGTCGCGGCGGTGGTCGAGTTCCGCGACTGAGCGGCCAGCGGCCTGGTGCTCGCAGCCTTCCACCACGCGGTCGATCAGCCCGTCGGTGAGTTCAGGGGCTTCAAGCTTGGTCCAAGGGAGCTTAAGCGCCGGGCCAAACTGTTCCAGCATATGGCGCATGCCTTGCTCGCCACCGGCCAGGTGAAAGGTCAAAAAGGTGCCCATCAGCGACCAACGCAAGCCGCAGCCGTAGACCACCGCGGCATCGATCTCTTCGGTCGTGGCCACACCGTCGTTGACCAAGTGCAGGGCTTCGCGCCACAGCGCCTCCATCAGCCGATCGGCAATGTGACCCTCAATTTCCCGACGCACCACCAGCGGGCGCATGGCCAGTGCTTGATAGAGGGCCTGGGCACGCTCAGTCTGTGCGGGTTGGGTGGCCTCGCCGCCGACAAGTTCCACCAGTGGCAACAGGTAAACCGGGTTGAAGGGATGAGCGACGATGACCCGCCCCGGTGCCTTGGCGCAGTCGCGCTGCAAGTCACTAGGTTTAAAGCCTGACGTGGAGGAGCCGATGATCACACTGGGGTCAGCTGCGGCGTCCACAGCAGCAAGAATCTCGCACTTGAGTTCCAGGCGCTCCGGAACGTTCTCCTGGATCAAGTCGGCGCTTTCTACGGCGGCCTCTAGGCTATCCACGAAGGTAAGGCGCTCGGGGCTTGCTCCCTCGGCTAGGCCGCGCTTTTCCAGTGAAGGCCAAGCGTTGTCGATAAACGCGCGGGTTCTCTTGGGGGCCGTGGGATCAGGGTCGAAGGCCACGACATCCCAGCCTTGGGCCAGCGCGCGGGCGATCCAGCCATTGCCGATCACGCCAGTACCGATGACAGAAAGTTGATGGCTCATGCGTTATCTCCTGAAACGGTATTACCGGTATTCGGGTCGCGTAACGTCAAGTGGGCGCGTGTCTCGGCCGGTGTCATCACCCGAGCGCCGAGGTTTTCAAACAGAGAAGCGGCTTTTTCCACCAGCTGTGCGTTGGACGCCAATACGCCTTTTTCCAGGTAAAGGTTATCTTCCAGGCCGACTCGGGCATGGCCGCCGAGAAGCACCGCTTGGGCTGCCATGGGCATCTGATGGCGACCGATACCGAACGCGGCCCAGTTGGCGTTTTCTGGCAGCTTATTGCGCATGGCGAGCATGGTTTCAGTATCTGCTTCGGCCCCCCAGGGAATGCCCAAACAGAGCTGGTAAAGCGGGTCGCCCTCAATCAGGCCCTCTTGCTGTAGCTGGCGAGCAAACCAAACATGGCCCAGATCAAAGCATTCTAGTTCTGGCTTAACCCCGGCGGCTTGTACCAAACGGGCGTGTTCGCGCAGCCAGTCCGCGGTATTCACATAGACCATGTCGCCAAAATTGAGGCTGCCGCAGTCCAGGGTGCAGAGCTCGGGCAACAGCTCGCCCACCGGTGCGTGGCGCTCGGCCGGGGTCTGGATATCGGTGCCTGGGCCGCCGCGAGTGGGGTCCGTTGCGTCGGGGATCCAGTCGCCACCGCCGCCGGCGGTGATGTTCATGACGATATCGGTATCGGCCTCGCGGACACGCTCCATCACCTCACGGAAGTGGTCTGTCGAGTGGCTAACACCGCCGGTTTCCGGGTCGCGCACGTGGATGTGCGCAATGCTGGCACCTGCCTTGGCGGCGGCGATGCAATCATCGGCGATCTGCTTGGGCGTTACCGGTACGTGGGGGCTCTTGCCAGTGGTATCACCGGCGCCGGTGACGGCGCAGGTGAGAATGACGTTGCGGTTCATGCTCCGTTCCTTACGTGACTGAATATATGTGACTCAGTTTGCAGGTTGGGCGGCGTAGAAGATTGTCATAAAGCGACAATAACAATACGTTTAGCGACTTTCGTGAGGCAAAAGCTGGGCGAAGCGCTCACCATTCACCACTGTCTATGCGCGCGACGCTTGCGACATCCGCGTTGTAAAGATAACACCAGGCATCACCAAAGAGGGTTGGGAAAATGGCGCGGTCGTAAACCCCTGTGCTTGGGGCGTGCGCGATATAGTCTTCTAGTTCATCGAGTAAGGCCAGCTGCTCGGGGGTGATCGCGTAAACCTCAATCACCGCACCGTGGGAGGCTTCTTGTTTGGCCCCAGGGTAGGGGCCAAGGTCATACAGTGTGAGGGTGCTTAAGCGGTCTTGGCCGAGTAGGGTGGCACCTTTCAGCCAGTCATGATTGCGATAGCCCCGTTTGAGGGTGCCGTACACGGCGACGCGGGGGCAGCGCTTGATGTCGCGTTGCAAATGATCCATTTCGTGGCCTCTTACACACAAAACTTACACAAACCCAATCGGCTGGCGTTTGCCGTGTTGTTCACGCTCTTCCAAGGTGAGGGCGTCCATTAACGTGTTCAAACGAATGGGCAGCCCTCGCAGGTCGAGTTGATCCAGTGCGGTGCGCACGTTGCCTGGGGTGATGCGGCGCTGGGCTAAGTGGCTAGCGGGAATCTTCGCTAGGCGATGATGGTCGCGCTCGGGCAGCACGGCTTTGAGCAAATCACGCAGTGGCTCGGGGTCGAGGGGCAAAAACTCGACTTTGAGATCAAAGCGGCGCATCACGGCGCGGTCGAGGCTATCCGCGCGGTTAGTGGTGGCCAGCAAAATGCCGTCAAAATTCTCGATTTGCACCAATAGCTCGTTGGTGTGCGAAATCTCCCAGCTTTGCATGCCGTTATCGCGCTGCATCAGCAGTGTATCGACCTCATCCAGTAGCAACACGGCCTTCTTTTCGCGCGCTTGCTGGAATAGGGCGGCGAGTTTTCCTTCAGTACCACCGACGAACTTATCCAGCAGGCTGCTGGCGTGGGCGGTGATTAGCTCCCGATCCAAGCGCTTGGCAAGGTGGTTGGCTAGGGCGGTCTTGCCGCTGCCGGGCAGCCCGTGCAGGCACAAGCGTCCGCGCTGGCGGCGGGTTAACCGCTGTACGATGCTCTCAAGCCCTGGGCGAGTATTGAGCCATTCAATGCGGTAGTCGGGCATGCTTGGCCCGGCGGGTAGGGTCCTATCCGGTAGGGCGCGTGTGCTTGCTTCCCCCAACGCGTGCAAACGGTGCGTCATCAGCGTGTCGATATGCTGCTCGTTGCGCTGCGGTGTGCGCGGGTTGAACAAGGTTCCCAAACGGCATAGTTGCTGCGCGGCCGCCGGTGTCATCCATGGCTGCGCAGCCAAGTGCTTGCGCCCTTGGGGTGTCACCGGCAGTTCATCAAGCAGCTGATGGTAGTGGGCCTTGGCCTGCTCGCCGTGCTGGGCTTTCACCTCGATGATCATGTCAAAACGGCGCAGATAGGCCGGGTCAAGCCAGTACACGCTGTTGCTCACCCAGAGCCCTGGCTTGGGGTTGTTCTCCAGAAGTTGGTTCATCCACCCCTTGGGTAGCGCCTCTTCGTCGTTGATGACGTCTTCAATCTCATCAAACATCACAAGCCCTTGGCGCTGATCGATTAGCTTCTGGACCACTTGATAGCGGCTCAAGCGCTTACTCGGAGTCAGCACGTCGTCATCCTGATCCACCACCGGTACACCATAAAGCGGAACACCCAATTGCGTAGCCAAGGTTTTGACCAGTTCAGTCTTGCCCACGCCAGGGGCGCCGTAGATCAACACATTGGCGCCGGCTTGGTGGGTGTCTAGCGCGTGACGCAGGTAATCGACCGCAAGTTGGCGCAGCGGTACGGCATCGAAACTGGCGAGCGAAAAGGTGCCCGCTGGCTGGGTCGGGCACAGGCTCATTAAGCGTTCGGCGATAAAACCGCGTAGCGCGTCAGAGGAGAGCATGGCGACATCTTTATTCACTAGCGGGGCAAGACTGCGCAGCATTGGCCCAGCTGAGAGAGTGTCATCGAGATCCAACGGGCGGTAATTTTTGTTGTGGGACATAAGCCCCAGCATTTTCAAGCGGCCGCGCTCCTGTAGCCCAAGGTGCACTTCGTCGCTGCCGTACCCGGTTAGCTGTGCTAAAAGCTTTTTGGCGCGGGTGTCTTCCACGCAGGTCAGGATCGGGTTCATGTTGGGGTGGCGCAAGCGCAGCCACGTAAGGGTCAACAATTCACGCTCTAGCGGATTTAGCTGAAGCAACTCGGCCACGTGGGCGCAAAGCGTGATGATCGTGCCGGTGACTGGGGTGTCCGGGTCAAGCTCAGCGGTAGCGCGCTTCCACCAGCGCTTGAGCGCCGGGGCATAATCGCTATAGCGGCGGCTGTTCTCGGCGGCTTGAGGCACTTTGATGCCTAACCAGCCGAATAGGCTTTGCCAATCCTCATCATCTAGCGAGCTATCCTTGCCCTGAAACATCACCATGCGCGCGGTGATCAACTGGGCGAACAGACGCTCTTCGGGGTCTTGGTTCTCATCGGTGGACGAAGGTGACGTCACATCGAATACTTGTCCCCATTGCATGGCGGTCTCCTGACTTGCTTATGTATGTCCCATCTTAACGTCAAGGTGCCTCGTTTTGTGCCGTAAAGGAGCACTTAATAAAAAAAGACAGTAAGCATTTAATGCCCTGGACGGAATTGGGCTATGATCTGTTAACTTTTGTTATGAGGAGTTGCCATGCGCATTCGCCCTCGGCAGTTTATGACGTTTGTCATACTGCTTTTGTCGTTTGGCAGCGGAGTGGCAGATGTCTCGCCTGCGCCTTTGGAGCACTGGGAGTATCGCTGGGGCGATTCGCCCCGGGATGCGCTAGGTCATCCGCTATGGTTGAGTGATGCGTCACCCTCCTGGCAGGCAATTCCTTTTCCCGCCAATCCGCCAGAGAGGAAAGGGCAGCAGCACGCTTGGTTTCGCACCTTCTTGCCTGACGGCGAGTGGCGCGACCCGGTGCTCTACATTACCAGCATCGATTTGATCGCACAGCTATACCTGGATAATGAGCTGATTTATCAACACGGCGAATTTGACGCCGAAGGCAAGGGCAACTTCGCTGGTTGGCCTTGGCATATGGTTGAGCTGCCTGAAGATTTTGCCGGCAAGCCAGTGTATATCCGTGTGTTTTCGTATTACACCGATATTGGTTTGTGGGGGGAAGTCAAGTTAATGGATCGCATCGACGGCTTTCACAAAGTGATCAAGCACTCGGCAACGGACCTGGCAGTGAGTGCTTTTAGTCTTGTTATCGCCATTCTAGCCGGTATTTTTGCGCTTATCGGGCCTGAACGTCGGGGCTTTGCGGCCATCGCGTTATTTACCTTTTCAGCGGGCCTTATGTTGCTTGCCGAGGCGCCGGCACGCCAGCTTATCGCCGAAGGGGCGATGGCGTGGGATATCCTACGGGCGAGTAGCTACTACATGCTGCCAGTGGCGATGGGGTTGTTGCTGAGCGTCTGGTTAGAGGGACGGTCGCGACGCTGGATGGCGCGTTTTTGGCAACTGCACCTGGCCTACCTCGTCGGGGCTATTGGCTTGGTGAAAGTCGGTGCGGTCAGTTTGTCGCTGACGTTTCCTGTTTTCGACCTACTATTAGCCGTCACGCTTCCGCTCATGCTGTTAATTGCGCTGCGCCGTTTCAGCCGTATGGGCTTAGAACAGCGTTTGTTGGTGCTGAGCTTTTCGCTTTTTGCGGTGCTTCTTTTGGCCGATATGTTAGTGGCGCATGGCGTTATTGCTTGGCGCATCGTGCCGTTAAGCGTTGGCACCTTAGCGTTTTCTGTTGCGGTTGCTGGCATATCACTTTGGCACTATCGCGAGACGCAGCGGCAGTTAGCCTCTCTCAATCAGACACTAGAAGATAAAGTCTTCGCGCGCACAGCTGAGCTCGATCGACTCGTGAATGAGTTTAAAGGGCTTTCATTGCAGGATGCGTTGACCGGGTTAAGTAACCGACGCCATTTTGATAGCTTGCTCGATCATGAGTTTCGTCGCGCTGAGCGCCATGAGACTTGGCTTTCGCTTTTGATGCTGGATTTAGATCATTTCAAACGTATCAACGATACCCTGGGCCACGATGCAGGCGATGCGGTGTTAGTGGAGGTGGCGGCGTTACTTAAACAACATTTTCGCGGTGCGGATGTCGTCTGCCGGTTGGGAGGTGAGGAATTTGTGGCGTTGCTCCCAGGCGTCTCCATGCAAGATGCTAAAGCCCGCGCGAACACATTGCTGGAAACATTGCGGCGTCATGAATTTCGTTACGAGGGCCGTTTGATTGAACCAATGACGCTCTCTTGTGGTGTCGCGACGTACCCGTATCACGCGAAAGACCCCAAACAGTTGCTCATCAAGGCGGATGAGGCACTTTATCAAGCGAAAAATAGCGGCCGTGATTGCTGTGTCATTTGTACGCCTCCGGTAGCTACCGGCTTAGCCTAGCGAGTACGTTGTTTGAGGTTTGCGTCCACAAAAAAACCGCGCCTTAAAAAGGCGCGGTTTCATTTTGAGAGCTTAACGCTCTAAGAGATGAGCTAGATCACGCGGTTTGAAATTTCTCAATATCAAAACGGTCAGCATTCATCACTTTGGTCCAAGCGGCAATAAAGTCTTTAACGAATTTCGCTTCGTTGTCGTCCTGAGCGTACACCTCAGCGTAAGAGCGCAGGATTGAGTTGGAGCCAAAGACCAAATCAATGCGGCTGGCCGTCCACTTCACTTGATCGGTTTTGCGATCACGTACTTCATAAGTGTTGTTGCCCGCCGGCTTCCAGGTGTTATCCATATCGGTTAGGTTAACGAAAAAGTCGTTGGTCAACTGGCCTTCACGATCCGTGAAAACACCGTGTTTGGTGCCGCCGTAGTTGGCGCCGAGCATGCGCATGCCGCCGATCAACACTGTCATCTCAGGCGCGGTCAGGCCCATTAACTGAGCGCGGTCAAGCAACATCTCTTCCGGTTTAACGATGTAATCTTTCTTTTGCCAGTTGCGGAAGCCATCGGCTAACGGTTCCAGTGGTTCGAAAGAGTCGCCGTCGGTCATCTCATCGGTGGCATCGCCACGGCCCGGTGTGAAAGGCACTCGTACGTCATGGCCGGCGGCTTTGGCTGCCTGTTCAATACCCACACTGCCAGCAAGTACGATTACATCGGCGACACTAACACCGTTATCGGCGGCGATTTTCTCGTAAACCTTCAGCACCTTGGCGAGGCGCTCGGGTTCATTGCCTTCCCAATCCTTCTGCGGGGCTAGGCGAATGCGGGCACCATTGGCGCCACCGCGCATATCCGAGCCACGGAACGTGCGCGCACTATCCCAGGCAGTCGAGACCATTTCGCTGATGCTCAAGCCGCTATTCGCGATTTGCGCTTTTACCACTTCTTCGCTGTAATCGGTGCTGCCAGCCGGCACCGGATCTTGCCAAATCAGGTCTTCAGACGGGGCTTCCGGGCCGATATAGCGCTCTTTCGGGCCTAGATCACGGTGGATCAGCTTAAACCAGGCGCGGGCAAAGCAGTCTTCAAAGTACGCCGGGTCCGCCATGAATTTCTCGCAGATCGCTTTGTAGGTAGGGTCTACCTTCATCGCCATATCGGCATCGGTCATGATCGGGTTCAAACGGGTGGTCATGTCTTCGACGTCCACCGGTTTGTCTTCTTCCTTCATGTTGACCGGTTCCCACTGCGAGGCACCCGCGGGGCTCTTGGTAAGCTCCCATTCGTAACCGAACAACAGGTCAAAGTAACCCATGTCGAATTTCGTCGGGTGGGTCGTCCAGGCGCCTTCGATGCCAGAGGTGACAGTGTCACGACCTTTGCCGCTACCGTTGGGGTTAGACCACCCCATGCCTTGCTCTTCAACGTCGGCGGCTTCGGGTTCCGGGCCAAGCGCTTCGGCGTCGCCGTTACCGTGGCACTTACCCACGGTGTGGCCACCGGCGGTCAAGGCAGCGGTTTCTTCGTCGTTCATCGCCATGCGGGCGAATGTTTCGCGCACTTGATCGGCGGTTTTTTGTGGATCAGAAACGCCGTTTACCCCTTCTGGGTTCACGTAAATCAAGCCCATCTGAACCGCCGCCAGCGGGTTTTCCATGGTATCTGGCTTATCGACGTCGCCGTAGCGCTCATCAGAGGGAGCCAACCACTCTTTTTCCGCTCCCCAGTAAATATCTTTTTCCGGGTGCCAGATGTCTTCGCGACCAAAGGAAAAACCGAAAGTCTTCAAGCCCATGGATTCATAGGCGACGTTGCCGGCCAAAATGATAAGATCGGCCCAGCTGATTTTGTTGCCGTATTTCTTCTTAATTGGCCACAGTAGGCGGCGTGCCTTATCCAGGCTTACGTTATCCGGCCAGCTGTTAATCGGCGCGAAACGCTGGTTGCCCGTCGCGCCGCCGCCACGACCATCCGAGATACGGTATGTACCGGCAGCGTGCCACGTCATACGAATCATCAAACCGCCATAGTGACCCCAATCCGCCGGCCACCAATCTTGGCTGTTGGTCATTAAGGCGTGAACGTCCTTCTTCAGCGCGTCAAAGTCGAGTTTTTTAACTTCTTCACGATAGTTGAAGTCTTCACCCAAGGGATTTGTTTTACGGTCATGCTGGTGAAGGATGTCCAGATTTAAGGCTTCTGGCCACCAGTCCATGTTGGATCTGCTTTCGGATGTGTTACCACCGTGCATCACTGGGCACTTACCTGTGTGTTCGCTCATATAATCCTCCACTCTTGGGTTTGCATTAGGCCAAGCTTATAGCCAAATCATGCATTTAACATAGTCGCCAGACTTAGGTGCAGCAAAACTCATACTCTTTAGTCATGATATGAAACAATCACGACTGAAAAAAAGTCGGCTGCCCTTGGCTTCTAATATTATTTATAGAGCATGCGTGCCATAGCAACAATTTACTTTTCATCACTGTTTTAATAGAAGATGGCTATGAACTTGTGTCGCTTGATTTTAAAGAAGCATGGCCCCCCAAGCACTTAAGGCACCGAGCGTAACAGACGCCAGCATTGGTAAGGCAATGCGCAACCCGAGTGTACGGGTACCAAAACTAGCCGCCATGCCCCCTTTGACTAAATTATTGACGGACGCGGCAATGATAATCCCTAAGACAGCGTTGGTGATGCTGAGGCTATCTTGCGACATACGTGTCAGCGATAGCGTAATGGCATCAACATCAGCAATGCCTGACACCGTGGCGAGTAAGTAGATACCGGCATCGCCGAGCCATTCACGCAACCACTTGCCGAGCAGCATTATCACCGTAAGCAGGGCGCCGAACATGAGCGCGGTACGCAGCTCCAGCGGATTTTGGTTGAGCTTGGGGCTATTGACCGGGTCGTGACGGCGCTGGCGATGCCAGATAAGTAGCGCCGGAATATAAAGGCTCAACGCCATCAGCGTGACCGGCAACACAAGCGAGGGAATCAGGGCCGGGTGAATAATGGCGGCATAAATCAAAATACGAGGAAACATGGTGCCACAGGCGATTAAAATACCCGAGGCCAGCAGAGGAGTCAGCGCGGTATCCAAACGCGACTGCCGGGCAAAGTGCAGCGTCAACGCTGTGGAGGAGGAGAGTCCTGCAAAAAGACCGGTGAAGAGGATGCCTTTTTCCGCACCGCCTACGCGGATGGCGAAGTAACCGACAAAAGAAATCGTGGCAATCATCACCACCATCCACCATAGCGCGTAGGGGTTGAGCACACCGCCGGGCCCCATCCCTTCATTTGGTAGAAGCGGCAGCATTACCGCCGAGATCAGCAGCAGTTTCAGTGCAGCGTCCAGCTCATGGGATTGGAGTTTATCGAGTAAGCCGTGTATCTCACGCTTGTTGTCCAAGATCACAGCCGTCACCACGGCGCAAGCGGTTGCGAGCGCCGGGCTGACGGCAACGGCAATCGCGCCAAATGAGAAAGCGAGCAAAAGGCCAACTAGGCCGGTGATGCTCACATCACCGCTTTGCATCATTTGTTCGCGCCACCCCACGAGGGCGATTAAGGCAATCGCGAGAAACATCAATGGGAAAGCCCACGGTGTTAGTGTCTCGGCGAGAAGCCCTGAAACGCCACCCAAAAGCCCTATCAGCGCGTGGGTGCGTACTCCTGCCACGCGGGAGCCGGCGCTTTTCTCGCGCGCGACCCAGCCGCGCTCAATACCAATCAGGGTGCCCAGCAAAAGCGCGAGTGCTAGGTGCAGGGCAGACTGATTGGCAGTGATAAATTCGCTGGTGAGTTGTTCCATCATCTCTCCCTTCGATGTGCAGATGCGCTTTTGATGCTGACCCACTTATACTATGCGACGTTATCAACAAGGAGAAGCTATGCATTTTCGCCCTCTTATTGCCGCTTCAAGGCCTGGTTTTTTGATGCTTGCCGTGCTTTGTGTCGGCTTGGCGGTTGCTTTAGTACAGCATCAATCGATGGCCGTTACGCCATTACACGGCGTGCTAATTTTGCTAGCAGCGCTGTTGGCGCACATAGCCGTTAACCTCATGAATGAATACGACGATTTTCACTCGGGGTTGGATGTCATAACGCAGCGCACACCGTTTTCCGGTGGTAGCGGCGCGTTACCGGCTCAACCGGCGGCGGCATTGCAGGTGCTGTGGGGCGCGCTAGTGGCGCTTGGCCTTGTGGTGTGTATCGGGCTTTATTTTGTTTGGTTACGGGGTGGGGCGCTTTTGTTATTGGGGATCAGCGGCGTTTTGCTTGTCATGGGTTACACGCGCTGGCTTACCCGTTCGCCCCTGTTATGTTTGTTTGCGCCAGGGCTTGGGTTTGCGATTGTCGTGGTCGGCAGTGTGCTGGCGCTGGGCGGCAAGCTAACCGATACCGTATGGGCGGTGACGTTAGTGGTGCTACTGCTAGTCAACGAGTTGTTACTTCTCAATCAGTTTCCCGATGTAGAAGCGGACCGCCAAGTCGGGCGTCGGCATCTTTTGATCGTATTTGGCAGAGAGATGGGGGCGCGCACCGTGGTGGTGTTGTGGCTTGTCGCATACCTGGTGATGGGGATCAGCATTTGGCAGTCGGTGTTGCCGGCGCTAAGTGCCATCGCACTTTTGCCGTTTCCAGTAGTGGCGGGGCTAAGCGTAAAGCTCAACGCCGCGGCCGCTTCGACGACAGTTGCCTGGCCGCCACTTTTAATGGCTAATGTGGCGGCGCTGCTTGGTACATTGGCGCTGCTAATAGTCGGCTTATGCCTGGGATAGCGAACATTAGAATCCTAGTTCATCAAGCAGATCATCGACTTGATCTTGGCCGCTCACCACATCGGTTTTTTCCTTGTCCATTTGTGGTCCGTTGCGCAGTTTTGCGTGCTCGTCGCGCTCATCATGGGCTTTTATGCCTTCTGTGATACCGGGAGCACTTTCCATTAGGACCTGCACCAGCTCTTGTTCGATGGTTTGGATCACGTCCATCATCTTTTTGATGACTTGGCCGGTTAGGTCCTGAAAGTCCTGTGCCATCATCACTTCGAGGAGTTCTTTTTGTGCAATGCCCACTTGAGTGGGTACTTGCTCAGCAAGAAAGTGGCGCGTATCGGTAATGAGCTGTTCATCGCTTAGCGGATCATCGGGGTTTTCCAGGGATTCCCAGCGCTTGGATAAAGATTGGCTGTCGCTTTCGAGCTTATCTTGGGTCGGTTGAGCCCGCTCAACGGCGTTTAACGAGCGCTCCGCCGCTTGCTCTGTCATTGAGGCGACATAACGAAGACGCTCGCTGGCATCAGGAATGGCCTGCGCTGCCTGCTCGATTTGCTGGTCCAGCCCCAGTTCCTTCATGCTTTCGCGTAGCATACGCGTCAGCTGGCCAATTCGTTGGATGACCTCATCCGCGCCATGTTCGTTAAGCACAGAGGGCATAGCACCATCATGCGCGTTCGTTGGATTTGCCATCCTGTCCTCTCTTGACGTGAGTTTCTGAGCTCATGATGCACGACAAAACGTACTTTTGCCTATTCGCTTGGGGCGTTGTTAGGGGGGAAAATTGCGCTAGATCAAGATCTCTCAATGCCCGTTAAAAAGTGGTTCGTGCTTTGCCACTGCGATTCACACCAGACGTGATGGCATGAGTTGACGTGAATTTGCCACTTCAAATCACGTAAACTGCCAGTCACGTAAACAACGCCTCCTAAGGCAAGGCCGCTTAGCATAAGTCTTTCTTGTTCGAGAGATTCCCGTGTTCGAGAGGCAACCGTTGCAAGTGAAACGCTGAAAATAGGTCGATAAGAGAAGAGACGCGTGTGAAAAATGCTAAAACGGCTGATGAACTAAGTTCTGCTGGTGATCGTTACTTTGATGGAATGGCAGACAAATTTGCCCGTTCTCTTTATAACGCCCCACGGGGGGCGTTGCGCCTAGCGCTGCTTGATACATTGTTGCCTGAAATGCTTACTCTTCACCAGCAGCCGGTGTTGGATGTGGGCGGTGGGCTGGGTCAGCAAGCAGCGTGGTTCGCTCAGCGCGGCCATGCCGTTATATTGACGGAGCCGTCAGGCGATATGCTGGCGCGAGCTCAAGATGAAATAGACGCCCAAGCGGCCCTCAGTGGGCATGTGCGCTATGTGAAAGCGCCGCTGCAAAAGCTCGCTGAGGTTGCGCCTGGCCCTTGGCCGCTGATCGTGTGTCACGCCGTGTTGGAGTGGCTCGGGGACCCACATGCCGCCCTGGTCGAACTTAGCCGGTGCTTGGCGCCGGGCGGCCAGCTGAGCTTAATGGTGTTTAACCGCGATGCGCTGCGTTTTTCCAACGTGGTGAAGGGCAATATGCAAAAAGCGTTAAACGACGAGCTCGAAGGGCTGGGTAAGGGGCAGCGATTAACGCCTATCTCTCCGTTGACTCATGCGCAAATCGATCAATGGTGCGAGGATGCCGGATTGGTGATTGAGCATGTCGCGGGTATTCGAATTTTTCAGGACTATTTGCGGGAGCCACCCGCTTCAAAAGCGCAGCACTTAACGCTGTTAGCGCTTGAAAAACAGTATTGCCGCGTTGATCCCCACTGGCGCTTTGGGCGCTATCTACTTTATACCCTGATCAAGCCATCTGAATTACCCCCGGAGACCCCTCTATGAGTGGCGCAACCAAAAGCGCAAGCCCCAGCTGCCAACTGCTGCAGCGTCAAGACGATATGTTTGAGCGCGGTGACACTACCGAGCCGCTATGGGCCGTGGCGCCTCCTCAAGACGCGTGGCTCATGGCACAGGTGCAAGGTGTTATTAGTGCTGACCATGCTGTATTGAAAGCTGTTCAGGCGAATAGCAAGGTTGCGCAATCCCCATTTACTCAAGTGTCGATACCTAACGACGCCCGAGTGGTTTTGTTCTGGCCTAAAGCTCACGAGCTAGGTATTTGGTGGCTTAAGTGGCTGTGCGAACACTTATCGCCCGGCGCGACTATTAATGTGGTGGGTGAGCACCAGGGCGGCATTAAGCGCGTACCCAAGGTGCTCACTGAGCTCGGGCTTAACGGCGATAAGATTGATAGCGCTCGGCGCTGTTCGCTCTTTGCGACCCAAGCGCAGCCGCTGGAGCCGCCAAGTGATGCCGCTTGGAAAACCTTTGACGCGCTTGGTTTAACACTTTGCAGTCATCCCGGTGTGTTTGGGCATGGCAAGTTTGATGAGGGAACGGCACTACTGCTTGAAACGCTGGCGCATAAGCTGGCGAAAAAAAAGCGGCGGATCCTCGATGTGGGTTGTGGCGACGGCATTATTACGGCTTGGCTGGCTCAGCGAGGGCATGAGGTAACCGCGGTGGATATCAGCGAATTTGCCTTGGAAGCGACCCGCAAAACGCTTGAGGCGAATCAACTGACGGGCCGGGTACTTGCCAGCGATGTGTACCAAGCGCTTGATGATGAGCGTTTTGATCTCATCATCAGCAACCCCCCGTTTCATCAAGAACGTGATATCCATTATGGCGCGGCAGGAAGATTGATCAGCCACGCACCCAGTCATCTTCACCGGGGTGGGCAGCTAATTTTGGTGGCAAATGCATTTTTACCTTACCCGGAACGCCTAACGCTTGCGTTTGATCATTTCGAGGTATTGGCCGATGATCGCCGCTTTAAAGTTTATTGGGCCGGGTCGCGGTAATCGATGGCGGTGATGAGGTAGACCGTCTCGCCACCGGGTATCGTGACCGTCACTTCCTCGTCGACTTCTTTGCCCAACAGCGCTTTGGCCAGCGGCGCGTCGACGCTGATCCAATGCTTGGTGGTATCGGTTTCGTCGTGGCCGACAATGCGAATATCGAGCGTTTTGCCGTCTTCGTCTTCGAGGCTGACAAACGCGCCGAAGAACACCTTTCCCGTATCCGCTGGTAGGCGGTCGACGAGCTGCAGTTCATCTAAACGCTTGGTGAGGTAGCGAATTCGCGCGATGACACGGTTTAATTCCTTTTTATTATAGGTGTAGTCCGCGTTTTCCGAACGATCACCGAGTGCGGCGGCTTCGCCCACTTTTGTAGAGAGGGCAGGGCGTTTGACGCGCGATAAGTGGTCCAGAATGCCGCGTAGGCGCGCCGCTCCCTCAGCGGTGATAACGTTGCTTTTGGGTTCCTGGCGCGGGTCTTTCGCGGGGTCGCGCCAGCGGGTCATGTTTCTGCCTTTCATGAGTACGCGTCTCCACGTTAAGCACAAAGCGGTTACGGTAAAAGCGCTTTGCGCGGCCAAAGTTGGGGCCCGTTTAGGTGGCGATTAATTCAAACGTTCGTTACATTAAGTGTTGCCGCTTTATTGATGCCAAATAGAGTGCCACATAAAAACAAGTTGGAGATATGCATGCAATTCACAGATTCCTTGATGACAAAAACGGTTCTGAGAAAAACGCTGGCAGTGACGCTACTAGGCGGGACGTTTGCCTTCGCCTCTTTGACCGTTAGTGCCTATGAAAGCGAGCTCTTCTCGCTTAAAAATCGTTGGGAGCACACGGTCACGCAAGCGCCCAAAAGCGAGCGCGAAGATATTCTCAACGCCCTGGCCGATGAAGCAAGCGTGCTAGCGGAGCAACATAGCAACACCGCGGACGTGCTGGTATGGAAAGGCATCGTGCTTGCGGCTTTTGCTCGCGAAAAAGGGGGGTTAGGTGCGCTTAGCAGCGCGAAAGATGCTCGCGATACACTGGAGCGTGCTATCGAGATCGACCCTACCGGCAACAATGGCTCTGCTTATGTCACCCTGGGGGCGCTTTATGATCGTGTGCCAGGTGGTTTGATTAGCTTTGGCGATAGCGATACGGCTGAAAAAATGTTTCAGCGCGCGCTTGAAATTCGCCCAGACGGCATCGATGTGAACTACTATTACGCGGCCTTTTTGAAGGAGGAGGGTAATACTCAGGCAGCACGTGAACACGCAAAACGTGCGGTCAATGGTAGTGCCCGGGATAGTCGAGAGACGTCAGATGAAGCGCTACGCGAAGATGCAGCATCGCTTTTACAAAGCCTCTAATAGACGTTTCAACGGGCTTGATGGTGGCATTCCCGCAAACCAACCCCGATAATAGAGCGATATGCTTATCGGGAGTATTACATGGCACCATCAACCCCGTCGCTTGGACAAGACGACGTCGAGCTGATTTCGCGTGAGGTACTGCAGCAAGGGTTTTTTCGTCTAGAAGCCTTAACCCTTCGCCATCGGCTGTTTGAAGGTGGCTTTAGCGAAACAATGCGTCGCGAAGTGCACTTTCGCCATGATGCTGTGGGGGTGCTACTTTATGATGTGGCGCGTGACTCACTGGTGTTTGTCGAGCAGCTACGCGCTGGAGCAATTGATGACCCCGTCTCACCGTGGAAATTGGAGTTGGTCGCTGGTCTGGCTGAAGAGGGTGAGGCGCTGGAAAGCGTCGCCCGCCGCGAAGCGTTTGAAGAGGCGGGGTGCGAAATTGGTGAAATGCGCAAGCTCCATACCTATTATCCAAGCCCTGGTGCTTGCAGCGAACAGGTGACGCTTTTTTGCGGGCTGGTCGATACGCAAGGGTTAGGTGGTATTCATGGTTTGGATGAGGAGCACGAAGATATTCGCGTGCATGTGGTGAGCTTCACTGAGGCATGGGAGCTCCTTGAGCAGGGTCGGCTCGATAACGCCATGAGCTTGATCGGTATGTACTGGCTTGCCGGGCAGCGTGCCTCGCTACGTGCGTTACCTGATAATGCCCCGCGCTTTACGTAAGCTAATCCCCACGCACTAGACTGACAGGAGCCCGCATGGCTAAAGCCGCCTATGTGACTGATTTAAAATCCCTGCAGGGCGAGTGTAGCGCCAACTATCTGCGCCTGATTCGTCTGGTGGGA
Organism: Vreelandella vilamensis; assembly: GCF_031451755.1. NCBI lineage: Bacteria > Pseudomonadati > Pseudomonadota > Gammaproteobacteria > Oceanospirillales > Halomonadaceae > Vreelandella > Vreelandella vilamensis. The sequence goes on along the minus strand of NZ_JARWAN010000004.1, from coordinate 169,220 downwards.
GATATGGAACAAGGTCAAAGCCGCGATATTTGTTTGAGCGAAGAGGGCTCAAGTGCTTTGCACCTGTATATCCAAGAAAACGCGCCCTACACCACAATGATTCAAGTGTCGCAGACGGGCCCTTTGGATCACGTGGTCGAAAGTCCCAAAATGCGCGTTCACCTTTACCACGATGTGCGTATGGCAGAAGTCACGGATTTCCAGCGCGAGCGCCACTTTCATGGCCGCTATCGCTACCCCAATCCGCGCATGCACCAGCCCGATGAAAAACTCCAGCTCAACCGCTTTCTGGGTGAGTGGCTAGCGCATGGCCTCGCTCATGGGCGCAGCGAATATATGCCGGAGATGCCTTAATGCGCATTGTGCAGGTTACCGACGCACATCTGTACGCCGACCCGAAAGCGCACTCGCGCACCGGGATACCGCTGACGCAGTTCAGCGCCGTCATTGACGCGGTAAAAGCGCAGCACCCTGATTTCGTCATCGTCACCGGAGATATCAGCCAGGATGAAACGGCGACATCGTATGCGCATGCCGTTGAGCAGCTAACGTTGTTGTCATGCCCTTGGTTTTGGCTGCCAGGTAACCACGATCAACTCGACCTGATGGAAGCCGAGCATCCGTTGCTTGACGAAGTGGATCTTGATGATTGGCGTATGCTGCTATTGAATACACAAGTGCCGGGTCAGCCCTACGGCGAACTCGGGCCGGATAAGCTTGGTGCCATGGCAAAACGGCTAGAAGCGGATACGCGCCCCACGTTAATTGCCATGCATCATCCTCCGGTTGAGGTTGGAGCCAGCTGGATGGATGCCATTGGCTTACAGGACCGCGCGGCATTTTGGCAGGCGTTAACAGCATACCCCCACGTCAAGCTGATCGTTTTTGGTCATGCCCATCAAGCGTTTGCTCAGTCTTACGCGATAGATGAAGGTCACGTAGAGGTATACGGTTGTCCCGCTACCTCGGATCAATTTATGCCGAGAGCAAAAGCCTTTGCGGTTGATGAAGCTTCTCGCCCAGGGTATCGCGTCATAGAGCTAGACGGGGCGCAATGGCAGACGTGGATAGAGAGAGTCAATCTTTAAGAAAAACGGCGGAGAGCAGGTTGTGTCGCTTAAAAAAGTCGTTACAAACATCAGTTATCTAGCGTTAATTTTCACGCTGGTGGCTTGTTCTTCCCGTTACCCGCTCGACATGACCGAGGAAGAGTGGTTATCCCTTTCGGCTGAGCAGCGCGTGAACGTAAGAGCACAACAAGCGGCGCTTGATATTAAACAAGCAGAGGAGCGAAGAGCGGCAGCTGAGGCACGACAAGCTGCGGCAGAGGCAGAGGCGTTGGAATATCGGAGTGCACTGCAAAGCGCCTCATACGGTCAGCGAGTTCAATGTACGTTGAACGGTGAGGCTTATCTCCGAGGAGAGTGGAAAGTGATTGAGCCTATTGCGATTGATACTGTTGTAGGCAGAACTCTCGAAGTTGATGTTTTTTCTCAACATTCACGTCATTCAGCGCAAGTATATGCCTCGTTTGACGGTCAGCGCGTCCAGGTGTGTGACCGCGATACATCTTCTAGGCGCGCTTACACACGCTGTGTGGTACTTGCTGCGACACAGCGACAATTTCATAGCGGTGTATCATCTTCGGTAATGGCGAGCGATTTTCTTCGCGGCACCATGCGTTGCGACTTGCCTCTGCGGGGAGGGTGGTAAAGTTAAAATAAAAATGGAATAAAAAGATAGTTATTAATTCTTTTGGGTTATTAATGGGCTAGCGTTACCCTAATTGCATTCAATTATGTTTCAAAACGCCTTCTGAAACGGCGTTTGAAACAGATTTTTTGCGATGAGGTAGTGGTACATGGTCCAGCTTTCCAACGTCTCGCCCCAAGAGGCCGGTGCTTACCAGGTAACGGAACCGTCAGCGCCGCCTGTCCCCGATGCGACTCGCCTAACGCATTTAAAGCAGTTAGAAGCGGAGTCGATCCATATTATTCGCGAAGTGGCGGCGGAGTTTTCCAACCCGGTGATGATGTACTCCATCGGCAAGGATTCGTCGGTCATGCTGCATTTAGCGCGCAAGGCATTTTACCCCGGCACGCCCCCGTTTCCGCTTTTGCACGTTGATACCACCTGGAAATTCCGCGAGATGATTGAGTTCCGTAACCGCATGTCGAGCGAGGCGGGGATGGAACTGATCGTCCATACCAACGAAGAGGGCCGCCAGGCGGGGATCAGCCCCTTTGATCACGGCAGTGCTAAATATACGGATATCATGAAAACCCAGGCGCTGAAGCAAGCGCTGGATAAATACGGCTTTGATGCCGCTTTTGGTGGTGCCCGTCGCGATGAAGAGGCGTCCCGTGCTAAGGAGCGTGTTTACTCCTTCCGCGATAAGTACCACCGCTGGGACCCGAAAAATCAGCGACCGGAACTTTGGAACATCTACAACGCCAAGATAAACAAAGGTGAGTCTATTCGCGTTTTCCCGCTCTCCAATTGGACCGAGCTGGATATTTGGCAGTACATTTATCTTGAGCACATTCCTATCGTGCCGCTTTATTACGCGGCCCCACGCCCAGTGGTCGAGCGCGATGGCATGCAGATCATGGTTGATGACGACCGTATGCCGCTAGCGCCGGATGAGGTTCCCGAAGAGAAATGGGTTCGTTTTCGTACGCTGGGTTGCTACCCGCTCACGGGCGCAGTGGAATCTCACGCCGCGACACTGCCCGAAATTATCCAGGAAATGTTGCTGACCAAAACCAGCGAGCGTAGCGGTCGAGCGATTGACCACGACCAGGCCGGCTCGATGGAGCGGAAAAAGCGTGAAGGGTATTTTTAAAGGGAAGGGCGAATGGCACACCAATCAACATTGATTGCGGATAACATTGAGCAGTATCTGCATGAGCATGAAAATAAAGACTTGCTGCGTTTTATTACTTGCGGCAGCGTCGATGACGGCAAATCCACCTTGATCGGGCGGTTGTTGCACGACTCGAAAATGATTTTCGAGGATCAATTGGCCGCGATTACGGCTGCCTCTAAAATTAGCGGCACGACGGGCGACTCGGTGGATCTGGCGCTTTTGGTCGACGGACTGCAATCCGAGCGCGAGCAGGGCATTACCATTGACGTGGCGTATCGTTTTTTCTCGACTGAAAAACGCAAGTTTATCATCGCCGACACGCCGGGGCATGAGCAGTACACCCGTAACATGGCGACCGGCGCCTCGAACGCGAGTTTGGCCATTATTCTGATCGACGCCCGTTATAGCATACAAACGCAAACGCGCCGCCACAGTTTTATTGCTGACCTGCTGGGCATTCAGCACCTGGTCATCGCGGTGAACAAAATGGATTTGGTCGATTTTTCCCAAGGCCGTTTTGATGAAATTAAAGCCGAATACCAGGCATTCGCGCAGAACTTAAATGCGCGGGATATTCGCTTTGTCCCTATCTCTGCATTAGCCGGCGATAACGTGGTCAACCCCAGCGAGAACATGCCCTGGTATTTTAATGCCAACGATGCAGGTGGGTCGCAATACGCGGGTGAGACGCTTCTGAGCCTTTTGGAAAACGTCGAGATTCGTCGCGATCAAAACCTGGCCAATCTGCGTCTGCCAGTGCAGTACGTAAACCGGCCGCATCTGGATTTTCGGGGTTATTGCGGCACTTTGGCCGCCGGTATTGCGCGCCCCGGGCAACGGGTCAAAGTGCTACCCTCGCAGAAAATCGCCACGGTTGAGCGGGTGGTGACCTTTGATGGCGACTTGGACGCGGCGTATCCCGGTCAAGCCATTACGCTGACGCTGGATGAAGAGATCGATATTTCGCGTGGGGACTGGCTTGTCGCGGCGGATGAAACCGTGCCGCTATCCAATGCGTTTAGCGCCGATATTGTCTGGATGCATGACGATGTGCTTACGCCTGGCAAGCTTTATGATTTCAAGCTCGCCACCCGCGATCTTTCCGGTCAGGTGCGGCATATCGATTATCAAGTCGATGTGAATACGCTGGAAAAGCACGCTTGCGATTCGCTCGCGCTTAACGCCATTGCCCGCTGCGACGTTGAGCTTACGGCGGAAATTCCGGTCGACGATTATCGTCAAAGCCCCGGTACGGGTAGCTTTATTATTATCGACCGGCTGACCAACGTCACCGTCGGCGCAGGGATGATACGCAACGCCGTGGCCGCCAACGACGCAGCGCCTCAAACTGACTGGGCGGCATTTGAGCGCGACTTAAATACCTTGGTCCGCAAGCATTTTCCCCACTGGGAGACGAAAGACATTCGCTCACTGCTTTAAGCGCTATCAAGCGTTATTAAGTTGCATTCACGCCTCACCTTAAAACGTGTACCTTAATGGAATACGTATAGGAAGGGGCGTTTTTATGTCGCAAGGCCAAAGGTTGCCAGAGCCACGACGGTGGTATGTATGATAGTGCGCAGCTTACGCATGCTGTGGCATTTCATTAAGCGATTGTTGCATTTGCTGGCTTCCCCGGTTCGCCGTAATCGAGGGCGGGGCGGTATTATGGTGCATCCGTACCGTGGTTACGGCTCCCAGCAGGAAGCCTTTGTGATGGGGCGCGTTTTTCGCCAGACAATGCTCGGGCGCGCGATTCCCCGACACGGCCTATTACGTGATATCGCCGACGTGGCGCGGCGAATTTTTCGCTGTGGACTTGCCGATACATGGGTTGGAGTCTATATCGGAGAAAACCAGCACCAGACCGTGACGGATCGGGACGGCTATTTTGATGTGCGTGTGCCGCTTGAACATCCGCTGCCGATTGATGTGTCATGGCACCGGGCCGATATTTGGGTGAGAGCAGAAGGGCAAACGCCCATTCGCACACAGGTGGAGGTGTTCGTGCCGCCACCTGAGGCCGATTTACTGATCATCAGCGATATCGACGATACGGTGATGTTTACCGGTGTGGCAGAGAAGCTCAAAATGCTTTATCGCCTTTTTGTGAAAAAGCCGCACCGTCGCACGGCATTTCCCGGAGTTGCCTCGCTCTATCAAGCGCTTCATCGCGGCGAAAGTGGGAAAGCCGAACGGCCTATTCTCTACGTCTCGCGCGGTCCTTGGGCGATTTATGAATTATTGGAAGCCTTTTTTCAGCTTAATCGCATTCCCGTGGGGCCTATTTTGTTCCTACGCGAATGGGGGATTTCCTGGCGCCATCCTCTGCCACGTCGCGCTGAAGACCACAAACGCGATTTGATTGACCGCATGCTGGCGCTCTTTGATGGCTTACCCTGTGTGCTGATCGGCGACAGCGGACAGCACGATCCCGAAGTCTATACCGGCATCGTTAAAGCGTATCCTCACCGCATTGCGGCGATTTATATCCGCCAAGTGGGAAGCGATCCTCAGCGCGAGGAATCAATACGCAAACTGCAGCGTGAACTAGCGCACACTTCTTGTGATCTTATTCTGGCCGCCGACAGTATCAAAATAGCCGAACACGCCTTTGAGAACGGTTATATCTCAGTGCGCGGGTTGCAAGCGGTGAAGCGCGATGTGGCCGAGATTCACATTGCATAATGTAGGTAGGTCGCTTTCAGAGGCATTTTCTCTATGATCGTCTTATTGACCATTTTTTTGCTGGCTATCTTCGTGCTGCCCAATCTTTGGGCGAAATGGGTGCTGAAACGCCATACACGTGGGCGCAATGACTACCCAGGAACTGGCGCCGAGTTGGCCGATCATTTAGTGCGCCGCTTTGGTATCGAAGGCGTGAAGGTCGAGCGCAGTGAGCAGGGCGATCACTATGACCCCGAAGCGCGTTGTGTGCGGCTTTCCCCTGAGAACTTTGATGGTCGCTCGCTGACCGCCGTTACCGTGGCTGCCCATGAGGTCGGGCACGCCATTCAACATGCGCAAGGCTACGCGCCGCTCATCGCCCGAAGCCGCCTGGTCAAGCTAGCGCAAAAAGCCGAAAAAGTGGGCGCGCTGTTAATGATGGCCGCGCCGTTTCTGTTTATTTTGACCCGCTTACCCGGCGGGTTGGTGTTGGTGGTCGGCATGGCGGTGATCAGTTTCGGCACCGCCGCCGTGGTGCATTTGGTCACGTTACCGGTGGAGTTTGATGCCAGCTTCAACCGCGCTCTGCCGATGCTTAAAGAGTACGTTCCCCCCTACGATATGCCCGGTGCCCGACACGTACTGACCGCCTGCGCGTTTACCTACGTCGCCGCCTCGCTTGCTAGCGTCATGAACCTCGGCCGCTGGCTGGTGATTTTGAGGCGATAGCTCAACCGGGTTTATTGGCTATCACCACCGCGCGGCGCGGGGCGGGGTAGCCTTCAATCGTGCGGGTGTGATCCGATGGGTCGAGAAAATCGACAAGCGACTGGTAGGTCATCCAATCCGTGGAGCGCTGCTCATCAAGCGTGGTGACGGCTTCATCGACCACGCGCACGTTACAAAAGCCGCAGCGTTCGAGCCAATGGCAAAGCGCCTTGGAAGAGGGCAGAAAGTAGACATTCGGCATCGCGGCGTAGCGCTCGCCGGGGAGTAGGACCGTTTGCGCGTCGCCCTCCACTACCAATGTTTCTAGTACCAGTTCGCCACCGGGCGTGAGAGCGGCTTTTAGCTGCTGTAAATGCTCTAGCGGCGCAGGGCGATGGTAAAGCACGCCCATGGAAAACACAGTGTCGAAAAAGCCCAGGTTTTCCGGCACGTCCTCGATACCCACGGGCAGAAAGTGCGTTCGATCGTTATCGGCGTTGCCAACGAAATGACGCACGGCGTGAAACTGCCAGTAAAAACGCGGCGAGGGGTCAATTACCAAAACGAAATTGGCGCCGGCGCCTGCCATGCGCCAAGCGTGGTAGCCGCTGCCGCCGCCAACATCCAGCACTTTACGGTATTCAAGCGGCGCCAAATGCGGAGCGACGCGCTGCCACTTCCAGTCCGAGCGCCACTCGGTGTCGATATATATACCGCCAAGCTGAAAAGGCCCTTTGCGCCACGGCGCCAGTTTTTTTAGCAGATTTTCGCATTGGCGATGCTGGCTCTCGCTAAGGTCAAGGTCGACCGTGACGGTATCGCAATCCAACTGCACGGTGCGTTTGGCGGGCAGTTCGGGCAGTTTGGCTACGGCTTTTTCCCACATGGGTAAGTCGCCGTGGCGGTTGCGGTCAAGGCCGCGCGCCAGTTGCTCGGGCAGGCGTGCCAGCCAAGTGTCCAGGCCCTGATCGATAAAGGTGTGGTAAAGCTCGCCGTGGGGGTGGGACATGGGTGTCTCGCTGTTTTAAAAAGTGCACCAGCCGCTGGCTTCCATCAGTCGATACTGCCAGTAGCGGCGACGGGAGGCGTCGAGATATGTCTCGGGGCCGGTACTGTAGTACTCGATGGTAGTGTTGTGCCAGTGGCGCTCGAAGGCTGCGCGGGCCTCTTTAATGATGGGGTCATCGCTATCGGCGACCCACTCGAGATTGGCCTCGAAGTTGAGGTCGTCGAGGCTGCGTCGGGTATAGTTGGCCGAGCCGAGTAGCAGATGCGCAGGGCGCGTGCCAGCATGGCGCAGCAGTAATTTGCTATGGGCCTGTTCGCCGTGGGTATCACTCCAGCGCAGTTGGATGTCGGCGTTGACCAGGTCGTTGGCCGCCTGGCAATTAGGAATGCCGCTGCCGGAGACACCGAAGGCATGGTGGTTGGGGTCGAGCAGCACGCGTACCTCAACTCCCCTTGCTGCGGCTCTGACCACTGCGGTGATCACGCTGCGGTGGGAGAGGTAGAGCATCTCGATATCGAGCCGTTCGTCGGCGCGAGCGTCATCAATGATCGCCAGCAGGGCTTCTTTGATAGCGCCTTCGCTAAGCAGGCGCACGCGCGGGGTGTCGCCACTTGTGTCGTTAGCGGCTGTCGTCGGCTGGGCATGGTCGATGGGAGCGCCGCTATGGGCGGCAATCTCGCGTTCGGAGGCGAGCAGGTCGAGGGCGGCATCGCCGGAGACGCGCAGCGCGATGTCACGATAGTCGCTGCTGCCATCGTCGGCGTTGGCTGTGCTGACGACGGCGGTCCAGCGATCACCTTCGTCCACTACCAGGGTCTTGCGGTGGTTGGCGTTAAGGTTAAGCAGGGTCAGGTAACTGCGAAGACCGACGTTGCCCGGACCGATAGGGTTAGGGAGCCAGCCGCCGCGGGGCGAGTGGCGCAGCCAGCGAAAGCACAGCCGCCATAGCGAGGTCCAGCTGGGGTTAGGGTCACGCCCGATCGTCAGGTCGGTGGTGACGACGCGGATGCCAGCCGCTTCAAATTGTCGATGGTGGCTCAGTTCGCGTCCGCCGTAGACAGCGTTGATGGGATCGGTGATTACTACCATTTCGGTATCCGGGCGCTGGTGCTTGCGGGCCAGCAGAGCGTCGCGCAGTGCCACCGATATCTGGCGATAACAATCGTGGCGATTATCGGCGGGGTCGTTGAACTGGAACATGTCCAGCACTACCAGCTTTTCGGCCTGGCCGATCAGGCGCAACATCTCGTCGAAAATCTGCTGCCGGCAGTGGCGTTGGCCGTCGGCATCGACAAAGGTTTCGTCGAGGAGTAACTGCGGTGCAACAGGCGTCCGCCACTTGCCCTCGATGCTAAGGCCGGAGGGTAACCGCTTGCGCGAGTGCCACCAGAAGGTGACTAGGTAGAGCGCCAGTACACCAGCGGTCAGGACGACCCAGAGACTCATGGCTTGAAGGCGATCAGCGAGGCGAAGTTCAAATACTGGAACCAGGTCATCGAGCGCGGAAAGCCTGCTTGCTTTAGGCGGTCGTGAAGAACTTCAAGGGTGTCCGGGACCAGCACGTTCTCAAGCGCAGTGCGCTTCTGGCTGATTTCCAACTCGCTGTAACCGTTAGCGCGCTTGAAATCGTGGTAACGCTCGACCCGCCAGGCGTTGTCCCGCTCGTCGGCGTCGACGGTTTTCTCGGAAAGAATCAGCACGCCACCCGGCTCAAGCGCATCAAACAGCCGCTTCAAAAGCTCATCGCGGTCGCCAGGGGGCAAAAACTGTAGGGTGAAGTTGAGAATGATCATGCCCGATGGCGCGTAATCAAGCCGCCGGATGTCGGCTTCTTCCACCCGCATGGCATGGTCGGGGCATTCGTCCAAAAAGGTTTGCCGTGCCTGTTCGGCCATGGCCGGGGAAAGATCCACCCCGGTGTAGCGAAATGCCTCAGGCGGCAGAGCGCCCGCGAGCGCAAGGCCCGAGGCGCCAAGCGAGCAGCCAAGATCATATACGTGCGCGCCGTGACGCAAATGGCGCTGAGCGATGAGGCTCAGCATGCCCAGAATTTGCCCGTAACCGGGCACCGAACGGCGGATCATATCAGGGAAACAGGCCACGACCTGTTCATCGAACGAAAAGCGCGCGACGCGATCGAGGGGTGTGGAAAAGATAGCGTCGCGGTAAGATGCATCACTCATGGGGCAAGCCGGGTTCATCGCAAAAAAAGAGGGCATAGTTTACGCGCCCTGCGGGAAGCAGAACAGGCCCGGCTGCACAGAACGACGCCACAGGAGAGGGCTCATGGCATCCTTACCACCGCAAGCATCATCCAATTCCAGCACTAAAACCCCCGATACGCTGCCGGCCTGGCAAGCACTTAAGCGCCATGCTGAAACGCAAAAAAAAGTGCATGTAAAAACGTTGTTTACGCGTGACCCTAAGCGCTTTGACACCTTCTCGCGTAATGTCGCGGGGCTGACGCTTGATCTTTCCAAACAGCGGTGGGATGCAGAGACGCTCCAGCAACTACTGACGTTAGCAGAGGAAGCGGCGGTGCCAGAGGCGATCGCCGCCTTACTCAGCGGTCAGCGAGTCAATACCAGCGAAGATCGCCCGGCGCTGCATACGGCACTACGCTTGCCCAAATCGGCAACGCTTGAGGTAGACGGTGAGGACGTGGTGGCGGCGGTGCATGAAAGCCTTCAGCAAATGGAGGTGCTAGTGAATCGCCTTCACGCCGGGCAGTGGCGGGGGGCGACCGGCAAACCGATTAAAGATGTGGTGAACCTGGGTGTGGGTGGCTCAGACTTGGGGCCGTTGATGGTCACGCACGCGCTAACGGATTTTCGCCCTCTTGATGTGTATCCGGTGGAAGTGCATTTTGCGTCGACCATGGACGGCTCGCAATTGGCTGACTATTTAAGCCGCTTAAACCCCGAGACCACGCTCTTTGTGTTGTCGTCGAAATCGTTTACCACGATTGACACGCTTTCAAACGCGAACACGGCGCGGGACTGGTTACTGGCGCAGTTAACACGCCATGGCGCGACGCCGATCAGCGCCGAACTCGTGGTCCGCCAGCACTTTATCGGCGTCTCCGCCAGCCCGGAAAAAATGAGCGAATGGGGCATTGCCAGCGCCCATCAGCTGCGCTTTTGGGAGTGGGTTGGCGGGCGTTACTCGCTTTGGGGGACCATTGGCTTGCCGATTGCGTTGGTAGTCGGAATGGCTAACTTTTGCGAACTGCTTACCGGCGCCCATGCCATGGATCGCCATTTTCAACAGACGCCGCTTGCCGATAATGTGCCGGTGCTGCTGGCATTGGCGGGTATCTGGAATGTGAATTTTCTCGATATACGTGCCCACTCGATTCTGCCCTATGACGGGCGACTGGAGTATTTTGCCGCCTACCTTGAGCAACTGGAGATGGAATCCAATGGCAAATCCGTGACGCGAGACGGCCAAGCGATCGATTACTCCACTTGCCCCGTGCTTTGGGGGCAGCTTGGCCCTAACGCGCAGCACGCTTTCTACCAGCTATTGCACCAAGGCACGCAGCCGGTGGAGTGTGATTTCATTGCGCCGCTTAAGCGTTACGATGATGTGGCAAACCCTGAAACCCGTGGTCATTTGAAAGCACAGCATAAGCTCGCCTTGGCCAACTGTTTTGCCCAGTCGCGGGTGCTGATGCTGGGTGACGACGCAATAAACGACGATGGCCCACGTCCGGCGCACAAACGTTATCGCGGCAATCAGCCCTCATCCACCGTGCTGCTTGACCAGCTTACGCCCGCCACACTCGGTGCGCTGATTGCGCTTTATGAACACAAAGTCTTTGTGCAAGCGGTGATCTGGGACATCAACCCGTTCGATCAATGGGGCGTGGAGCTGGGTAAGCAAATCGCCACCGATACGCAAAAAATCCTCAACCACGAAGCCAGCCTTGAGCCGATGGATACCTCAACGCGCGGCTTGATTGAGGCGTTTTGGGCAGCCGAGCAGGAAAGTTGATCGCCCTGGTTGATTGTCTTGGTTAATAGGGTGGCTGGATATACAGCTGTTGGCTTTTCCGCTATCCTATCCGCCTTTTGCTCGCTTTGACCCTTCAGGAAACGACGCGACATGACCCAGTTTGATGCCTCTCAGTATGGCGCCAGTTCCATCGAAGTCTTGTCGGGGCTTGAGCCGGTGCGCAAGCGTCCCGGCATGTACACCGACACCTCGCGGCCTAACCACCTCGCCCAAGAGGTGATCGATAACAGCGTCGATGAGGCGCTGGCGGGCCATGCCAATGCCATTACCGTGGTGCTTTCTAGTGACGGTGCCATTGAGGTGGAGGATAACGGCCGCGGGATGCCGATTGACCTTCATCCGGAGCACGGCGTCTCGGGTGTGGAGTTGATCTTTACCAAACTCCACTCGGGGGGTAAGTTTTCCGCCACCAGTTACCGTTTTTCGGGCGGCCTACACGGCGTCGGGGTGTCGGTGGTTAACGCGCTCTCGCGCCGGCTAGACGTTGAAGTCACTCGCGACGGTGCACGCCACGGCATGGCTTTTGAGTTTGGCGAAAAAGTGGAAGAGTTGCATCTCATCGGTAAGGCCACCAAGCGTGCGAGTGGTACTAAGGTGCGCTTCTGGCCCGATGAGAGCTATTTCGATAGCCCTAAACTTTCGCTTAGCCGCCTGAAACACCTGCTACGCGCCAAAGCGGTGCTGTGCCCTGGGCTTGCCGTCACGCTGGTAGAGCCCGACGGCACCAAGACCGAGTGGGCCTACGCCGATGGACTGCGCGACTATCTTGCCGAAGCCACCGACGGCTATGAGGTGCTGCCTAGTGAGCCCTTTGTTGGCCACTTTAGCGACGATGAACACGGCGTTGATTGGGCCATTCAGTGGCTGCCTGAAGGCGGCGAAGCGCTAATGGAAAGCTACGTTAACCTGATCCCCACCCCCCAGGGCGGCACCCACGTTAACGGCTTTCGCGCGGGCCTTTTAGACGCGCTGCGCGAGTTTTGCGAATACAGAAGCCTCTTGCCCCGAGGGATTAAGCTCACCGCGGATGACCTCTGGGAGCGGGTCTCGTTTGTGCTCTCGGTGAAAATGCTCGACCCGCAGTTTGCTGGGCAAACCAAAGAGCGCCTCTCCTCGCGCACCATTGCTGCTTTTGTTTCTGGCGTGGTGAAAGACGCTTTCTCACTGTGGCTTAACCACCACATCGACCAGGCCGAAGCGCTCGCCGAGTTGGTGATTAGCTCGGCCCAACAGCGCCAGAAAAAAGCCAAAAAAGTCGCGCGCAAGAAAGTCACCTCTGGCCCCGCGCTACCCGGTAAGCTTGCCGACTGTTCCGGCCAAGACCCGGCGCAGAGCGAGCTCTTCCTCGTGGAAGGGGACTCGGCGGGCGGCAGCGCCAAACAAGCGCGTAACCGCGAAACCCAGGCAATTTTGCCGCTGCGCGGTAAGATTTTGAACACCTGGGAAGTTGATTCCCACGATATCTATGGCTCTCAGGAGGTTCATGATATCGCCGTGGCAATTGGCGCCGACCCCGGCAGCGCCGACCTGGAGAAGCTTCGCTACCACAAAATCTGTATTCTCGCCGATGCTGACTCTGACGGTTTGCACATTGCCACGCTCTTGTGCGCACTGTTCGTCAAACACTTCCCCAGCCTGGTTGAGGCGGGCCACGTGTATGTCGCCATGCCGCCGCTCTACCGCATCGATTTGGGCAAAGAGGTGCATTACGCCCTGGATGAGAGTGAAAAAGGCGCAATTCTCAAGCAGTTGGCCAAAAAACGCGGTACGCCCAATGTCCAGCGCTTTAAAGGCCTAGGGGAAATGAGTCCACTGCAGCTGCGGGAAACCACTATGGCCGTGGAAACTCGCCGTCTGGTACAGCTCACCCGCACCGATGGCGACGGCACTCAAGAAATGATGGATATGCTGCTGGCCAAAAAGCGCGCCGGTGACCGTAAAAAGTGGCTAGAAGATTACGGCAATCTTGCGGATATCGAGGTGTAACCCCAAATGACCATGGATATTCAAGTCGCGGAGGGCGACGTCGAGCGTCTTTCCCTGCGTGACTATACCGAAAAAGCGTACCTCGATTACTCGATGTACGTAATTTTAGATCGCGCCCTGCCCAATATCGGCGACGGCATGAAGCCCGTGCAGCGGCGTATCGTTTATGCCATGCGTGAGCTTGCACTTCACGCCAACGCCAAGTACAAAAAGTCGGCGCGCACCGTCGGTGACGTGCTGGGTAAATTTCACCCCCATGGCGATAGCGCCTGCTACGAAGCCATGGTGCTGATGGCGCAGCCGTTTAGCTACCGCTACCCCTTGGTGGATGGGCAAGGTAACTGGGGGAGCCCCGATGACCCCAAATCGTTTGCCGCCATGCGCTACACCGAGGCGAAACTTTCCAAGTTTGCCGAGGTGCTGTTAAGCGAGCTGGGCCAAGGCACCGTTGACTGGACGCCCAATTTCGACGGCACCATGCAAGAGCCCGTGGTATTGCCCGCGCGCCTGCCTCATGTGCTGCTCAATGGCGGTAGTGGTATCGCGGTGGGCATGGCGACCGATATTCCGCCCCATAACGTGACGGAAGTGGTTGAAGCGACCTGCCATTTGCTTAGAAACCCCGAGGCCACTACTGCTGATTTGATGGCATTTGTGCCCGCGCCGGACTTCCCCACCACGGCGGAGATTATCACCCCGCGCGCCGATCTCAGAAAGCTCTATGAGGCCGGTCGCGGCTCGGTTAAGCTGCGCGCCCGCTTTGAGCGTGAAGGCGCCAATATCGTGATTACCGCGCTGCCGTATCAAGTCAGCGGCGCCAAAGTACTGGAGCAGATCGCCGCGCAAATGCAGGCCAAAAAGCTGCCCATGGTGGCCGACCTTCGCGATGAATCGACCCACGAAGAGCCTACGCGTCTCGTGATTGAGCCGCGCTCTAGCCGGGTGGATGTGGAAGCGCTTATGGCGCATCTGTTCGCTACCACGGATTTAGAAAAAAGCGCGCGTGTGAACATGAACGTGATCGGGCTCGATGGCCGCCCACGTGTGATGCCGTTACCGGAGTTGCTTGGCGAGTGGCTGCGCTTTCGCCGCGCGACGGTGCGCCGCCGCTTAGAGCACCGGCTCGGCAAAGTGGAAGATCGGCTGCACATACTGGAAGGTCTGCTCACCGCCTATCTCAATATCGACGAGGTGATTCGCATCATCCGCGAAGAGGAGGAGCCCAAACCTGCGTTGATCGCCGCGTTTGGCTTATCGGATCGCCAGGCGGAGGCGATTTTAGAGCTGCGCTTGCGTCACCTGGCTAAGCTCGAAGAGATGAAAATTCGCGGCGAGCAGGATGAGTTGGAAAAAGAGCGCAAGCAGTTACAGGCATTGCTTGGCAGTGAAGCAAAACTCACCACCTTGATCGAGAAAGAGATTCGCGCGGCAGGCAAAGAACACGGCGATGAGCGGCGCTCCCCGCTGGTCGAACGGCAAGAGTCGAAAGCGCTTTCTGAAGTTGAGCTTTTGGGCGCTGACCCGATTACCGTGGTGTTGTCGGAACAAGGCTGGGTGCGTGCCGCCAAAGGCCACGATATCGACCCCGAAGGGCTCTCCTATAAAGCCGGGGATCGCTTCCACCTCGCGACTCGAGGTAAAACCAACCAGCCGTTGGTACTGCTCGATGACACCGGGCGTGCCTACACGCTGAGTGCGCATAACCTTCCCAGCGCTAGAGGCCAGGGTGAGCCGGTCACCGGGCGCGTCAACGTGGCCGCTGGCGCGAAAATGGCAGGAGTGATGCTCGCCCCGCCCGAAAGCCGCTTTGTGCTCGTCTCCGACGGTGGCTACGGCTTTGTCGCTAAACTCGGCGAGCTGACAGGTAAAAATAAAGCCGGTAAAGGCGTGCTCTCGGTGCCCAAAGGGTGCAACGTGATGGCACCCGTTGAGGTGCCCGAGGGCGATGATTGCTGGGTGGCAGTCGTTTCCAATGAAGGGCGGCTGCTGGTATTTGCCCTTGACCAACTGCCCGAAATGGCCAAAGGGAAAGGCAACAAAATGCTGGATATTCCCGGCCCGCGGGCCGCCCGGCGAGAAGAGTTTGTCCGCGATATTATCCTGTTAAGCGGCGATAACGCGCTGGTGATTTACTCGGGCAAGCGCAAGCTTACCCTCAAAGCGAGCGATCTTGCGTACTATCGCAGCGAGCGCGGGCGGCGTGGTAGCAAACTGCCCCGCGGCTTCCAAAAAGTTGACCGATTAGAGGCGGGAGAGTAATCCATGAAACGCTGTTTAATTCGCGCCACCGGCGTGGCACGCCCTGGGCAGCTTGCTGAGCTTGGAAAAGCGCTAGCGAAAAGCGGTGCACGCCTTTTGGATATCAACCAGAGCGTGACATTCGGCATGTTGTCGCTTGAAGCGCTGGTGGGGCTGGATCACGACAGCGCCTTGGAAACTACGCTTTCAGAGGCGGGCGATGCTCTGGGGCTAGATGTCCAGGCGATCACCGTCAGCGCCGAGGATTACCACCGCTGGAGCGTTGAAGCGAGCCAACCGCGTTTAATTTTAACGCTCTTAGCGCCGCGGCTGCCGGCGGGCATTCTCGCCGAGGTGGGCGGGTTAACCGCTGAATTCGGCTTGACCGTGGAGCTGATTCATCGTCTTTCTGGGCGTGAGCCATTAGACGGTGAAGCGCCAGCCCATGGTGCTTGTGTGGAGTGCTGGCTGCGCGGTAAGGAAACCAACCTGGAAGCGCTGCGCGAAAAAGCACTTGCCTTAGGCGCGCAGCACGGGGTGGATATCGCCCTGCAGGAAGACTCCATATGGCGCCGTCACCGTCGATTGGTGTGCTTTGATATGGACTCGACACTGATTCAAACCGAAGTGATTGACGAGCTGGCGCGCCGTCACGGCGTAGGCGACGAAGTGGCCGAAATAACCGAGCGCGCCATGCGGGGCGAGCTCGATTTTCAGGAGAGCTTTCGCGCGCGCATGAGCAAACTCGAAGGCCTGGACGAGTCGGTGTTGGCGGATATCGCCGAGAATCTGCCGATGATGGATGGCGTTGAACGGCTGATGGTGAACTTGAAGCGGCTGGGATATCGCACGGCGATTCTTTCCGGTGGCTTTACTTACTTTGCCCGCCATCTGCAAGACAAGCTGGGGTTCGATGAAATACATGCCAATGAACTTGTGATTGATAACGGCAAGGTGACCGGCGAGGTGCGCGAGCCGATTATTGATGCCGATCGCAAAGCCGAGCTTTTAGAACAGATTGCCCTGCGCGAAAAGCTAACGTTGGATCAAACCATCGCCGTGGGCGATGGTGCGAATGACTTGAAAATGCTGGCGAAGGCGGGGCTTGGCATTGCCTTTCGCGCTAAGCCGATGGTACGCGCTCAAGCACGACAAGCGATCTCTACGCTGGGCATTGATGCGGTGCTGTATTTGATCGGTTATCGGCAAATCGATTTGCTAGATTAAATACGTAACCAGGCGCCTGAGCCATCTTTGCTCAGGCGCCCATGGCAGGTCCCAACGCGTTTATCCGTGGCCTTTGTCGGGGTGCGGTACCGGCTTTTTGGCCACTTCCTCATCGCGTAACTCCACCGGGTCACCTTCGGTGATATCGATATGATTTAACTGCATGTGCAGTCCGGCCTTGGAGAGCAGGTGCGCGCTTACTGGGGCGGTGATAAACAGAAATAGCGTGATCAATAATTCCTGAATATCGGGTTTGCCGTCCTGGCTCCAAAAGAAGAGCGTTGAGGCAATCAGCATGCAGCCTATCCCCAGCGTGGTAGCCTTTGTTGGGCCGTGAAGACGCATATAAAAATCGCGCAAGTGCACCATTCCCATCGAGCCAATAAACAAAAAAATTCCGCCAGCGATAAGCAGCACGGATGCCAGCACTTCAACGAACCAAGACATAGTCACTCCTGCATTTACTCGATGATGTCGCCGCGCAAAATGTATTTGCATACCGCTACCGTGCTGATAAACCCCAGCATGGCGATCAAAAGCGCTGACTCAAAGTAGGTTTTGGTATTTAACCATAGCCCTAACAGTACGATAAGGGCGATGGAGTTGATGTACATGGTGTCGAGCGCCAGCACGCGGTCGGGCAAAGCAGGCCCTACCGTGAGCCGGTAAAGGTTAAACAGCAGCGCCATGATGACAAGTACTAGCGTGATATAAAGCGCAAAGGTCAGCATTCGTAAATCTCCTTGAGCGGTTGCTCATAGCGCTGACGGATATGCTGGATCAGCGCCTCTTCGTCGCTCACATCTAGGGCATGAATCAGTAGTGATTTACCGTCCATGCGCAAGTTGGCCGACACGGTGCCCGGCGTTAGGCTGATAGTGCTGGCGAGTAGCGTGATCGTGAAACGGTCCTCTACCATCAGCGGATACTCAATAAAGTGGGGGCGTAGTTTGCGCCACGGATTGGCGATTAAATAGGCGACTTCAAAATTGGCAATCACAATATCTTTGAGGACGCGTAGCGCAAAACGCAGCAGCGATAACGGCTTGCGAATATGTGGTCTCGCATCCCAAAAACGGTGAGTGAGAAGGGGAATCGCAATTGCCAGCGTACCGCCGAGTAAGATTTGGCCAAATGCAGTGCTGCGCACCAAAAGTAGCCAGACGAAAAGCAGCAACAGGGATAAAACCGGCGTAGGTAACCACGGGCGCGAGGCAATCATGGAGTTTCTCCTGCGTCATGCAATAGCGTTTGAATCAGTGGCTGCGGGTCGGCTAGTTGAGCGGCAGTGGCTTGAGTGTATTCGCTCACTGGCCCGGCAAAAATAACCATCAGTGGCGCCGCACTCATTAGCCAGATCACCGCAAACCATTGCTGTCGTGGAAGCACCTTGCCGCTTGCGCTGCCGCGATGACTGCGCCAAAAAAGCGTTGACCCCGCACGGGAAAGGGCAATCAGCGAGCTCAATCCTGCCAGCAGTAGCAGCGGCCACAGCCATAGTTGTTGGCTGCCTTCTGCTGCGTTGAGCATCAAGGCTTTACCCAGCGCCCCCGAAAGCGGCGGAAGCCCTGCCACCGCAATAGCACCGATGAAAAACATAAGCACAAGCCCGTTGCCTTGTACCATTGGGCGCCCACGTACGAGACGAGTACCCGTTTTGCCTCGCTGCAGGCCGATCATCTCCGCGAGCAGAAAGAGGCCACCGGTAATCAGTGTGGTATGGATCAGGTAATAAAGCAGTGCTGATACCGCTTGCGGCGTTCGCATGCCGATACCAACGAGTAGGGTGCCCACCGAGACCAAGACAAGATACGCCACCAATAAGCGCAAATCTCGCGCAGCGAGGACGCTTACGCCGGCAATGGCAAGGGTTGCCAGCCCAAACCACCATACCCACGGCTGCTCCAGTGCGGCGAGACTCTCCGTTTGATCGCTGAAAATGAGCGAGTAGACGCGCAAAATAGCGTAAATGCCGACTTTTGTCATGATGGCAAAGAGGGCCGCTACCGGCGCGGGGGCGGACGCGTAGGCGCGTGGCAGCCAGAAATAAAGTGGTAAAATGGCGGCTTTCAAACCAAACACGACCAATAGCATCAATGCGCCCGCCGTAACGAGCCCCTCACGTTCGGCAGGGAGGTCACTCAAGCGCTGAGCCATATCCGCCATGTTGAGCGTGCCGGTTGCGCCGTACAAAATGCCGACGGAAATTAAAAAAAGCGACGAGCCCGCCAAGTTTAAAACCACGTAATGCACGCTGGCTTGAATTCTGGCTTTGCCCCCGCCGTGCAGCAGCAGCGCGTAAGAGGCTAGTAACAGCACTTCGAAAAAAACAAACAGGTTAAACAAATCTCCGGTCAAAAATGCGCCGTTGATGCCCATCAGCTGCCATTGAAATAGGCCGTGAAAATTGCTGCCCTTTTCATCATCACCCGCGCAGGCGAAAACGACGGCGCCAACGGCAAGGATCGAGGTAACCAGCAACATTAAAGCGGATAAGCGATCCAGCACTAAAGCAATGCCAAACGGCGGTTGCCAATCACCCAGTGCATAGTAGGTGATCTCGCCGCCAGCCGCTTTAGTAATAAGAGTCATTGAGACGAGTAGTAAAAGTACAGTGGCCACAACGCTGACCCAGCGCTTGTAGCGCACTAAGCCTTGGCGTTGATAGAGCAATAGAATGCCTGCGATTAGCGGTAGGACCACAGGGAGAACAATGAGGTGTTGAGTCATTCGCGAACTTCCTTTTTACCGTCCACATGATCATTGCCCGCTTCACTGCGCGCACGCATGGCCAAAATCACCACAAAGGCGGTCATGGCAAAGCCAATCACAATGGCGGTGAGTACGAGCGCTTGTGGCAGGGGGTCGGCAAAGTGCCCGTCTCGGTTAGCGAGGGCAGCACCATCGGTGGTTAAGCCGCCCATGGAAAAGAGAAACAGGTTCACGGCATACGAGAGTAACGTAAGGCCAACCACGACGGGGAAAGTACGCCCGCGCAAGGTGAGGTAAAGCCCACAGGCGGTCAACACCCCAGTGGTTATGGCGTAAAGCATCTCCATTAGCGTGTCTCCTTTTTGGGCGTGTGTGTGTCTGTTTCTTGTTCCGATGACTCAAGCATGGGGCGGTGGGACGTGGTGACCTTACCAAGGTTGGCGAGAATCATCAGCGTGGCACCGACCACTGCGAGATACACCCCAAGATCAAACAGTAGCGCACTCGCTAGTTCGAACGTACCAATCAGCGGCAACGTGAAGTAGCTAAACGCCGAGGTTAAGAAAGGAAACCCAAATAGCCAGCTACCCAGCCCGGTAAGCGTGGCGATGGCCACCCCGGCAACTGCCACGGGTTGGAAGGGGAAGTTGAGTCTGTCTTGTGCCCATTCCACGCCACGCGCCATGTAGAGCAAAATGAGCGCCACCGCCGTGATAAGCCCGGCAATGAAGCCACCGCCCGGGAGGTTATGCCCACGCAAGAAGATAAACGCTGACACTAGCAGCGCTAGAGGTAGCAGCGCCATGGAAATCGAGGTCAAAATTGTCGGGTAGCGATCTGGCGACCAAACACGGCCTTCGCCATCACTGTGCGGAATGAAAAGTCGTAATCGATTGAGTAGCTTGAATATTGCAAGGCCTGCCAGGGCCAACACCGTAATCTCACCCAGCGTATCAAAACCGCGGAAATCGACCAAGATCACGTTCACGACGTTATAGCCGCCGCCACCTGGCTTGCTATTTTCGATAAAGAAATCAGAGATCGAGAGTGTCTCACGAGTTAATACCGCGTAGTTCAGGCTCGCCACCACAAGGCCAAGTGCGCTTGCGAGCAAAATATCGCGCACGTTGCGCAGTGGGCTCGATTCCTGCGGGGTTTTTTGCGGCAGGAAAAATAGCGCTAGCATCAGCAAAATCATCGTGACCACTTCCACTGAGAGCTGTGTCAACGCCAGATCGGGAGCCGAGAAACGAGCAAAGGTCAGTGCGACAAACAGGCCAACGACCGAAAGCATTAGCAGTGATATCAAGCGGTAACGATGTGTCGCTGCGGTGGCGACGCCGCCGAATATGAGCATGCCAGCGCCGAGCAATGCCATGGCGTCAACGGGTTGATTACCCAATGCGCCGGTGAGATCAGTGATTTGGGCAAGGCCGATTACGCCCATCGCAAAGGCTGCAAACAGCAAGAGCCCCATATAGCGCTGAAGGGAGTTACCCTCGACGACGGCGACACATCGCTCGGCCCAGTAGCCTAATGCAACAATTGCGCGTTCAAATGTACGCCGTGCATCGACGCCGACAAAATTTTGCGTAAATTGGCGTAGTTCGCTGTGGCGCCAGTACATGACGGTACCGAATACCAGCGCCGCGATGCTCATCATCAGCGGCAGATTAACGCCGTGCCAAATAGAGAGATAAAAATCAAACGGCTCGCCGAGCACGGCTTGAGTCGCCAGATCGAGAAGCCCTGTGGCCATCAAGCCGGGCAATATCCCCACAATGACACACAGTCCCACCAAGATTTCGACCGGCAGGCGCATCAGGTGCGGCGGTTCGTGAGGCGTTTTTGGCGGCGCTTTGCGCGCGGGCTTGTAGAAGACGGCGTGAACCAAGCGCAGCGAGTAGGCAACCGACAGAATGCCGCCAAGCGTTGCTAAGGCGGGTAACAGCCAGCTTAGCCCGCCGAGAACCGGCGTAGCCACTGTCTCGGTGAAGAACATCTCTTTCGACAAAAAGCCATTAAATAGCGGTACCCCCGCCATGGCTGCCGCGGCAAGCGTGGTTAACAGGGCCGTAATGGGCATGGTCTTTTTCAAGCCGCCGAGCTGTTTTAGCTCTCGTGTGCCTGTTTCATGGTCGATGATACCTGCGCTCATGAAGAGGGCTGCTTTGAATGTGGCATGGTTCAAAATGTGAAACAGCGCGGCGACCACCGCCATGGGGCTGCCAATGCCGAGCAGCACGGTGATTAGCCCTAAATGGCTGATGGTGGAAAAGGCCAAAATGCCTTTAAGGTCGGTTTTAAAGAGGGCAAACCAAGCCCCGTAAAGCAGCGTCGCCGTACCCACCAGAGATACAATCACGACCCAAAGCTCGCTGCCGGCAATGGCCGGATGTAGGCGCGCCATTAAGAAAATACCGGCTTTCACCATGGTGGCAGAATGTAGGTACGCGGAAACAGGCGTGGGCGCTGCCATGGCGTGGGGCAGCCAGAATTGAAAGGGGAACTGTGCTGATTTAGTAAAAGCCCCCAACAGTACCAGAACAAGCATGACAGGGTAGCGCGGGTCGGCGAGAATAGTGTCGCCACTGGCCAGTACCACGTTAAGGTCGAAACTCCCCACGATATTGCCGAGCAGCAAAAAACCGGCGAGTAGAGCAAGGCCTCCCGCGCCAGTAACGGTGAGCGCCATCCGCGCGCCTTTACGGGCATCGCTTCGGTGCGACCAAAAGCCAATTAGCAAAAATGAGGAGAGGCTGGTCAGCTCCCAGAAAAGCCAAAGCAGAATCAAGTTGTTGGACATTGCAATGCCGACCATGGACGCCATGAATAGCAGCAAGTACGCGTAGAATCGCCCGTATGGCTCTTCAGGGCTCAAGTAGAAGTGGGCATAGAGTAAAATGAGTAACCCAATCCCTAATATCAGCAGATTGAAGAGCAGCGTGAGCCCATCAAGCCGCAAGGCAAGTTCGAGACCGAGCTCAGGTAGCCAAGCGGCCGAGAACTGCAGCGTTTCGCCGTCCAGCAGGGCCGGCACTTGGCTTAGCGTTAGCAGGAGGGCAATCGCAGGTACAATGGCGGTCAGGCGAGTGCACAATGCGCGCTCACGCTGTCCGAGTAGCGCTGGCACCACAACGCCCAAAAGAGGCAATAAAGCTATCCACAGCAGTATCATGGGAGGCATCCAATAGAAAATGTCTAAAGTCGCATTACATCGCTTTCAAAGGCAATAAGGCGAAGTAGGATACAGCAGTCAGGTTAAGAGAGTATCAACTCTGTAGAGATTTTGAAGTTTTCGCATTTAACGCCGTTCCCCGGAGAAGAGACGTAAAAAGCATGAGTGAACCATTCAATACCTGGCAGTCGCGCCTTGAGGCGTTGCGTTCCAATAAGATTTTTGAAGGGGTAGTGATCGCGATTATCGTGGTTTCTGCCTTGGTTATCGGCGCTAAAACCTATGAAGAAACGTCACGGTTTGAACAATGGCTTCTATATTTAGATGTCGGCGTGACGGTGTTTTTCTTGGTGGAAATATTGATCCGCATGGCCGCCGAGCGTGATCTGCGAAGCTTTTTTAAGCGCGGCTGGAACGTCTTTGATTTCGTTATTGTGACTGCCAGTCTTATCCCCATGGACGACTCGGAGATGGTACTGCTGGCGCGGCTGTTGCGTATTTTCCGTGTGCTGCGTTTGGTGTCGATGATTCCAGAGCTTCAGATGCTGCTTGTCGCCCTGGTGAAGTCAATCCCGCGGATGGGGTATGTGGCGCTTTTGATGTTTATTATTTTCTATATATATGCCGCGTTCGGCAGTTTCTTGTTTGCCGAAGTGGATGAGTTTTTGTGGGGCAATATCGCGACTGCCATGCTCACTCTGTTTCGTATTGCTACCTTTGAAGATTGGACCGACGTGATGTACGCAACGCAAGAGGTGTATGCGTGGAGCTGGATTTACTACCTCACGTTCATCTTTTTGACCGCCTTTATTTTTCTCAACATGATGATCGGTATTGTCCTGGACGTGATGCAAAAAGAGAGCGATAAACAGGCGTTAGAAAATGGCGAAGGTGATACCGCCGAACTCCACAATATGCACGACGATATTCGCCGACTCCAAACCCAGTTGGATCGCATGGAAGCATCACTGAGCGCCTCAAACACGCATGAACCTCCAAAGGGCATTGACAAGTAAGGCCAAGACTGATTTTCTATAGGGATGAAAACATCTATGGCATACCTCGCACTAGATCTACGACTACTAAGCGCCCGGCTCTGAAGCATCAGAGTCGGGCAATGCCGAACGCTTCTGGCATTGTCGTTGGTTTTCTATTGCGAGGTTGTCATGGTTTCAAATGTAATTTTTCCCCAAATGTTTCAGCGCTGCCGCTATGCCGTGGTCAAAGTGGTATGCAGCTTGACGAATTTTATCAACGCCCCTTGCCGTTCGCGGTGAAGGGGCGTTTTTTGTTCCAGGAGAGCCGCCATGATGTTGTCTGATCCCGCTAAAAAATACCGTCCTTTTGTCGCTGTCGATCTTCCTGATCGTCAATGGCCAAGTCGCCGGATCGAGAAAGCGCCGATCTGGGCAAGCGTAGACCTGCGCGACGGCAATCAGTCGTTGATTGATCCGATGGATCATGAGCGCAAGCAACGGCTTTTCGATCTGTTGATCAACGTTGGTTTCAAACAAATTGAGGTGGGGTTTCCCTCAGCCTCGCAAACCGATTTTGATTTTGTGCGCGCATTGATCGAGCAAGACAAAATCCCCGACGATGTGACCATTCAAGTGTTGACCCAGGCGCGTCCACACCTGATTGAGCGCACCTTCGAGGCGCTTAAAGGGGCTAAAAACGCGATTGTTCACGTCTATAACGCCACCGATCCGATGTTCCGCCGCGTGGTTTTTCAGGTAAATAAGGAAGAGTGCATCCAGATTGCGATGGATGCCACGCGCCAGATTCGTGAACTGATGGAAGCGAACCCGGAAACCAACTGGACGTTCCAGTATTCGCCGGAGCTTTTTACTACCACGGAGATGGATTTTGCCGTGGAAATCGTCGAAGCGGTGATGGATACCTATGCGCCGAGCGTTGATAACCGCATGATCGTGAACTTGCCCGCGACGGTCGAGGTGGCAACGCCCAATAACTATGCCGACCAGATCGAATGGTTCTGCCGCAACGTCAAAAGCCGCGATACGCTGATCGTTAGCGTCCATCCACATAATGACCGAGGTACTGGCGTTGCCGCGGCGGAATTAACCCTGATGGCGGGCGCTGATCGAGTAGAAGGCACGTTATTTGGCAATGGCGAGCGTACGGGCAATGTGGATATCGTCACCCTGGCGATGAACTTGTACACCCAAGGGGTGCCGCCTGAACTCGATTTCTCCAACATCACGCCGGTGATGCGCGAAGTGGAATACTGCAACCAGCTGCCTGTGCATCCGCGCCATCCTTACGTGGGGGATTTGGTCTTTACTGCTTTCTCAGGCTCCCACCAAGATGCGATTAAAAAAGGCATGGCGGATCGGCGTGCTCATCCTGACGCAGTGTGGGATGTGCCTTACCTGCCGATCGACCCGCTGGATGTAGGCCGTAGCTATGAGGCGGTAATCCGAGTCAATAGTCAGTCGGGTAAGGGCGGCGTCTCCTACCTGCTAGAGCAAGAGCACGGTATCGAGTTGCCGCGTAGGCTCTCTATTGAATTTAGCCAAGTGGTGCAAGAGGTGGCTGACCGCACGGGGAAAGAAATTACCTCGCAGATGATCTACCAGGCGTTTGCCGATGAGTATCTGGAGCAAACCTCGCCCTTTGTGTTGATCAATCATCGTCTGTCATCCGAGCCGGATAGCCCCAAGGTGACTCTTGAAGCGGTAATTGAAGAGAACGGCGAGCGCCAGACGCTACACGGTGAAGGCAATGGGCCGTTGGCGGCATTCATTAAGGCGCTGGCCGCCGCTGGGCACGATGTCGAAATTATCGACTACCATGAGCACTCTCGCGGCCAAGGCGCGGACGCTGAAGCGATCGCCTATGTGGAAGTCCGCATTGATGGTAAAGCGATCTTTGGGGTTGGCACTGACGAAAGCATCACTAGCGCTTCGATGAAAGGCGTGCTCAGCGCCATTAACCGTCACCACTCTACGGAGACGCCTGCGCCCAATGTGACGGCGGAGACGTTGGCGTAATACGTTAAACGCCGCTTAAAGCGGCGTTTTACTCGCTTCGCCTGGAATCTCGCGCACTAGCCGCGGCAATAAAAATCCCGGCAATACGTCACGTAAGCCCGCGAGAAGTTCGCGGGCTTGTTCATCGTCGACATCAAAATGTGCAGCCCCTTGCACCGGGTCGAGTACGTGGAGGTAGTAGGGCAAAATGCCCGCTTCAAATACCCGTTCCGACAGTGTGGCTAAGGTTGTCACGTCGTCGTTGACGCCGCGCAGTAGCACGCTTTGGTTGAGTAGTGTCGCACCAGCCTGTTTAAGGCGCGTGCAGGCGTCGACCACCGCTTGGTCGATTTCATTGGCGTGGTTAATATGTAGCACCACGACTTTTTGCAAGCGGGTCGACGCTAGCCAGCCAAGAAGAGCGTCATCAACCCGGTCAGGAATCACCACCGGTAGCCGAGTGTGAATACGCAGCCGCTTAAGGTGCGGAATGCTTTCAAGCTGCTCGACTAGCCAGGCCAGTTGGCGGTCATTGGCCGCAAGCGGGTCCCCTCCAGAGAGAATCGCCTCGTGAATGGAAGTGTCGGCGCGTAAGTAGTCGAGGGCTTCCTGCCACTGTGCCCTGGAGGGAGCGTTCTCACTGTAAGGGAAGTGACGGCGAAAGCAGTAACGGCAATTGATCGCGCAGGTGGGGCTGGCGATGAAAAGTACCCGCCCGGCGTATTTGTGAATTAACCCTTTAGCGGGCTGGTGATCGGCCTCTTCAAGCGGGTCGGCGACAAAACCTGGGGGCGTTACGGTTTCCTCACCCAAGGGAAGAATTTGACGCAGCAGGGGGTCGCTTGGATCGCCGGGGGTCATTCGGCGTAAAAAGGCGTCAGGCACGCAGATACCAAACAGCGCATGCCCGGCGCTGGCGCCAGGCAGCCAAGCCTCGGGTAAACCCAGCCGAGTGCAGAGCGCGGCGGGGTCACGTATGGCGTTTGATAGCTGCTGCTGCCAGGAGGCTTGCAGGGCCGTCGGGTCTGGCGATGAGGCGGCGAAAATGATCTTATCCTGCAAAAGTGCCCTCCTTCGGGTTATCATGCGGCTCACTTTCTTGCATGTTTGTACATTAATCGAGAGACAGTATGGCCAATTATTCTACCAATGAATTCAAGGGCGGTTTGAAAGTAATGCTCGACGGTGATCCTTGCTCGATCATAGAGAACGAGCTGGTCAAGCCGGGTAAAGGCCAAGCCTTTAACCGCGTCAAGCTGCGTAACCTGATCACCGGCCGCGTAGGTGAGCGTACCTTTAAATCGGGTGATTCGTTAGAGGGTGCTGACGTTATGGAGCTGGAGATGGAGTATCTCTATAACGATAGCGAAATGTGGTACTTCATGAAAACCGACGGCTCCTTTGAGCAGTATGCGGTGGAAAAGAAAGCGCTCGGCGAGACTGAAAAGTGGTTAAAAGAGCAGGTGCCTTATACCGTTACTTTATGGAACGATAACGCGATCCAGATATCAGCCCCGAATTTTATTGAGCTGGAAGTGGTCGAAACTGATCCCGGCTTGAAAGGCGATACCGCCCAGGGCGGTTCCAAGCCTGCGACCTTGTCTTCTGGGGCGGTGGTGCGTGTGCCGCTGTTTATCAATGAGGGGGAGATCCTCAAGATTGATACGCGCAGTGGTGAATACGTCTCGCGTGCCTAAGACGGCGCCAATAACGCAACATATTGACAGCCACGCCCCAGCGCGTGGCTTTATTTTTGGGAGAAAGGTCAATGACGGAAAGTTGGCGACCGACGGCAACCATCGAGACGCTGCGCGAGCGAGCTCGTTTACTGGCGAACGTGCGCCATTTTTTTGCTGCGCGCGGTGTGCTTGAGGTGGAAACGCCGGTTTTAGGGCAGGGGGGCAGTACCGATGTCCATCTGGTCTCGCTTTCCACAATGGCGCGTACCGACAGAGGTCAGCGTCGGCTGTGGCTGCAAACCTCGCCGGAATTTCATATGAAGCGGTTGCTGGCAGCAGGTAGTGGGCCCATTTTTCAGCTGGCAAAAAGCTTTCGTGATGGCGAAGTGGGCGTCCGGCACAATATTGAATTCACTATGCTGGAATGGTACCGCCCAGGATTTACCTTGCCAGACCTGATCGACGAAACGACCACCTTGGTCGCCAATATGTTGCCCAGTTTTCACGGGCCGGTGGTGCATTACCGCTATCGTCAGCTGTTTCATACCTATTTGGCGGTGGACCCCTTCACGACGTCGCTTGAGGCATTGCGCAGGCTCGCGGCCGAGCGTGGTCAGATGTCGACCGGGGCGATGGTGAACGAGGGGCGCGATACGTGCCTTGATTTGTTGATGGGGCTGGTGATAGAACCGCAGTTAGGGCGCAACGAACTGAGTGTGGTGGTGGATTACCCGGCAAGCCAGGCGGCGCTGGCTCGCCGCCATCAAGACACGGACGGTGAGTGGGTCGCCTCACGCTTTGAGCTTTATTTAAACGGCATTGAATTGGCCAACGGTTACGATGAACTGACCGATGCGGCTGAGCAGCGTGCCCGCTTTATTAAAGATAATGCTGAGCGCCGTTGCTTGGGCTTGCCCGAAGTGGACGTGGATGAACGCCTGCTGGCCGCCCTTGAGCATGGCATGCCGGATGGAGTTGGCGTGGCGCTGGGCATTGACCGTCTGGTCCAACTGGTGCTGGGCAAGGCACGCCTGGAAGAGGTGCTGGCGTTCTCGACGCCTAATTGCTAAACATCACCGGTACGAGCCATCAATACACCCCCAGCGACTCCCCCATGCTGACCATCGTCGCGAGGGAGCGCTCTTCGAAATTGACCGGTTTGGCAAAGCACATCACCACCGTGGAGCCGAGCTTGAAACGGCCCATTTCAGCGCCTTTTTCCAGGGTGATCGGTTGGCCGAACTGTATGCGCTGAGGGTGACCGGAAAGCGGCGTGACCTGACCCGACCACACGGTTTCGATCGCCGCGACAATCATGGCCCCCACCAGCACCATCGCCATTGGGCCCTGTTCGGTATCAAAGATGCACACCAGCCGCTCGTTACGGGAAAATAGACCCGGCACATAGTTGGCCGTGGCCTGGTTGACCGAGAACAGCCGCCCAGGGACGTAAATCATTTCCCGCAGCGTTCCCGTGGTCGGCATATGCACCCGGTGATAGTCCTTGGGTGAGAGATACACCGTCGCAAAGCTGCCGCCGAGAAATTCTTCCGCCAGTACCGTGTCGCCGCCGAGCAGGGTTTGTGCGGAGTAGGTATGCCCCTTGGCTTGCACGAGTTGGCCAGCTTGGAGGCGGCCATACTGGGAAAGCGTGCCGTCGGCGGGGCTTGTAATGCCATCACCCATGGGGCGTGCATCGGCTTTCAGCGGACGAGTAAAAAAGTCGTTGAATGTCGCATACGCGGTGGGGTCGGGCTCCAGCGCTTGGCTCATATCCACGTTAAAACGCTGGATAAAGGCGTTGATCAGCGTATTTTTAAGCCACGGGATCTCGCTCTCAGCAAATTTACCCACCAAGCGGGAGAGGCCGTGATGGGGGAGCGGGTATTGCATTAACGCAAAGGCTTTCTGAGAAACAGTCACGGTGGTTTTATCACTTTTGGCTAGCGTTACTTTGCAGTTAATCGCGTTATTTCGCGGTTAATAGAATCATTTCTCGATCGGCGTGTCGTCGCGGTTGCCCCACTCACTCCAAGAGCCAGCATAGCCGCGCATGTTATAGCCCAGCGCCTTGCCCACCAACCAGGTGAAACTGCTGCGATGGTGGCTTTGGCAATGAGTGGCAATTTCCATCTCCGCGGTTAACCCCATGGCTTCCAGCTCGGTGACAAGCTCGGCGTAGTCACGGATGCGCAGGTGACGTTCGCGGTCCATTGCCTGGAGCCAATCCATATTGACCGCGCCCGGGATATGTCCCAGGTGCTTGTTGTTACCCATTTCACCGTTGTATTCGCCGCTTGAACGCGCATCCCAAATGGCGAACTGCTTATCGTCGAGACGCTCTTTAATCTCATCACATGTGATGCGCGCCTGCGGATTAAGCATCTCCGCATGGTACTCGCTCGGCGTCGAGGTCTCCGGTGCGGTGTTCTCAGGCATGCCCTCGCTACGCCACGCGTGAATGCCGCCGTTTAAGTAGGAGTAACGGGTATGCCCGATGAGCTCTAACGTCCACAAGAGCCTTGCCGCCCAGCCGCCGCCTTCGTCATCGTAGGCCACCACATGGGTATCGCGGGTCAGGCCAAGGGTGCTAAATAGCCGTGAGAGCGCCTCTATCTCGGGCACTTCATTGGGTACAGGCCAGCCGCCGTGCATCAGTTGACGAAAATCGAGAAAAATCGCGCCAGGGAGATGGCCTTCGTCGTAGCTTTCGGCATTAGCCGGCACATCAATAATCAACAAGTCCGGATGGTCAAGATGCTCGTAAAGCTGCTCGGGCTCGACAATCAGCGGTAATAGGTTGGTTTCTGAGCCGTGCTGGTCAGAGGATAGTGTAGCTGACATGGTGGAGCTCCTTTAACGATCGGTATCCAAGCTGGCGAGAATCCGCCGGTAGCTATCAAAACGTTGTGGATGAATCTTGCCTGCCTCCACGGCGTTGAGTAAAGCACAGCCCGGCTCGTTGATATGGCGGCAGTCGCGAAAGCGGCAGTGGCCCAGATAGGGGCGAAACTCGATAAACCCGTCGGTTACCGTCTCTTCGTCGAGGTGCGTTAGCCCAAATTCACGAATCCCCGGGGAGTCGATCAACTCGCCGTTGACTCCATTCTCGTGGTCTGCTTCGGTGTCATACAGGGTGTAAAGTCGTGCGGTGGTCGTGGTGTGCGTGCCTTTGCGCGACTCTTCTGAGAGCGCCCCAATGCGAAGGGTCTCTTGCGGCAGCAGACGATCAATCAGCGAGGATTTGCCTACCCCACTTTGCCCCACAAATACTGACGTTTGCCCGGTAAGCTGCTCGCGAAGCGTTGCCAACCCCGCCTCCGTCGCGGTGGTGGTGCGGACCACGGGATAGCCCAGTGCTTGGTAGCGCGCTAACAGCTCGCCCAGTTCGCCGTCGCCTTCCGGCAGCAGGTCAACCTTATTGAGTATCAGCACTGGGGCAATGCCCGTGGTTTCGGCCGCGACCAGATAGCGATCAATCAGGTTAGCGTGGGGAGATGGCTCGGTCGCGAAGACGATCAGGATTTGATCAATATTTGCCGCCACGGGTTTGAGCTGACCGCGTGCGTCGGGGCGGGTCAGCACACTTTCACGTTCGGTACGGGCGACCACAACCCCTGAGCCATCTTGGCCAGCACGCCAAATGACCCAGTCACCGGTCACCATTCCCTCAAGGTTGGCGCGCAAATGGCAACGCACGGGCGTACGCTCGGCATCTTGAACCTCCAAGGTGCGTCCAAAATGCGCGACTACACGTCCGGGCTGCTCGGCACCGTATTCCCCTGCGGCGAGTTTCTCCGATTCTTCTACCCCGCGCTTTTCAGCACGTTTTTCGCGTTCGGCTTGAATCTTCTCGACCCGCCAGCGCTGCTGTCGGCTTAGTTTACGTTTGCTCATGACCACCTGATCGTCGGTACCGCTTATCAGTACGTGTCGAGGAACACGTATTCAAAAGGGTATTCATAGGTACAATACTGACTATTGTACGGATTTTTGTTTTGTCGGTGGGGCTATTTGGCCGCTACCGCGCGAAAGGGGGAGTTGAGCATGAGCGAAACGCGCGCGCCACGCAAAGATTTGCTGGTCTGGATTGATCTAGAAATGACAGGCCTCGATCCAGAGAAAGAGCGCATCATCGAAGTGGCTACACTGATCACCGATGCTGATTTAAACGTCGTGGCAGAAGGGCCGGTGATCGCGGTGAAACAGCCGGACAGTCTTCTCGACGGCATGGATGAGTGGTGCACCAAGACGCACGGAGAGTCGGGACTCACGGCACGCGTTAAGGCGAGCCAAACCGATACTGCAAGCGCTGAGCGCGAAACGTTGGCGTTTTTGCAGCACTATGCGGTAGCAGGTTCATCGCCAATGTGCGGTAACAGCATTCATCAGGATCGGCGTTTCTTAGAGCGTGAAATGCCTGAGCTCTTGGCGTTTTTTCACTACCGCAATTTGGATGTGTCGACTCTTAAGGAGCTTGCTAAGCGTTGGAACCCCGGCGCCACGGCCGGCTTTAAAAAGCGCAATGTGCACTTGGCGATGGATGATATAAAAGAATCAATCGATGAGCTGGCGCATTATCGCAATACGTTCTTGCGCGTGGACGTTACCTCCGACGAGGAGGAGTGAGCGCTAGGCTGTGGCGATGCGGGCGTAACGTTTTTGGCACTGCTCGGCCAGCGCCCAGGCGACGTGCTCGCGCACCAAAGCATCGGGATAGGCGCGCCTAGCGAGCAGGGCGGCTTCGATGTTCTCGCTCCAAGGGGCATTGCCTAGTGCCACGGCAATATTGCGCAGCCAACGAGGATAGCCGATGCGGCGGATCGCGCTGCCGGCGGTTTTGTCCAGAAAGGCCTCTTCGCTCCAGGCGAAAAGGGTGAGTAGCTCAGCGCGATCAAGATCGTGGCGCGGGTGAAAATCGGCTTCCTGGGTTGGCTGGGTAAAGCGCGTGAAGGGGCAAAAGAGTTGGCAGTCGTCGCAGCCATAAATGCGGTTGCCCATGGCGCGGCGGTATTCAACCGGAATCGCCCCGTGTAGTTCAATGGTGAGATACGAGATGCACTTGCGCGAATCGACGACCTTGTCGGCCACGATCGCCCCGGTGGGGCAAGCGCGCTGGCAGGCGTCACAGCTGCCACAGTGCTCGTGCTCAAAAGGCGAGTCAATCGGTAGCGGTAGGTCGGTATAAAGCTCGCCGAGGAAAAACAGTGACCCCGCTTTGGGGGTGAGTAGCATGGCGTTTTTGCCAAACCAGCCGAGGCCGGCTTTTTGTGCTAAGGCACGCTCCATTACCGGGGCAGAATCGACAAAGGCGCGGTAACCAAAGGAGCCGGCCGTATGTTCAATTTTTTTGGCCAGCTGGGCTAAGCGTTTACGCATCAATTTGTGATAATCACGCCCTAGAGCATAGCGTGAAATATAGGCTCGTTCGGGCGTTTGGAGCTGGTGAATATTTTCGACCTCGGCGGGTAGGTAATCCATGCGCACGCTGATCACGCGCCGTGTACCAGGTTCCAATTCAGCCGGGCGAGTCCGTTTAGTGCCATGTTTGGCCATAAACCCCATTTCGCCGTGATGGCCGTGATCCAGCCATGTCGTCAGGTATTGCTCGTGGTCGGTAAGCTCGGTATCGGTAATTCCGACTTGCTGAAACCCCAGTTCGTCACCCCAACGTTTGATGTCATCAGCAAGACCTGCCAGCGTTTCGGTGGCAAGCGTCTCAGACTGGCTGATCAAAGAAGGGTGATCGGCACTGTGTTCGGGCTTGGCAGGATAGGATGCGCTAGAGTTGGGCATAATAGCGGTACAGCCGTAAACATGAGCACGCTATGCTAACGCTAACGTCATAGCATGCGAAAGGAGATTCCGTGAGCCTTTTACTATCGTCAACGCTCAGGCCGCTTTATACGGCCGAGCAAGTAGGTGAGTTAGATCGTCGTACCATCGCCAGCGGTATCGATGGTTTTGCCCTAATGCAGCGTGCAGCCTCAAGTGCTTGGCACAGCTTTCGCGCTCGCTGGCCGCAAGCGCGCGCCGTCAGCGTGCTTTGTGGCGGTGGCAATAACGGGGGAGATGGCCATGTGTTTGCCGCCTTAGCCGCACAGTCAGGGCTAAAGGTACAGCGCATCACGCTTAAGCCGATAGCGGAGCTCAAAGATGACGCGCGAAAAGCCGCTGAGCTCGCTACTGCCGCTGGTGTGGGCGACGAACCCTGGCACACCGATCTTGTGCTAAGCGGCGAAGTGATTGTTGATGCGTTGTTAGGCACCGGTTTGAACGGTGACGTGGCCGGGCGCTTTCGCGACGCAATTCAGGCTTTGAACGCCGCCGCAAAGCCGGTGTTGGCGATTGATATCCCGTCAGGGCTTGCCGCTGATACCGGGGCAGTGCTTGGAGTGGCCGTTCAGGCCGCGTGCACGGTGACCTTTATCGGTGACAAAATAGGTCTTCATACGGGCGAGGCGCCGGCGTATATAGGCGAGATTGACTTTCGCCCGCTAGGCGTGAAATCCCAGGCCTATTTCGATATTCCGCCGACGGCTTGGCGCTTAAACGAAAGCTTGTTAACAGAAGCGTTTAAGCCGCGCATGCGTACAGCACACAAGGGCGATATGGGCCATGTGTTGGTGTTGGGCGGCGCGCCGGGCTTTGGCGGTGCGGCATTATTAGCGTCTCAGGCGGCCGCGCGGCTTGGGGCGGGCAAGGTCAGTCTGGCGACAGCCCCCGAGCATGTGGTGGCAAGCCTTGTACGTTGCCCGGAGGTGATGGCCCACGGCGTACGGGGTGTGGCAGAGCTAGGTGAGTTGCCTGAGCAAAGTGATGTTGTGGTGGTAGGGCCGGGTCTTGGCCAAGGGGCATGGGGGCAGGCGATGCTACAAAGCGCATTGGATACCGATAAGCCACTCGTGATTGATGCCGATGGGCTCAACCTTTTAGCCAGCGACTGGGCTGATACCCGTCGCGATAACTGGGTGTTAACGCCGCACCCGGGCGAGGCCGCGCGGCTACTCGGTATCAGCCCTACAGAGGTGCAAGCTGACCGGCCCGCCGCGGCGCGCGCGCTGCAGCAACAGCGCGGTGGCACGGTTATCTTAAAAGGCGCCGGTACGCTGATTGCGGGGCCGAGGGGGCTTTTGGTTTGCCCGTATGGCAACCCAGGAATGGCCAGTGGCGGCATGGGCGATGTGCTAAGCGGTATGCTGGGGGCGCTAATAGCGCAGCGACGCGAAAATGAAGAGAGCGCTTGGCTGGCGACGCTGGTGCATGCGTTAGCCGCCGATGCGGGTGCTGCAAAACACGGTGAGCGTGGCTTGCTTGCCAGTGATCTGGCATCCTATGCAGGCTCATTAATCAATCCATGAGGTCTGCGCTTATGCAGGTGTCTTTGCCCAATGAAGAGTCACAGGTTGCTTTTGGTGAAACGCTGGGTCGCGTGTTTCAAGGGCGTGGACGTATTTACTTAGAAGGCGATTTGGGTGCGGGAAAAACCACGCTGACCCGAGGGGTATTGCGGGCGTATGGCTATCAAGGAGCGGTAAAAAGTCCGACCTATACGCTGATTGAGCCTTACGAACTTAACGGCCAGCGGCTTTA
Source organism: Vreelandella vilamensis (assembly GCF_031451755.1). Classification (NCBI taxonomy): domain Bacteria; kingdom Pseudomonadati; phylum Pseudomonadota; class Gammaproteobacteria; order Oceanospirillales; family Halomonadaceae; genus Vreelandella; species Vreelandella vilamensis. The sequence goes on along the minus strand of NZ_JARWAN010000004.1, from coordinate 134,344 downwards.
TCATCTGGATTTATACCGCCTAGGGGATCCGGAGGAGCTGGAATTTATTGGCGGGCGCGATGTTTTAGATGATGAGGCCTTGTGTCTGGTTGAATGGCCAAGCCGTGGCGCTGGCTGGCTCCCAGAAGGTGATTTACGCATTCATTTGTCAGTGGCAGATAGTGGCCGTGTGGCGAGTATCAGTGCCGGAACTGAATGTGGGCAGCAGTGGCTTAGTGCGTTGGAAAGTGCGTTGGAAAAAATATGGGAGTCTTCGGTTGGGACACAATAGCGAGCAGTTATGACAAGGCGACTGGCAGATAGCCCAACCCGCGTATGGCGAAAGGTACTAGTCCTGGCGGTGCTGATCACTGTTAGTGCCGTAAGCCTTGGCGTGAAGGCAGCGAACGTTGAGAGCATGCGGCTTTGGGCAGCACCCGATCACGCACGGCTTGTGTTTGACCTTTCTGGAGCCGTTGAGGCGAATGTATTTCGCCTTGAGTCGCCCGCGCGACTGGTGATCGACATAGACTCAAGCCAGCTAGCAACTGATGCCAGTACGTTGCCGCTAGAGGGTAGTGCCATTTCGACCGTGAGAACAGGTAAGCGTAATGGCGATGATTTGCGCGTTGTGCTCGAACTTAACCGGGAGGTAGAACCGCGCCATTTTACACTGCCCCCTAACGACCAGTATGGCCACCGCTTGGTGGTGGATTTGGAATACCCCGGTGAAAATGCCATAGAAAATCCCATCGACCCGATTGAGTCGATGATTCGAGATCAGGAAATGGCGGCACAACGCGCGAGTACTCAGCGCGATATTGGTGATAGTACGTCGGCCGCACCCGAAAACACTACGGTGCAAAAAGCGCAACCGCATCCCAAGCGCGATATTATTATTGCCATCGACGCCGGCCACGGCGGTGAAGACCCCGGGGCAATTGGGCCTAGTGGCACCCGCGAAAAAGATATCGTGCTAGAAATCAGCCGACGCTTGGCCGATAGGGTCAATGCGACGCCCGGCTTTAAAGCGGTACTGATTCGCGACGGTGACTACTATATTGGCTTGCGTCAGCGCACCCAGCTTGCCCGCGAGCAAAAAGCCGACTTTTTTGTTTCTATTCATGCTGATGCGTTTTCCAGCCCGCGCCCACAAGGGAGTTCCGTTTATGCGCTGTCTCAACGTGGTGCTACATCCGAGACGGCTCAGTGGCTGGCTAACAGCGAAAACCGCGCTGATCTGATCGGGGGAGTCGATGGCAACCTTTCACTGCGCGATAAAGACCAAGTGCTTCGCGGTGTGCTATTGGATTTGACCATGACCGCTACGCTTAACGATTCGCTATCGATTGGCGGCCAAGTGCTGGATCAACTCGGCCGGGTGAATCGGCTGCATAAATCTCGCGTTGAGCAGGCAGGCTTTATGGTATTGAAATCACCCGATATCCCCTCATTACTGGTGGAAACAGGGTTTATTTCCAACCCGGATGAAGAGCGTCGTTTGAAAAGTGTGAGCCATCAAGAGCATATCGCTTCGGCGCTCCTTAACGGCATGAAAGGGCACTTTGAACGTCATCCGCCGCCGACTAGCCTGCTTGCCTGGCAGCGCGATAATCAACGCGGCTCACGCGGTGATGAGTACCGTATTCAGTCTGGGGATACGCTTTCAGCGATTGCCGTGCAGCACGGTGTGCCGGTGAGCCACCTGAAGCAGGCCAACGAGCTTAATGGCGACGTGATTCGTGTTGGTCAGGTATTGCGCATCCCTAATTCTTAAGGGGAATGAGCGTTTTTTGTTAACCGTTTTGAGGTGACTGTGTCCGAAACGACCGCCACTCGCGCGTCCCGTATTCATGTTCTCGACCCACGCCTAACCAACCAAATTGCCGCCGGTGAAGTGGTTGAACGGCCGGCATCGGTAACCAAAGAGTTGCTGGAAAACGCCATTGACGCGGGAAGCCGGCGTATTGAGTTAGACGTTGAGCAAGGCGGCGCCCGGTTGATTAAAGTGCGTGATGACGGCGTGGGTATTGGGGAGGAGGACTTGCCCTTAGCGCTTGCGCGTCATGCGACCAGTAAAATTGAAAGCCTGGAAGATTTAGAAGGCGTTAATTCGCTAGGTTTTCGCGGTGAAGCACTGGCATCGATTAGCTCGGTGTCGCGCTTGGAGTTGATTTCCAACGCCTCAGATGACCCGCGCGACGGCTGGCGCGTGGTGGCGGAAGGACGCAGTATGGAGGCTCGCGTTACGCCCGCACCGCATCCGCGAGGGACCAGCGTAAGCGTACGTGATCTTTTTTTTAATACGCCGGCGAGGCGTAAGTTCTTGCGGGCGGAAAAAACTGAATTTGCTCATGTTGAGGAAGCTTTTCGTCGACAGGCGCTTTCTCGTTATGATATCGCCTGGGTATTGCGGCACAACCAAAAAACCGTACATCAACTCCCTCCGGGGGATTCCCCAGCGGCCCGTGAGCGACGCATTGCGTCGCTGTTAGGTAAAAACTTTATTGAGCATGCCCGCTTTATCGAGCGCGAGGCAGGGGCGCTGCGACTATCAGGTTGGGTAGGGTTGCCCACGCATTCGCGCGCCCAAGCGGATCAGCAGTACTTTTTTGTTAATGGGCGCGTAGTGCGTGACCGCTTAGTGGCGCACGCCGTACGCCAGGCTTACCGTGACGTGCTCTACAACGGTCGCCACCCGGTGTTTGTGCTCTACCTGGACTTGGACCCCGACGTCGTTGACGTTAATGTACACCCGACCAAGCATGAAGTGCGTTTTCGTGATGGACGTATGGTGCATGATTTTTTGTACTCCAGTTTGCACCACTGTTTGGCGCATACGCAGCCGACTGCCGAGAACTCAATAGAAGAAGATGGTGGCTCGCCCTCCGCCCCCGAGCAGGCGCAAGAGACAAGTATCCCGTTAGCTTCAGCATCAGCATCAGCGCCATCGCCTCGCTGGGAGCAGCAGGGTATTGCGCTAACACCTGAGTCAGATCGGCATCCAGGGGCCGCGCGGGTTCGCCGCTTCATGCAAGGCTATCAGGCTCTCCATCCCGATCACGAAAAGACACTGCTGACGCCTCAATCAACGACAGCCCCATCGACAGCTGAAGTAGGTTCACCTAATACTGTACGCGAGGTGGCGGTATCTCCCAATATGCCAGCTTATGACCCCGCGGCTGCGCCGCCACTGGGCTACGCGTTAGGGCAGCTGCACGGGGTGTATATTTTGGCGCAAAATCGGGATGGCCTCGTGCTAGTGGATATGCACGCGGCTCATGAACGCATTGTCTATGAGCGAATGAAACACCAGTGGGCGCAAAACGGCATAGACACCCAGCCGCTGCTTGTTCCAGTGTCACTTGCGGCTAGCCGCGCGGAAGTGGCAACGGTGGAGAGTGAATTCGCGGCTATCGCCAAGCTTGGAGTGGAACTGGACATCGCCGGGCCCGACACGCTGCTGGTAAGGCAGCTCCCGGCGCTTCTCGCGCAGGCCGACCCTGAGCCACTTGTGCGTTCGCTATTGGAAGAGCTGGCGCATTTTGGTCGATCCCAGCAGGTTGAAGCACGGATTCATACGCTACTTTCCACCATGGCGTGCCACGGAAGCGTCAGAGCAAATCGTCGCCTCACGCTCGACGAAATGAACGCATTATTGCGTGACATGGAGCGCACCGAGCGAAGTGATCAGTGCAACCATGGCCGCCCCACCTGGACGCAGATGGATATGAAAGCGCTGGATAAACTGTTTTTACGTGGGCAATGACCCTGGGAGCCGCGTTTAGCGATGAGTGATTCTCGCCCTTTGGCCATCTTTCTCATGGGGCCGACCGCCGCGGGTAAAACGGATGCCGCCATTGCGCTACACGAACGCTTAGGCTGTGAGTTAATAAGCGTCGATTCCGCCATGGTGTATCGCGGCATGGATATTGGCAGTGCCAAGCCCAGCGCTTTGGAACTAAAGCGTGCGCCGCACCGTCTTATCGATATCCGTGACCCAGCGAGTCCGTATTCAGCGGCGGATTTTCGCCAAGATGCGCTCAACGAGATGCGGCAAATTAGCGCGGCAGGAAAGGTACCGCTGCTGGTGGGTGGCACCATGCTCTATTTCAAGCAGTTGGTAGAAGGCGTGGGAAACCTGCCTGCTGCATCCGCTAAGATTCGTGCATGGCTAGGACAGCGCTGGCAAGAGGAGGGGCTTTGTGCTCTGCATCGCGCCTTGGCGGAAGTTGACCCCGACGCGGGTCAAAGGATACACCCTAACGACCCGCAGCGAATTCTGCGTGCGTTAGAAGTGTATTACGCCAGCGGGCGGCCAATGAGTGAGCTCTGGGCCGAGCAGGAGGTTTTGCCCTTTCCTTGGCGCGTCGTGTCGTTGGCGCTGGCGCCGGCACACCGCGAGATATTGCACCAACGCATTGCGCAGCGCTTTGCCTTAATGCTAGAAGAAGGGCTGATTGATGAAGTCGCCACCCTCAAGCAGCGCGAAGATTTGCATTTGGGGTTGCCAGCGATGAGAAGCGTTGGCTACCGTCAAGTGTGGGAGTACTTAGATGGTGAGATGGATCGCGCGGCGCTTTTAGAACGCGGTGTCATTGCCACTCGCCAGCTGGCTAAGCGTCAACTTACTTGGCTAAGGCGCTGGAAAGACTTGCGCTGGGTTGATTCTCAACAAGCGGATGCACTAGATAACGTATTGAAACTCGTGCGTGAAAGCGGTGCTTAGCGTAAGATAGTTTATTCATAGCAAATGTTTTCGAGCGGCCGGCTTAGCCGACCTTTCGGGTAACAAGATCAACCAACCCCAACGACAGTTTTAGGGAGAGTAACATGTCCAAAGGGCAGTCCCTTCAAGATCCATATTTGAATATTTTGCGCAAGGAGCGCATTCCGGTCTCCATCTTTTTGGTGAACGGTATTAAGCTGCAGGGCCAGATTGAGTCATTTGACCAGTTTGTGATTCTGCTACGTAACACCGTCAGTCAGATGGTTTATAAACATGCCATTTCTACCGTGGTGCCATCTCGTAATGTGCGTTTGCCTGCCCAAGACCCGGCAGCGGCGGATGCTGAGATTTAACACCACGTGAAAAGGTAAAACAGTCCATGAGGTATTGATTGTTTTTTGAGCGCCCCGATGCCGGTGAAACGGCAATACTCGTGCACGTCGACTTTCATGATGAGCGCGAGCGTGAAGACGCTGGTGAGTTTCTTGAGCTTGTGCGTTCTGCTGGTGCAGTGCCGGCGACGTTACTTACCGCAAGTCGTCAACGCCCCGATTCGAGAACGTTTATCGGCTCAGGCAAGCTTGAGGAGCTGCGAGCGATGCTTGCGGCTCATCAAGCCGAGCTTGTGATATTTAATCACGGCTTAAGCCCATCGCAAGAGCGTAATCTGGAGCACGAGCTTAAATGTCGTGTACTGGATCGTACCGGATTGATTCTGGATATTTTTGCGCAGCGGGCTCGAACACACGAAGGCAAGCTGCAGGTTGAACTTGCCCAGCTAGAATATATGTCGACGCGCCTGGTGAGGGGCTGGACACACTTAGAGCGGCAAAAAGGCGGGATTGGCCTTCGCGGTCCGGGTGAAACCCAGCTGGAAACCGATCGTCGTCTGCTTCGCGCGCGGATTAAAGCGATCCATAAACGCCTCGATAAAGTGCGCAGCCAGCGTGAGCAGAATCGACGGGCGCGTTCTCGTGCCGAGATACCCAGTATTTCGCTCGTGGGTTATACCAACGCAGGCAAATCAACGCTGTTCAATTCACTGACCAATGCGAAGGTGTATGCAGCGGATCAACTTTTTGCCACGCTAGACCCCACGCTGAGACGCATGGAAATCGATGATGTCGGCCCGGTTGTGATGGCTGATACCGTAGGGTTTATTCGCCACTTGCCCCACAAGTTGGTCGAGGCTTTTCAAGCGACCTTGCAGGAAGCTGCTGATGCTTCATTGTTGGTGCATGTCATTGATGCCGCCGATCCTGACCGTGACATGAACGTTGAGCAAGTTGAGCGCGTACTAAAAGAGATTGGTGCTGACGACGTACCCATGCTCAAGGTCATGAATAAAATTGATCAGTTAGATAGTGCGCCGCGTATTGAACGCGACGGCAACGGCATGCCTGAGGTGGTCTGGGTGTCGGCGCAAGAACAGCATGGATTGGATTTACTGGAGCAAGCGTTTAGCGAGCGTCTTGCCGATGATGTTATTGATTTTTCCATGACACTGGACCCCGAGCAAGGCAAGTTGCGTGCAGGATTGCATGAGCTTAACGCCGTGCGCGAAGAGTCTTTTGACGAGCAAGGGCGTTCAGTGTTGGAGGTACGCTTGCCTCGACGAGATTTTAATCAGTTGATGGCTCAGCTTGGCGAGCGCGCTAACACGTATTTACCTGAAATATTACGAGAGCCAGCAGAATGGTAAATCATATTTATATTGTATCTTGTGATGGATTTGTATAGGTTTTGCAGCAATAATATCGATGAGCATAGCGGCTCAATAAGGTCGCAAGTGCAGCTGAACACCTGAGTGGAGAGAATGTATGGCCTGGAATGAGCCCGGTGGTGGCAACCAGCACGACCCATGGAGTGGCGGTGGCCGACGCGGTGGGGGAAGCGACGGCGGCGGCAACCGTGGAGGTAATAACGGAGGTAACAACCAAGGGCCTCCGGATCTTGACGAAGCGCTGAAGAAATTTCAGGACAAGCTCAACGGCATGCTGGGCGGTAAAGGGAAAAAAGGCAGCGGCGGCGGTGGTAAAAAAGGCGGCGGTAGTAATAAGCCGCGTAACATTTTTGCCTTGCCGGGCTTGCTTATTATTATTGCGTTGGCGATTTGGGCAGCCTCAGGTTTTTATCTGGTGGATCAGTCCGAGCGCGGGGTGGTACTGCGTTTTGGTAAATTCCAAGAAATTGTAACGCCCGGCTTGCAATGGAATCCGCCGTTAGTCGATGACGTGCGCATGGTGAATGTCACACGAGTGCGTTCGATAACGCAAACACAGTCAATGCTGACTCGCGATGAGAACATCGTTGAAGTGGAAATTTCGGCACAGTATCAAGTGGCGAATCCAAGCGATTTCGTGCTTAACCTGCGCAACCCGAACCTTTCTATTGAGAATGCACTCGATTCTTCCTTGCGCCATGTTGTCGGGGGAACCGACATGATTGAAATCCTGACATCTGGGCGTGAAATTTTAGGCAGCTCTGTGGCGAGCCGTCTACAGTCATACCTTGATAACTATGGTGCTGGTATTCGTCTACAGACGATCAACATTGAGTCAACATCCGCGCCAGAGCCGGTTATTGACGCTTTTGATGATGTTATCCGCGCTCGTGAAGATCGCCAGCGCACAATTAACCAAGGTATCGCCTACGCCAATGCGATAATCCCTGAAGCTCAAGGTCAAGCGCAGCGTATCGTTGAACAAGGGCAGGGGTATCGCGAATCTGTTGTGGCAGAAGCGCAAGGTCAAGCCAACCGCTTTAATTCGCTGTTAAGTGAGTATCAAAACTCACCCGACATCATGCGCGAGCGTATGTACCTTGATGCCGTCGAAGAAGTCTTTGGTGGAACGCCAAAAGTATTGCTGGACGTAAGCGAAAACGCCCCGCTAATGTACCTGCCGCTGGATCAAATGCGCGGTAGCAGTGGTGGCAGTGCCTCTACGCAGAACAGTGATAATATCGATCCGCGCGTACTCAACCGCTTAAGTAGTGGTCAAAGTAGCCAAAATAGCAGTGGGTCATCTTCAAACAGTAGCAATTCCATTCGCAGGGAGGGCCGGTAAATGATTAATAATCGATCCCTGCTGATCGTTGGTGGCTTGGCGGCAGTCGCCTGGTTGGCCAGCAACAGTTTGTACGTTGTGGATGAAACCGAGCGAGCGGTAAAACTTCGCTTTGGTGAAGTCATCGAAGAAAACATCCAGCCCGGTCTGCATGTGAAAGTGCCGATCACACAGACAGTGCGTAATTTTGATACGCGCTTGCTGACGCTGGATACCGACACGAGTCGTTACCTTACGCTGGAGCAAAAGGCGGTTATCGTCGACTCCTACGTTCAGTGGCAAGTCGTTAACCCGACGCGCTACTATGAGGCTACGTCGGGCGATGAGATGATTGCTGTTCGCCTTATTCAGCCGCGGGTAGACGAAAGCCTGCGTAATGAGTTTGGTCGTCTGAATCTTCAGGAAATCATTTCCGAACGGCGTGATGACTTAATGACAGGGCCGACCCAAGAGCTCGACGAACTCATGCGCGAAGAGCTGGGTGTTGCGATACGCGATATTCGTATCAAACGGATTGATCTTCCCCAAGATGTTTCTGCCGCCGTATTTGAGCGGATGCGTTCAGAGCGTGAGCGGGAGGCGCGTGAGTGGCGGGCGCAAGGTGAAGAAGAAGCGGAGCGTATTCGCGCGAATGCGGACCGTCGCCGTCAAGTTCTTCTTGCCCAGGCTAACGAGCGATCTGAAACATTACGTGGTGAAGGGGATGCCCAGGCTGCCTCCATCTTCTCGCAAGCGTACGGCCAAGATCCCGAGTTCTTCTCGTTCTGGCGTAGCTTAAATGCCTACCGTAAAAGCTTCGCGGATGATGGCAACCTATTGGTGCTAGAGCCAGACAGTGAGTTTTTCCGCTACCTTCGCAGCGCGTCTCCAGACCGCAATGCCGAGTAGTGTGACGTAGTTGTGTCAGCGCCGGATGGGCCTTGAACACGGGGTTCATCCGGGCGGCAAACATGGTAGACTTTATTAACCGGGCGTTGCCCGGTTTTTTTGTGGCCCGGTTTCTGTGGCTTAGACGTTGTGACTCAGGCTTTTGTGGCCCGTTTTTTGTCGTCTGATTTTTGTCGATAGTACCGTAGGCTTTTATTGTCGTCTCGCAGGATTGCTTATATGACCATCGCTGACCGCTGGCTATTGCCCGACGGCATGGATGAGGTGTTACCGCCTCAGGCAAGCCGTATGGAAGAGTTGCGCCGTACGCTGCTGGATCTCTATCACGGCTGGGGGTATGACCAAGTCATGCCGCCCCCTATAGAGTTTCTCGATTCGCTGTTAACGGGCACGGGCACGGACCTTGACTTGCAAACGTTTAAACTCACTGACCAACTGACTGGCAGGATGATGGGCGCTAGTGCCGATGTGACGCCACAAGTGGCGCGCATGGATGCTCATTCGCTGCGGCGCGAAGGGCCGGTAAGGCTTTGTTATTGTACCAACGTGCTACGTGCTAAAGCGGATCAGTATCAGGGGGGGCGTAGCCCGGTACAGGTTGGTGTTGAACTGTTTGGTCACGCAGGCTTAGAGGCTGACAGCGAGATAATTCACCTTGCGTTGACGAGCCTGGCTGCGTCAGGCGCGCGCGAAATCCACCTCGCGCTTGGGCATATCGGCATCTACCGTAGCCTGGTTGAGGCGGCAAAGCTTAACCATGATCAAGAACGTGCGCTGTTTAATGCGTTGGCGTTAAAATCGCCTGGCGCACTCGCTGATCAGGTGAGTGCCAGCATTTCAGATCCGGCGTTGGCTACCATGTTTAATGCGCTGAACGAGCTGCACGGAGATGTCAGAGTATTACATCAGGCGCGTGACGTCTTTGCTGGTGCCCCGGTATCGGTTAAAACCGCACTTGATGAGTTAGATGCGCTCTATCAAGGCGTGCTAGCGAATTTTGAAGTGGACCTTTACGTGGATTTGGCTGAACTTCGCGGTTACGAATATCACACGGGTATGATGTTTGCCGCCTATGTTCCGGGTTACGGTCAAGCGCTCGCAAAAGGTGGCCGTTACGATGATACGGGGAGAGCCTTTGGGCGTGCACGTCCAGCAACAGGGTTTTCAATGGATCTGAAACAGCTTGCTTCCCTTAACCAGGCGTCAGCGGAAAAGGGCGCTATCTGGGCGCCATCACAGACAGATGAAGCGCTCATCTTGGCGATTGCCAAATTGCGCGCGCAGGGTGAACGTGTAGTACAGGCGCTGCCAGGGCAGCGTACCGGGCCGGCGGAGCACGGGTGTGACCGCCGACTTGAGTTTATCGACGGTCGTTGGCAGCCAACGACACTGGCACAAGAGACGAGAGCATAATGGGCAAGAATGTCGTAGTACTTGGTACCCAATGGGGTGACGAAGGTAAAGGAAAAATTGTTGACCTGTTGACAGAGTCAGCGTCCGCGGTCGTCCGTTTTCAAGGGGGGCACAATGCCGGTCATACACTGGTGATTGACGGAGAAAAAACCGTTCTTCACTTGATTCCCTCCGGTATCCTGCGCCCTGACAAAATCTGCGTTATTGGCAACGGTGTGGTGCTCTCACCAGAAGCGCTGATGAAAGAAATCCGTGAGCTAGAAGACAAAGGCGTTCCGGTACGTCAGCGATTGCGTCTCTCACCTGCCTGTCCGTTGATTTTGCCTTATCACGTACGTCTTGATCAGGCGCGGGAAAAAGCGCGCGGTGTGGCGAAGATTGGCACCACCGGCCGCGGTATTGGCCCTGCCTATGAAGATAAAGTGGCGCGTCGTGGCTTACGTTTGGGCGATATGATGCACCGCGAACGCTTTGCTTCCAAGCTAGGTGAGGTATTGGACTACCACAACTTTGTGTTGACCCATTATCACGGCGAAGCTGCGGTAGACTTCCAAGAAGTGCTCGATGGCGCTATGCAAATGGCAGAAGAGTTGCGTCCGATGGTGGGTGATACCGTAGGGCTTGTGCATAGCCTGCGCAAAGAAGGTGAGAATATCCTATTTGAGGGCGCGCAAGGCTCTCTACTTGATATCGACCACGGCACGTATCCTTTTGTGACCAGCTCCAACACCACCGCGGGTGGTACCGCAACCGGTTCTGGTGTCGGGCCGCTGTATCTGGACTACGTACTGGGGATCACCAAAGCGTACACTACGCGCGTGGGCTCTGGCCCGTTCCCGACCGAGCTCTTTGACGATCACGGTCGCCACTTAGCTGAGAGAGGCCATGAATTTGGTGCTACCACCGGGCGTCCGCGTCGTTGTGGTTGGTTTGACGCCGTGGCACTGCGTCATGCGGTGCAGATCAACTCAGTGTCTGGGATATGCTTAACCAAGCTTGACGTGCTTGATGGGCTTGAAAATATCCGTGTTTGTGTCGGTTATCGCAGCAAAGACGGCGATGTATTGGACACTCCGGTGGATTCTGAAGGTTATGAAGCCATTGAGCCGCTCTACACTGACTTGCCAGGGTGGAAAGAGTCCACTCTGGGAGTTAAGCGCGTGGAAGATTTGCCTGCCAATGCGCGCTCCTATATCAGCTTCTTAGAAGAGCAGGTGGGGACCAGTATCGATATTATTTCCACCGGTCCGGACCGTATGGAGACTATCGTGCTACGTAACCCCTTCGACGAAAAAGCGCTCGACAAGGGGTAAGCTCGCCTCAGTAGTCGATGCCGCGCCGTGCCTGAATTCCGTTATTGAAGGCATGGCGCACTTCCTGCATTTCCGTCACCGTATCGGCCATCGCCATCAGGTCCCTGTGGGCGTTGCGCCCGGTAATAATGACTGTCTGCTCGTGCGGGCGGTTTTTTAGTGCTTGTTTGACTGCCTCAATATCCAAATAGCCAAACTTCAGCATGTAGGTGATCTCATCAAGCACCACGAGATAAACGTTGGGGTCTGACAGCATACGGGCGGCCTCTTGCCAAACCTCTTGGCAAGCGCGGGTGTCTTCTTCGCGATTCTGTGTATCCCAAGTAAAGCCTGTTGCCATGATCGCTACCTGGAGGTTGGCATCGTCTTCTAAACGATTGCGTTCACCGCATTCCCACAAGCCTTTAATGAATTGCACCACGCCAACGTTGTAGCCATAGCCTAACGCGCGCGTGACAGTCCCCCAGGCCGCCGTGGTCTTGCCTTTGCCATTGCCGGTATTAACGAGCAATAACCCACGCTGCTCTGTCGCATTAGCGACTTTTTCATCGACGTGGGTTTTGAGTTTTTGCATCGAAGTCTTATGGCGCGAATCGCGATCGCTCATTCTTTTGCTCCTGAGTCTGAAAATTGGCGCTCAGTATGCAACAGAGCACATTGAAAATGCATCCTAATAGATAAGTTTTGTATAGAAAATTTCTGCTTTAGCCTCTTGTTTAGAAAAGATGTGTCTAATAAATGAGGTTTCATTATGAAGACGATGGACAAGAAGGTTGGCAGATAAGCGGGTCGCTGCTCTAGAATGGTGGGCTATCTTTATCTAGGAATTGCCACATGCCCTCGTTTGATATTGTGTCCGAGTTCGATCAACACGAAGCCACCAATGCGGTTGACCAGGCTAACCGCGAAGTCCAGTCGCGTTTTGACTTCAAAGGCGTTGATGCCAGCTTTCGTCTTGAAGGCGACAGTGTCCACCTTGAAGCCGAGGTCGATTTCCAGCTGAAGCAGATGCTCGATGTCCTTCGCAACCGATTGATTGCACGCGGGATTGATGCTCGTTGTATGGATATCAATGAGCCAGAGCTTTCCGGTGTTAAAGCACGACAAACGGTGACGCTTAAGCAAGGGTTAGATGCCGCGGAAGCAAAAGATATCGTTAAGCGCATCAAAGCCAGTAAAGCCAAGGTGCAAGCGCAAATACAAGGCGAAAAAGTCCGGGTAACAGGAAAAAAACGCGACGATCTGCAAGGCATCATGGCGCTACTAAGAAGCGAAGAAGGGCCAGATCTGCCGCTACAGTTTGATAATTTTCGCGATTAACGCGTCACTTGGACGATAAATTCGCCGCTTGCCAACGCTGAGCCTTCACATAACGCTTATATCTAATAGTTGTCGATAACAAGGAGTCATGCATCATGTCCGCCCCCCAGCCGGTTTACCTTAGCGACTATCAGCCGCCCGCCTATCGTGTTATCCATACCGAGCTGACGTTTGATCTTGACCCCGCCCAAACGCGTGTCAAAGCGCGCTTATCCTTTGAGCGTCATCCGGACGTCGAGGCCACCACGCCGCTTTTCCTTAATGGCGAACAGTTGACGCTCACGTCACTTGCGATTGAGGGGCAACCACTGGATGAAAGCGCCTATCGCGTTGATGAGTACGGCCTCACCATCGAACGTGTTCCTGCGTCGTTTACTTTGGAAAGCGAAGTCTCTATTGCTCCCGAGGCCAACACGGCACTGGAGGGGTTGTATCAATCCAAGGGTATGTACTGTACTCAGTGTGAGGCAGAAGGCTTTCGTCGTATTACCTACTACCCTGACCGCCCGGATGTCATGGCAACATTTCGTGTGACGGTGATTGGCGATAAAAGCCGCGAACCGGTGCTGTTGGCCAATGGTAACCTTATAGAAAAGGGCGAACTGGAAGGCAACCGCCATTTTGTCACTTGGGAAGACCCGCACCCCAAGCCCTGCTACCTTTTTGCGTTGGTTGCCGGTGATTTAAAGAAAATCGAAGACCACTTCACCACCATGAATGGCCGTAAGGTCACACTACAGTTGTGGGTAGAAGCGGAAAACGTGTCCAAGACCGAGCACGCCATGGCGTCGTTGAAAAGAGCGATGACATGGGATGAAGAAACGTATGGTCGCGAGTACGATCTTGACCTTTTCATGATCGTTGCCGTCAACGACTTCAATATGGGCGCCATGGAAAATAAAGGGCTCAATATTTTCAACTCGGCGGCAGTGCTAACCCACCCAGATACCGCCACCGATGCAGCTTTCCAGCAGGTAGAAGGCATCGTGGCGCATGAATATTTTCACAACTGGTCGGGTAACCGTGTCACCTGCCGCGACTGGTTCCAACTCTCGCTGAAAGAAGGGTTTACGGTCTTTCGCGATCAGTGTTTTAGCGCGGACACCAATTCAGCGCCGGTCAAGCGTATCCAGGACGTGTCATTTTTTCGCACCGCGCAGTTTGCCGAAGACGCCGGCCCCACCGCGCATCCAGTACGGCCAGACCATTACATCGAGATTACCAACTTTTATACGCTCACGGTTTACGAAAAAGGTGCCGAGATCGTACGCATGCTGTGCAACTTGGTCGGTTGGGACGCCTTTCGTCGCGGCAGTGACCTTTATTTCTCGCGCTTTGATGGTCAAGCGGTGACGATTGAAGACTTTGTGACCTGTATGGAAGAGGTCTCCGGTGTGGACCTTGGCCAGTTTATGCGTTGGTATGAACAGGCTGGTACGCCGGAGATCGATGCTCATGGTGAGTACGATTACGCGCATGCGGAATATCACTTAACCTTGCGTCAGCGTACGCCTGCGACGCCTGGCCAAACGGATAAAGAACCGCTTCATATTCCCGTGCGCATGGGGCTTGTGGGGACTAAATCGGGGCAGGACTTAACGCTTACACTTGACGGCGAAAAGCAGGGTAAAGATACCGTCGTGCATCTTCGCGGAGACGAACAGACCTTTGTGTTTACTGAAGTGGCGGAGGCCCCAGTGCCGTCGCTGCTGCGCCATTTCTCCGCGCCGGTGAAAATGCATTTCCCGTACTCGCGCGAAGACCTCGCTTTTTTATTGACTCACGATAGCGACGGGTTCAACCGCTGGGATGCTGGCCAGCGCTTGGCGATGCTGGCACTGGATGATTTAATTGCCGCCCACCGTAATGGGGTGGAAAAAGTAATGGATAGCCGCGTGACGGATGCCTATCGCGCACTGCTAGCAAGCCCAACCGATGATAAGGCGGTGCTTGCGGAGATGTTGGCGCTGCCCACCGAAGCCTATATTGCTGAGCAGCAACCGCTGGTGGATATTGATGCCATTCATGCTGCTCGGGAATTTGTGCGTCAATCGCTTGCGATGGCGCTGCGCGATGAGTTCATCGCCGTTTATGAGGCAAATCAATCAAACGAGCGCTACGCGCCAACGCCCGAGCAAATCGGTCAGCGCAGCCTCAAGAACGTTGCATTGTCATACCTCATGTCGATTGAAGACGAGCAAGCGATTGTGTTTTGCCAAACCCAGTTTGAGGCAGAACACAATATGACCGACGTGCGCCATGCCTTGACCTTGTTGGTCCATAGTGATCGTGATGAGATGGCTTCGCCAGCGTTAAAAGCATTCGGTGAGAAGTGGGCGCACGATCCGCTGGTGATGGATCAGTGGTTTACTATTCAGGTCACACGTCCCCAAGAGGACGCACTGGAGCGGGTGAAACACTTGATGCAGCATCCTGCTTTCTCGCTCAAAAACCCTAACAAGGTACGTGCATTGATCGGGGCATTTGCCCAAAATCGCATTAACTTTCATCGTCTGGATGGGGCCGGTTACGCGCTACTGGCGGATGTGGTGATTGAGCTTAACCGCTTAAACCCGGAAATTGCAGCTCGCTTGATCACACCGCTGACTCGCTGGCAGCGCTTTGATGAAACACGCCAGGCGTTGATGCACAAACAGTTGGAGCGGATTAAAGCGCAGCCACTATCGTCAAATGTTTATGAAGTGGTGGAAAAGGCGCTCGCGTAGGATGCTAGCGACGCGCCAGTAATATGGATCTCGACCTCTGTTCAGGAAGCTCAAGGTGAATGATGTAGCACCACGTTATTGTCTTGTCGTGAATGGCAAATCATCGAACAACCCCGCGTTAAGAGATGCCGTGACAAAGCAGCGTCAAGCTGGCATGGCGCTAACGGTACTTGTCACCTGGGAGGCGGGTGACGCCGCCGATTTCGCCGAACGTGCTGCAATTGATGGTTTCACCCATGTTATCGCCGGTGGCGGTGATGGAACAGTCAATGAGGTGGTAAACGGGATGATGCGCCGGCCTAAGGCTAAGCGGCCAGTGCTGGGTATCGTGCCGCTGGGGAGCGCTAACGATTTTGCTACCTCTATTGGGGTGCCAGTGGCGCCAAACGCTGCATTAAAAGCGGTGTGCAAGTGGAAAGGACAGTGCGTCGATGTGGTCCGCATAAGCACTGCAGGGGCAAATGCCCAATACGATGAGCAGTACTATATCAATATGACCACGGGGGGATTTGGGGCTGAAATTACCAGCTCAACCCCCAAAAGGTTAAAGCGCCTGTTTGGTGGTGGGGCGTATTCAGTCATGGGGGCGTTAAAAGCCTGGCGTCACTCAAGCTACCACGGCACCTTGGATTGGGGAGAAGGCGAACAACAGGCGTCGCTATTGTTATTGGCGTTAGGCAATGCGCGACAGGCGGGTGGAGGACAGGTACTAGCCCCTAAAGCAAAGCTCAATGATGGCTACATTGATGTATTGTTGGTGAAAGATTTTTCCTCTATCCGAGCGCTTTCACAATTATTGGAAGAGCTGCGTCAATTCCCAAGGGAAGGGCAATTTGTGCGTTATTTTACCGCCACTCAAGTGCGTGTGACGACACGCTCAGGGGACCCCGCTTGGCCATTAACGCTTGATGGGGAATCACGTTGCTTAAATGCGTTTACCGCCGAAGTAGAGCCCCTGGCTATCACCGTGGCCATGCCCGCGGATTCTCCGCTACTGGTTTCACCAAATCCAGAGGCAAAGGGTGGGCATGAAACAATGCAGGTTAATACCGTGACGCGAAACATCGCGTGACCTAATGCGGAAGAGGAGACAAGAGTAATGGCAAACCGATTTTGGGTCCCCACGCTCATGGCAGCGGCACTGCTGCTAAGTGCGTGTGGAGAGAGTGAAGAAGCGGCAAATTCAGTCCCGGAAGATGACGCAACCGTCAGTGAGACAGCAGAGCAAGACAGCGCCGCGGCGTCGAATAACGAAGAGGCTGAAGAGTCCTCCGAGCAGTCGCCGACGCCCGTTGAGCAGAACACGCAAACTGAGCAGTCGTCACAAGCGGAACAAGACGACGAGGTTAGCGAGGAAGCGGAAGCAGCGACTGCTGAAGATGTCCAGGCCGATGAAGATACGCTATCCGCTGATCCTTCAGATGCACTAGAGGGAGAAGGAAGTCTCCCAGGGGAGGTTACATCGTCAGAAATTGATGATGTTATCGCCGAGACTGAACGCCGTTTTGAAGAAGCGCAGCAGCGCTTAGATGAGCAGTTTGAAGAAGTCCAAAACCAAACGGAAGAACTGACACCTGAAGGATTAGATGATTTGCCCGAGGCTGTCTCTGAGGACTGGGAGACGGATATGGATTTGCCGGATAGCAGTCTTCCAACCTCTAATCAGCAAGAAGGGGAATTGGGCGAAGATGACGTTCAAGCCTTGATCGAAGAAACCGAGCGTCGCTTTGAAGAAGCTCAACAAGAGCTAGATCAACAGTTTCAAGAGCTAGAAGCGCAAGAGACAATGGACGAAAACGAAGCTGGCGCTACGATTGAAAGCAATGAAGAATTCAATGCGAGTGAGTCGCCGTAGTGGCCTGTTTGATGGTTTAAATGAAATTATTAAGGCCACGTTAATAGAAACGAAAACAGGCCCGCATTTTGCGGGCCTGTTTCTTTCCTCTGACCATTTGTCAGAAGCTCAATAGCCGCGTTTATTCGGGGCGGATATTGGAGGCCTGAAGGCCTTTTTTACCTTGCGTGACCTCGAAGGACACTTTTTGACCATCTTGCAAAGACTTAAAGCCTTCAGCCTGAATTTCGGAAAAGTGGGCAAACAAATCATCACCGCCGTCATCTGGAGAGATGAAGCCATAACCTTTTGTATCGTTGAACCACTTAACTGTGCCAGTTGCCATTATCGATTTCCTTACTTGCTTGATAGTAATGCGAGCAATGCGTTTTGCCTGCCCGCTAATTTCAATGTAGTAGCAAAAAAAACAGACGTCCAGCGCTGAGCAATGAATTTTGTATTAGGGGGAGGCTGCTTCCGCTACGCGAAAACGGTATGTTGGCAACAGCAAATATATCTTCCAACCGTTAAGCAGGCAGGATTGCAATATGACCGAGTGGGGTTTTATCGATAGCCAGTTTTGGCCGTTTCTGATCGCAATTACGCTGCTTTCGCTAAGCCCAGGTGTGGATACGTTGCTGGTAATTCGCAATACGGCGCGCGGTGGGGTGGGAGATGGTATTACAACAAGCGTCGCCATCTGTTGCGGGCTGTTTGTTCATGCCACGATTTCAGCGCTGGGCATCTCGCTCATTTTGCTGCAATCCGCTTGGGCATTTCATGTATTAAAAATGCTAGGGGCGGCATATTTGATTTGGTTAGGTATCAAAAGCTTAATGGCGGTTAGAAGTGGGCAAGGGTTGCCGGTCGAGGGCATGCTTCAGTCCTCCTCAAAGGTGCCCCGGTGGCAGCCCATTAAAGAGGGGTTGCTGTCCAATGTACTCAACCCAAAAACGGTTGTGTTTTATATGGCGTTTTTGCCCCAGTTTATTGCCCCGAGCGACCCGGCACTGCTTAAGTCGTTGTGGCTTGCCAGTATTCATTTTGTGATTGCCAACGTGTGGCAAATCAGCGTGGCGGTGATGGTAGGCGGGGCGAGTAAATGGCTTGCCAGTACTCGGTTTTCCCAGTGGCTTAACGGTCTAACAGGCGGTGTTTTGGTGCTATTTGGTATTAAGCTGGCGTTAGAGCAGCGCCCAACTTAGGCGCCGCGGTGAAAACGCCTATTTTTTGGCTAGCAGTGAGTCGTCGTAACGCACATGTTGCTCATCTGGATTAAGTAAAGAAATTTTCGTGGTGTCGCCGCCTTGCGCTAGCGCGGCAAAAATTACCCGATACGTTAAAACAGCTTGAACATAATCGCGGGTTTCGCGATAGGGAATACGTTCGATAAAGAGGTCGAAATCTTCAACCCCCTGTTCTTCTAGCCAACGATCCACACGGCCTGGCCCCGCATTGTAGGCAGCAGTAGCCGCTAAACGGTTGCCACTGTAGCGCTGAAGTTTGTCACGCAAGTAAGTGCTGCCTAGGCGAATATTGAGTTCAGGGTCTAACACGCCATACAGGCCAGGGTCGGAGAGCCCGATTTCTCGGCTGACTTGCGCCGCAGTGCCAGGCATCAGCTGCATCAATCCTCGTGCGCCAGCTGGGGAAAGCGCTTGGGGGTTATACGCGCTCTCGCGGCGCGCAATCGCCATCAATAAGTAAGGGTCGACGCCACTTAAACGACCCCAATGTAAGAATTGAGCCGCATAAGCTTGGGGGAACCGCCACTCAAGAGCATCCCAGAGGCCCCCAGCAATCGTCGTTTGCACGAGCAGCGCGTGCCACTGCTGATGGTCTGCGTAGTCTGCGATGGCAAGAGCCTGCTCACGCGTGGCGTTGCGTACGGCATGTAGCCACTCGCTATAGGCTAAGCCCTTTTCACCAATACGCATCAGCGTCTCAGCGCGCTTGATGGCAGGCAGTGCTGCCACGGTTTCGCGCGACGCGCTATCAAAACGGTACTGCGATGAATTCAAGCTAAATGGCTGATTGATGCGCTCGGCGGCGGCAAAACCGTAAAAGCTGCGGTCGCTCGCGGCGTTTTGATAATGCGTTTGTGCCGCATCATGATCATTAAGCTGCTCATTGGCGCGGGCAAGCCAGTACTGCCAACGACTGGAAGCTTGCTGCTCGCTCGGCATGGCGTCAATCCAGTGCAGTGCGTCAGCCCATTGGCGCTGCCCCAGCGCACGGCGGACCCGCAGTTCAAGAACGCGCTCGCTTTCAAGCAAGGCAAGCTTTTGGTCGACCCACGCCAGTGAATCGGGCGTTTCTCTTACCAAGGCATAAAATGCAAGCTCTTCTTCTATGGCGTGCTGGGTCTTGTGAGATAACGTAAGTGAAGGGGCAATCTCGCGCCACGCCGCCAAGGCGGAAGCGGTGTCGTCACGAGTGAAACGCCACATGGCCGCACGGTAAAAGCTAGGCGTGGCGGCGCAGCGGGGGCCAAGGCAGGCTGGCGCTTCGCTCAGCGCCGCAGCGTTATTCATATGACTTACGGTCTCGTTAGCTGTCTGCCAGTTACCATCTAACAAGCTGCCAAGATATGCCATTAAGCGTGTTTCACCCGCTTGCCAGGCAAGCATCTTGCGCTCCCAAATAGCGGTGGCGTCGATATCGCCGCTAGCACGTAGCCGGTTGAAAAGCGCGTCGCAGGCGCTTGGCTGCGAATGGTCAACTTGCCATAGCGCCTGACCTCCTTCACGAGCGAGAGCACGATCGGTTTCCAAAAACGCGGTGTAGTAATAACACTGGCGTTCACTGCCGTTAGGTTCAGCGTCGGCTACTGCGCGCACGTCAGACCACTGCTTAGCCTCTCCGTACTGTGTGATTGCTTGGCCGCGTAGCCACTCGCTTAAGGGGGAGTCGCGGTGAGTGTCGATATACGTCTTGACGCGCTCAGGGGGCACTGCGGGAAGCTCCCCACGTAGACGGTGATAATGGATGTAGCCGCTTAAGATATGACGGTCTACTGCCTCCAGGTTAATAAGCTCCCAGCGTTGATCGCGGGCGTTGGCGAGTGCCTTGCGCATATCGTCATCAGAGAATGTGACAGCGCTGACAGGAGTGCTTAAAACCACGATGCTTAGCGCTGCGAATGCCCGAAGCACGCACCGATCAAGCTTGAACAGAGAAACTAAACGTGTGCCGCGCATTAAAGTGACCTCAGTATGGCGAGTGAATAATCGGAATGAACGAAAATATTCGCAGCGTTTCTCATCGGTAAATGACAGAGTAAAGAGAGACTATGAACCCATTATCAAGCTGGTGGCTAGTGCGTCGATTAAAATCTCGCGGCCGGGTGTTGAAACGTGTCATCCGCGCGTTGAAGTGGTTCATGCCCATGATGCGCGACGTGATTCGTGGGGACTTTCGCCCTGTCCCTTGGCGCGCGTTTGGGCTGATGGCATTGGCACTAGCCTACCTGATTATGCCGTTTGATCTCATCCCGGATTTTCTGGTTCTGGTGGGGCTCCTTGATGACGTCATGATTGTCGGCTGGTTACTTAATGGCGTTGATAGGCAGCTGGAAACGTACCGTTTGTGGAAACAGAATAAAGACAAGCAAAACACACCGCCCTCTGACGCTTGAAAAGCGCTGACTTAACCCCATATTGGCTTTCACTTAACCCACTTAGCAGCGTGTGATGTTCAGTCTTCACACGTCACAAGTAAAACTCTATTTAACACTCCATTTGATCGTTGAGGGCTAAAAGAATGACCACCGCGACCCACGAAGAAACGCTTGGTTTTCAAACGGAAGTGAAGCAGCTTCTGAATTTGATGATCAACTCGCTGTACTCCAACCGCGAAATCTTTCTGCGCGAGCTGATCTCTAACGGCGCGGATGCCTGCGACAAGCTACGTTACGCTGCACTCGATAATGACGCACTGTATGAAGGCGATAGCGATCTGCGTATTGAGATTGAGCACAACACTGACGCGGGCACGGTGACGGTACGCGACAACGGTATCGGCATGGATCGTGACGATGTGATCGCCAACCTAGGGACGATTGCGCGCAGTGGCACGGCAGAGTTTCTTAATCAGCTCTCCGGCGAGCAGCAAAAAGACGCCAAGCTGATCGGCCAGTTCGGCGTGGGCTTTTATTCTGGCTTTATCGTTGCCGACGAAGTAACCGTACGCACCCGCAAGGCCGGTACCGCGGCCGATGCTGGCGTGGAGTGGCACTCTAAAGGCGAAGGTGAGTTTACCGTTGCTGATATTGAGCGTGATAAGCACGGCACTGAAATCATTCTCCACCTAAAAGAAGATGCCAAAGAGTTTGCAGACGATTTTCGTCTGCAGAACCTTGTGCGCAAGTACTCTGATCATATCGAAGTGCCTGTGCGCATGCCCAAGACCGAAACCGCCAAGGATGATGAGGGCAACGAGATCGAGGGTAGTGAAGTCACGACCTGGGAGACCGTCAACGAAGCGACAGCGCTTTGGGTGCGCCCTAAAAGCGAGATTTCCGACGATGAGTACAAGGCGTTCTATAAGCACGTCGCCCACGATTTCTCCGACCCGCTGACGTGGAGCCACAACAAGGTAGAAGGCAAACTGGAGTACACAAGCCTTCTTTATGTGCCCAGCCGTGCGCCGTTTGACCTTTATGAGCGCGACGGGTCGCGTGGGGTAAAACTCTACGTTCAGCGCGTTTTCATCATGGATGACGCGGAACAGTTCTTGCCGCTTTATCTGCGCTTTATTAAGGGCGTGCTGGATACGCGTGATCTGTCACTCAACGTCTCGCGCGAGATTCTGCAGCAGGATCCGAAAGTCGACAAAATTAAATCCGCGCTTACCAAGCGCGCGCTGGATATGCTCAAAAAGCTCGCCAAGAATAACGAGCAGTACCAGACGTTCTGGAACAACTTTGGCAGCGTGTTGAAAGAAGGCCCGGGCGAAGATTTTGCTAACCGCGAGAAAGTCGCCGGACTATTGCGCTTCTCGACGACCCACACCGACAGCACGACCCAAGACCAGTCGCTGGCTGACTATGTCGAACGCATGAAAGAAGGCCAGCAGAAGATTTACTATATCGTTGCCGAAAGCTTCAATGCGGCGAAAAATAGCCCGCACCTGGAGATTTTCCGCAAGAAAGGCATTGAAGTGCTGCTGCTCAATGATCGCGTCGACGAGTGGTTGATGAGCCACCTCACCGAGTTTGATGGCAAGGCACTGGCCGATGTTGCCAAGGGTGAGCTTGACCTGGGCGATGTGGAAGACGAAGAGGAAAAGAAAGCGCAGGAAGAGACCGCTAAAGCGAAAGAAGACCTTGTTAAGCGTGTGAAAGAGGCACTCGGTGATGGCGTGCAAGACGTGAAAGTGACGCATCGCTTGACCGACTCGCCCGCTTGCGTGGTGCTACCTGAACATGAGATGGGCTTTCAGATGCGCCGTATCATGGAGGCCGCCGGTCAGCCGCTGCCCGAAGTGAAGCCGATTTTAGAGCTTAACCCTGAGCACGCGCTGGTATCGCGCCTAGAAAGCGCGGACGGCGACTCCTTTAGCGCACTCGCCCATATCTTGCTGGATCAGGCGATTATTGCCGAAGGCGGTCACTTAGATGACCCCGCAGCATACGTTAAGCGCCTCAACAGTGTCTTGACGGCATAATCACGCCGGCTTTTCGATACGGCCCGTCAGGTTACCCTGGCGGGCCGTTTGTTTTGGTACAGTAGTAGTTAACGACAATAGCAACATACTCATCTATAGCTTGGGTCAGGGCATTTTTATGGCAGAACAACAGATAAAAGTGGCGGTGCTGGGTGGCGGCAGCTTTGGAACGGCACTGGCGAGTATCGCCGCAGATAACGGCGCAAAAGTGCGTCAGTGGATGCGTGATGCGGCACTGGTAGAACAGATTAACCGTGAGCACCGTAATGGTCGCTACCTGCCGAACTACGCCATTAACCCGGCGGTGCAGGCGTCCACAGAGATGGCTGAGGTGCTGCAAGAGGCGGAGTTGGTGCTCATTGCCATCCCCTCCAAAGCATTTCGCAGCGTGGTTCAGGCAGCCAAGCCATGGCTCACTTCGGAGCAGATACTGGTGAGTACCACCAAAGGCATTGAGCAGGAAAGCTTTATGCTGATGAGCGACGTGCTAGCACAAGAAACCGGCTTTACACACATTGGTGTGATTGCCGGCCCCAACCTGGCTTCGGAAATCGCCGATAAGCAACTGACCGCCACGGTGGTGGCGAGCGCCGATGCGCTCACCCGTACCCGCGTGCAGCAAGCGCTGGGGTGTCGCTATTTTCGTGTGTATGCCAGCGACGACCGCCACGGCGTCGAACTTGGCGGGGCATTGAAAAATATTTATGCCATTGCGGCGGGCATGGCCGCCGCCTTAGGCATGGGCGAAAACACCCGCAGCATGCTCATGACCCGGGCGCTGGCGGAAATGAGCCGCTTCGCCGTTGCCCATGGTGCCAACCCGATGACGTTTCTTGGCCTGGCAGGGGTGGGTGATTTAATCGTCACCTGTTCGTCGAATCTTTCCCGTAACTACCGTGTCGGCTTCGCCATGGGCGAAGGGCGCACGCTGGAAGAAGCGGTCGATGCCCTAGGTCAAGTAGCGGAAGGCGTCAACACGGTGAAGCTGGTGTGCGCCAAGGCTGCGGATATTGGCGTTTATATGCCGCTGGCCGAAGGGCTTTACCACGTGCTCTTTGACGGTGTGCCGGCAAAAGACATGGCGCGCATGTTGATGATGGGAGAGCAAAGCAGCGACGTCGAGTTTGTATTGCCTCGCGAAGCCGTACAGCAAGCTCATCGTGAAACAGGAGGCTGGCATGACCAGTAGTCTGTTCATCATGAGACACGGCGAGGCGGCGCCAGGCTCACCGGACAGCGCGCGGCGCCTAACCTCACAAGGCGAGCAGGAAGCCATTACCATGGCGAGCTGGCTTGCCAGCCGCCAAAGCCGCGGCCAGCTAGGGAGATTGCAGGTGGTTGCGAGCCCCTTTACGCGCGCTCAGCAAACCGCCAGCACAATGGCCAAAGCGCTTGGTGCTAAGGTGGAAACCTACCCTGGCATTACCCCAGAGGATTCGCCCCAGGCCGTGTGCGATTGGTTGGTTGCGCACGAAGGTGACATCTTGCTCGTTAGCCATATGCCGCTGGTGGCGGCACTTGCTGGACTTTTAGTAGAGGGGCGAGAAGATCGCGGCATTGGCTTTCCCACCGCCGCTATCGCGGAGCTTGAAGCCGACGTCTGGGCTGGCGGTTGTGCGCGGCTAACCCGCTTTACCGAACCCCAGCAGGTGGTGGGGTGAGAGTTAAACGGATGGGGAAGGCTAATGCAAAACCCCCGCTCGCGAAACGCGGCGGGGGGGGGTTAGGTAACGCGCAAGCGCATTAGAGCTTAGCGTCGAGTTTCTCTTTCAGTAACTTATTGACCTGCTGGGGGTTAGCGGTGCCGCGGGAGGCTTTCATCACTTGGCCGACAAAGTAGCCGATCATCTTGCCGCGTTTTTCGGGCTCGGCGTCGCAGTATTGCGCGACCTGCGCGGGGCTATCGGCAATAACCTCATCGATCATCGCTTCAATCGCACCGGTGTCGGTCATCTGTTTCAAGCCTTTGGCCTCGATTACCTCATCGGCGTTTTTGCCTTGATTATTCCATAACGCCTGAAAGACTTCCTTGGCGGCCTTGCCGTTGATGGTGTCGTCAATGACGCGACTAATGAGCTCGCCAAGCTGGCGGGCATTGATCGGACTCTGTTCGATGCTAAGATTTTCGCGGTTTAGCGCACCAGAAAATTCACCTTGTACCCAGTTGGCCGCCTGCTTGGCATCGCCGCAGACATCTTTAACTTCTTCAAAAAACTCGGCCATTGAGCGGCTAGCGGATAGCACGTTGGCATCGTACGCGGAAAGCCCAAGTTCGGACTGGAAGCGCTCGCGCTTATCGGCGGGCAACTCCGGCAGTGCTTCACGCAGATGGTCGACGTAGGCTTGATCGAGCACTACGGGCAACAGATCCGGGCAGGGGAAATAGCGGTAGTCGTTGGCTTCCTCTTTGGTGCGCATGCTGCGGGTTTCATCGCGCTCAGGGTCGAAGAGTCGTGTTTCTTGGACGACCGTGCCGCCGTCTTCGATCAGCTCGATCTGGCGCTCCACTTCAAAAGCGATCGCGCGCTCGACAAAGCGGAAAGAGTTGACGTTTTTGATCTCAGCGCGAGTACCGAACGTTGCCTGGCCCACTGGGCGCACCGAAACATTGACGTCACAGCGCATGGAGCCTTCAGCCATATTGCCGTCAGAAATGCCCAGGTACGTCACAATCGAGTGGATCGCTTTAAGATAAGCTGCCGCTTCTTTTGCTGAGCGCATATCCGGCTCGGAGACGATCTCCAAAAGCGGTGTGCCAGCGCGGTTTAAATCGATGCCGGTCATGCCGTGATAATCTTCGTGCAGCGATTTACCCGCATCCTCTTCTAAATGCGCGTGGTGAATGCGCACGTGCTTGACGGTATCGTCATCCAAGGTGATCTCTACTTCGCCTGGCCCGACAATCGGATGATACATCTGGCTGGTCTGATAGCCTTTGGGCAGGTCGGGATAGAAGTAGTTTTTACGGTCGAATACCGAGACCTCAGGGATGTCGGCATGCACCGCTAGGCCAAACTGTACGGCCATGGCTACCGCTTGCTCGTTCAAAACGGGCAGTACACCGGGCATACCAAGGTCAACGGCGCAGGCTTGGCTGTTAGGCTCGGCGCCAAAGGCGGTAGAGGCGCCGGAGAAAATTTTCGATTTAGTGGCAAGCTGAACGTGGACTTCCAGCCCGATCACGGTTTCCCATTGCATTAAGCGGTCTCCTCAGCGAAAGCGGGGCGTTTGTGGTGCCAATCGGTGGCTTTCTGGAACTGGTGCGCCACGTTTAAAAGCTGCGCCTCGGCGAAGTGGGTGCCGAGAATCTGAAGGCCTACCGGACGGTCGCCGACAAAGCCAGCGGGGACACTCATCCCTGGGATGCCCGCCAGGTTCACCGCGATGGTGTAGATGTCCTGCAGGTACATCGAAACCGGGTCCTTCTTGGCGCCGAGATCAAAGGCGGGTGTCGGCGAGGCGGGGCCCATGAGCACGTCCACGTCTTCAAAGGCGTTAAGGAAGTCCTGGCGGATTAAGCGGCGCACCTGCTGCGCTTTCTTGTAATAGGCATCGAAAAAGCCCTCGGAAAGCGTATGGGTGCCGATTAAAATCCGGCGTTTGACCTCGTCGCCAAAGCCTTCGTCACGCGAGCGCTTGTACAGATCGATTAAGTCTTCCGGGTTTTTACAGCGGTGGCCAAAGCGGACTCCGTCATAGCGCGAAAGATTCGAGGAAGCCTCGGCGGGGGCAATGACGTAGTAGGCCGGAATCGCGTAGTGGGTATGCGGCAGGCTGACTTCGCGCACGCTCGCGCCGAGGGATTCGTATACCTTGACCGCTTCGCGGACCGCTTTTTCTACGTCAGGGTCAAGACCATCGCCAAAATACTCAACAGGCAGACCAATTTTGAGGCCAGAAAGCGGTGCGTTTAGCGATTCGGCATAATCGGGGACCACACGCGCCACACTGGTGGAGTCGCGCGTATCATGTCCGGCAATCACGTTGAGTAGGTGGGCACAATCCTCGGCGGTGCGCGCCATGGGGCCAGCCTGATCAAGGCTAGAGGCATAAGCGATAATGCCGTAGCGCGAAACACGCCCATACGTCGGCTTTAGCCCCGTAATGCCACAAAAAGAGGCCGGTTGGCGAATCGAACCGCCGGTGTCGGTACCGAATGCGGCAGGCGTTAAGCCCGCCGCGACGGCAGCGGCACTGCCCCCTGAGCTACCACCAGGCACTGCACTGAGATCCCACGGATTTTTCACCGGTCCATAGTGGCTATTTTCGTTGGAAGAGCCCATCGCGAACTCGTCCATATTGGTTTTACCCAACGTAACACCGCCGGCGTCGTTGAGCTTTTCCACCACGGTAGCGTTATAAGGGGCGATGAAGTTATCCAGCATTTTCGAGCCGCAGCTGGTCTTTACCCCTTGGGTACAGAAAATATCTTTCAGCGCTAGAGGAACTCCATTGAGTAGACTGGTTTTCCCGTTGGCACGTGCTTTATCGGCCGCATCGGCTTGGGACAACGCTTGCTCAGTAGTCACGCTGATAAAGCTATTGAGCGTTGCGTCGGTCTTTTCAATGCGCTGAAGATAATGCGTCGTTAACTCTCGGCTAGAGAGCTCACCATTTTGTAGCGCGGCGGCGAGTTGCGTTAGCGTTTTGTCATGCATGACCCGGAAGCTCCGTTCGGGTGATGTTTGAAACGTCAAAAGACGAGATGTGGGCAAATTTGCTCAGCGATTTTTTACTCGACAACGCGAGGCACTAAGTAGAGGCCGTCTTCAACCGCCGGGGCGCAGCGTTGGAACTTGTCGCGCTGATTGGTTTCAGTGACTTCATCGGCGCGTAAACGCTGAGTGGCGTCAAGCGGGTGCGCAAGCGGCGCAACACCGTCGGTATCGACACGCTGAAGCTGATCGACCATGTCCAAAATTTGGCTTAAGTCATCGACAAAGCGGCTGGCTTGGTCATCGCTAATGGCGAGCCGGGCTAAATGGGCGGCTCTACGCACATGGGTCTCTTCAAGCGCCATGATCGAAAATCCTCTAAAATGAAAAGTGCGCGGGCATTAACCTGCGCGGTGAACGTAAATAGTCTCAAAAGGTACCATATCTTGGCTTGTGCGGGCAGTGTTAAGCGCGACTCGTGCTTGCTGCCAAGGGGTTGCGGTGATACCGTTTGCACCCGCACAGGGTTCCCGGTCTGCACTAGGTAACAACATCCATGTTCAAACGTTTGAGGGGGCTGTTTTCCAGCGATCTGTCGATCGATCTGGGTACGGCCAACACGCTAATTTATGTCCGCGGTCGCGGTATCGTTCTCGACGAGCCATCGGTAGTGGCTATTCGACAGTCAGGCAATATGCGTAGTGTTGCCTCTGTTGGGGCCGATGCTAAGCGAATGCTTGGCCGCACGCCTGGAAACATCACCGCGATTCGCCCGATGAAAGATGGTGTCATTGCCGACTTCACCGTCACCGAGCAGATGCTTCAGCACTTTATTCGTAAAGTGCACCAAAGTACCTTCTTGACCCCGAGCCCGCGCGTACTGGTCTGCGTTCCTTGCATGTCAACGCAAGTGGAACGCCGCGCGATTCGGGAGTCGGCGGAAGGCGCTGGGGCGCGCGAGGTCTTCTTGATTGAAGAACCGATGGCGGCTGCCATTGGCGCTGGCTTGCCAGTGGAAGAAGCACAGGGGTCGATGGTGGTCGATATCGGTGGAGGTACCACCGAAATTGCGATTATTTCGCTTAATGGGGTGGTCTACTCCGAATCCATTCGCGTGGGAGGGGATCGCTTTGATGAGGCGATTATTGCTTACGTTCGCCGCCATTATGGCAGCTTAATCGGTGAGGCCACTGCCGAGCGCATCAAAGAAGAGATTGGTTGCGCTTATCCCGGTGGCGAGCTGCGCGAGATTGATGTGCGCGGGCGTAATCTAGCCGAGGGCATTCCCCGCAGCTTTACGCTCAATTCCCACGAGATTCTGGACGCGCTTCAAGACACATTGGGCTCTATTGTGGCAGCAACTAAAAGTGCGCTGGAGCAGTCACCGCCTGAGTTGGCGTCAGACATCGCTGAGCGCGGCTTAGTGCTAACCGGCGGCGGGGCCTTGCTGCGCGATCTAGATAAACTGGTCTCGGAAGAGACAGGTTTGCCCGTGATTGTGGCAGAAGATCCGCTGACGTGCGTGGCGCGTGGCGGCGGCAAAGCGCTGGAAATGATTGATCAGCACACTTTTGAGTTGCTGTCGAGCGACTAACGTCAGCGGTTAATTTGCGGGGTATTGCCTATTAAGCCGCTGTTTTCGCACGGTCCATTGCCCGGGTATCGCCTGTTTTTCTGTGCGGTGGCGGCGAGCATGTTGATGTTTGCCGACCAGCGCTTTACCCGTATGGAAGAAGTGCGTGCGAATCTCTCGATGGTGGTGGCACCTATTCAGTGGATGGTAAGTTGGCCCAGCGACTTACTGAGTTGGGGGACAGTCGCGCTTTCCGATCAGCAGGCCTTGGTTGATGAGAATCAGCGGTTGCGTGAGCAAATTCTCATGCTTTCGCATCGTGGTCAGCGTATCTCGAGTTTAAGGGCGGAAAACGCTGAACTGCGTGAGCTGCTCAATGCCGCTGCCCAACGCGATGTGCCGTTTATTACCGCAGAGCTACTTTCGCTTGATAACGACCCCTTTAGTCACCAGATGGTGGTCGATCGTGGGCATCGCAACGGTGCTTATGTGGGCCAGCCGGTGATTGATGCCTTTGGTCTTGTCGGGCAAATTATCGCGGTTTCGGCTTATTCAAGTCGTGTGCTTTTGGTCGCGGATGCAAGCCATTCCTTACCCGTGCAAGTTAACCGCAACGGCTTACGTTTTATCGCGCAAGGCGCGGGAAATTACCAAGCCCTCAACGTATTACATGTACCCGATACCGCAAATATTCGTGCGGGAGACTTGTTGATGACCTCAGGGCTCGCTGGGCGTTTTCCGCAAGGCTATCCAGTGGCGCAAGTGACAGAAGTGGTGCATGACCCGGGCGAACCTTTTGCCCAGGTGAATGCAGAACCGCTGGCGCGGTTACAGCGCTCACGGCACTTTCTGTTACTTTTTCCTCCACCTCGTGAAGACGTCGATGAGAGCGTGTGGGACGAAAGCTTTGGCCTTTCTTCTAGCGCCTTGCGCAGCGCTAAGAAGCTAACAGCGAGTCTTCGCGCGCCTTCATCGTTAACGCAAGTAACGGAGGCTCCCTGATGGCCCGCGCACCTTACGTGCCGCTATTGGTGGTATGGCTGACGCTTTTGCTTGCGTTGTGCCTACAGGCAATGCCTTTAGCAGAAGGTTGGCAAGTCTACCGCCCTGACTGGTTGGGGTTAATGCTGATCTATTGGTGTATGCGTGTACCTGACCGCGTTGGGGTTCTACACGGTTTTGTGCTTGGCTTGCTCCTTGACCTGCTTGAGGGTGTTCCGCTGGGGCAAAATGCGTTAACGCTGTCTTTGTTGGCGTTTTTATGCGCCTTAGTGTATCCGCGTTTTCGCGCTTATTCGCTGGTGCAACAGGCCGTTCTTGTGTTGGTGCTGCTGGGAATTGTGCAGCTATTGGAACAATGGGTACGCACATTTTTAGGAGATTTTTCCATTCATTTGGCATTCTTAATCCCCTCGTTGATCAGCGCGCTGCTATGGCCGTGGCTTGCCACGATGTTTCATGCGCTGGAAAAACGCTTAGTAGGTACATAATGCCTGCACCCATCACCGAGACCGTATTTCGTGTGCAACCATCGAACAAGCGTCCGTGAAAGCATCTAATAAAGACAGTGCGCTATGAAAAAAGCATTACCACAGCTGTGCTTGGCATCCGCCTCGCCACGTCGAAGAGACCTGCTGGCCTCTATTGGGGTAAGCGTAGAGGTTATCCCCTGCGATATTGACGAAACGCCTGATACGGAAGAGCTAGCACAAGACTATGTTGTGCGCCTGGCACGTGAGAAAGCGCTTGCGGCCTCGCCCTTAACATCGTTGCCAACGCTAGGCTCCGATACTGCCGTGGTATTAGACGGAGAAATTTTGGGCAAGCCGACTGACCAGCACCATGCAGCCTGCATGCTCAAGGCGTTATCCGGGCGGACGCATCAAGTGCTTACAGGGGTAGCCGTGAGTGGGGCGAATGGTGTTTTGACCCGCTGTGTTGAAACTCACGTTACCTTGCGCGCACTAAGTGATGTGGAAATTACGGCTTATTGGCACACCGGTGAGCCGTTGGATAAAGCCGGAGGTTATGCGATTCAAGGGCTTGCAGCGGTATTTGTGGCCTCCCTTCAAGGAAGTTACTCCGCCGTCGTTGGGTTGCCCTTGTATGAAACGGCAGCATTGTTGCGCCAGCAAGGTCTTGCGCTGTGGAACGGAAGACTCACGTAAAGCATCCTCGTACAAATCGATAAGGAAATGGGCATGAGTGGTGAGGTTCTCATCAATTTAACACCGATGGAAACCCGCGTAGCGCTGGTCGAAAACGGTGTGCTACAGGAAGCGTTGATTGAGCGTTCACGACGCCGTGGTATCGTAGGCAATATCTACAAAGGCAAAGTGGTGCGCGTCTTGCCTGGTATGCAGGCTGCCTTTGTCGATATTGGCTTGGAACGTGCTGCGTTTATTCATGCTCATGAAGTCATGCCTTCCGGCACGCCAGCGGAAGACCATCAGACCATTGGTCGACTGCTCAACGAAGGGCAGGCGTTGGTAGTCCAAGTGACGAAAGATCCCATCGGCAGCAAGGGGGCACGGTTGACCACGCATTTATCCGTACCCTCTCGCTATCTCGTGTATATGCCGGACTCGCCGCATCACGGCGTTTCCCAGCGTATCGAAGATGAAGGCGAGCGTGATCGGCTGCGAGCCCTTTTAGAGCAAGGCGTGACACAGCAGACACTCGATATCACGGGCGGCTTTATTGTACGCACGGCGGCCGAAGGCGTACGCGACGAAGAGCTTGCCAGCGACATGTATTTCCTGTTGCGTTTATGGCGCAAAGTCAGCGAACGTAAATTAACCGCGACACCGCCAACCGTCATTTATGATGACCTACCGCTATTTATGCGAACGTTGCGCGATGTGATGCGCGACGATATTGAAAAGGTGCGTATCGACTCGCGGGAAAACTTCGTCAAACTTGTCGAGTTTGCTGAGGAGTTTATGCCCAACGCCGTTGAGCGGATCGAGTACTATCCGGGTGAGCGGCCGATTTTTGACCTCTACAGCGTAGAGGATGAGATTCAAAAAGCGCTTGGGCGCAAAGTGCAGCTGAAATCCGGTGGTTACTTGGTGATAGACCCCACCGAAGCAATGACCACGATTGACGTCAATACCGGCGGTTATGTAGGGCATCGCAACCTAGAAGAGACAATATTTAAAACCAACCTGGAAGCGGCCACGGCGATTGCGCGCCAACTGCGACTGCGTAATCTGGGCGGTATTATCATTATCGATTTTATCGATATGGAAGATGTGGAACATCAGCGCCAAGTGCTGCGGGTACTGGAAAAAGCGCTGGAGCGCGATCATGCTAAAACCAAGTGTACCGGCGTCACGGAGCTTGGTTTGGTGCAATTAACCCGTAAACGTACGCGTGAAAGTTTGGAGCAAACGCTGTGTGAAGCATGCCCTACCTGTTCTGGCCGCGGTACGTTGAAAACGCCGGAAACCGTGTGCTATGAGATTTTTCGCGAAATTCTGCGGGAAGAGCGCGCTTACAGTGCTGAGACATACATGGTGCTTGCGTCTCAGCCGGTAGTGGATCGGTTGCTTGATGAAGAGTCGGCGGCCGTGGCCGATTTGGAGACCTTTATTAACAAAACCATTCGCTTTCAAGTCGAACAGCACTATTCACAAGAGCAGTATGACATCGTACTGATGTGACCCCATGACCCTCTCGATGCTGCGTAAATGGTTGCTGTTAATGCTGGCGCTCTGCTTAGGTACGCTGGCCGTCATACTGCTGCTTTTGCGCCTGCTGATGAGTCAAGCTGACTACCTGACGCCGCGTGTTGAAGCACTGCTAGAAGCTCGGATAGGCGCACCGGTCAATATTGATGGGCTTTCTGTGTCTCTGGCCCGTAACGATCCCCAGTTGCGCCTTACGGGTGTCACGGCCACCACGGAAGAAGGCGAGCCGCTTTTTGCCCTTGAACGGCTGAATCTGCAGCTGGATAGCTGGGCCTCTTTTTCAACCCGTACGCCCGTCTTTAACCATGCTTACGTGCAAGGGTTTGCCGTGCACCTTTATCAAGGCAGCGGCATGCAGTGGCAGTGGCCTGAACCGGCGACGCTACCGATTGCCGCTGAGCCAACGGTTGACCTGGATACGCTGGATACCTGGGTGGGGCTTTTGCTGCGTCAGCGCTTACAGGTGCAAGAAACCCGCATTGTTTTGCATGGTCGCGAGGAGAGTGTCACCCTCACGGCGCCTTCGCTTGTGCTTACCGGTGATGAGCGACGTACGCAATTGGAAGGAGAAGTGACCATTGCCACTGGCGCTGCGGAAGAGGCGCCGGATGCGCTGCCCGCAGCGTATATGCGCGCGGAAGTGCAGCCGGGCAACCAAGGAATGCGGAATTTCTCTGCTGCGTTGCAACTCGATATGCAACTGGATCATCTGGCGACACTGATGGAAATCATACAGCCGGAGGAAGCACCGCAATTTGCCGAGATTGATGGCGATGTGAGCTTGTGGGGGCGTTGGAGCGAGGGCATGCTGCAGGAGGTCCGCCTCGACGCGGATATTCCTGAACTAACGCTACGCCAATCATATCAGCTAGCGCTGCTGCGCAATATCAGCGCGCAAGGAATCTGGCAGCGTCGCGGCGATGGTGGACAAGCGTGGCTTAGCGGGGATGCCGAAAACGTCGAGTGGTCGCGCCCGGAGCAAGTGGGGGATCGACCCGCGCTGCCACGCCATTGGTACCTCTCTCATCAGCCGGGGAAGTGGGAACTGCGAACCAGTGGGTTTGAGCTAGCATCATTAGCTGCCTGGCATCGCTATATCACGCTACCCGAATCGCTCACTCGTGTGTTAAGAACCCTAAACCCACGCGGTAACGTCACAGGCTTTAGCTTAGGGCAAAGGGCGGGCGAGTGGCGAGTGGATGCCGCCATACGTGATCTTAAAGCCTCACCTTGGGGGAGAGCCCCAGGGGGCGGGCCGTTTGACGCTTGGGTTCAAGCGCGTGACCAGCGCGGGCGCGTACTTTTTTCCAGTGCAGGAGAGAGTTCGCTCAATTTCCCCGAGCTGTTTGACGAACCGTTGTCGCTAGATCACGCCCAGGGGGAAGTACAGTGGGTGTACGACGGCCCGACCGCGTTGGTCAGCGGTAAGCAACTTGAAATCGAGTGGAACGGCGCTTCGCTCACAGGTGGCTTTGGCTTGGTTAATGCTGAAGGGCGCGGGCGCTTTGGGTTAGATTTGGCGTTTAGCGATGTCGATGCGCTAAACCGCCCGTTGACATCGTGGTTACCGATGGCGCTAATGGCGCCTGATCTAACCGAATGGCTGAGCCGCGACATTCACGGCTATGTGGATCATGGCAGCCTGACGGTGGGTGTGCCCTATGGTTCACAAATAGAAGATACCTCCACGACCACTGAACTGGATCTTGCCATTGAACAAGGTGCCATCCCCATTGCACCCGGCTGGCCCATGCTAACGGATGTCATGGGGCAATTGCACTGGAACTCAAGCGAGGGCCTTAACGCTACGGTAGAGCATGCCCAGAGTGAGGGGGTGGTGGCAAAAAATGCCCAAATTACCTTGCGCGACGAGGCGCTCCATGTTGATGGTGATTTAGAAGCGACGGGCGCGTCGGTGTTGCGTTTTTTGCAAGCCGCACCGCTGATTTCCCCGACCGTGTTAGAGCAAATCGAGGCGAGTGGCACTATTGATGCCGCGCTGGCACTATCTTTGCCGCTGAAAAATCCTGAAGCGCTCAGCGTGGATATCGAGGCAACCCCTGAGCTTTCTTTGCTGCGCTATAAACCTTTAGCGTTGTCGCTTAATGATGTCACCGGGGATCTTAGGTGGCGCCAGCAAGGGGCGCAGAGTGACTTGCTGGGTAGCGCCACGGGGCGGCTTTGGGGAAATCGTCTCAGTGCAACATTCCAGCCGAATAAAAACATCGCCTTTGAGGGTGAGGTGGCTGCTGGCGAATTATTGGCGTTTGCCGGGGCTAACCCCAGCGCATTACCGTTCTCCGGGCAGGCGACTTGGCAGGGCCAGCTTGATTGGGGAGGTATGCCGCATTTACAGCTCGAAAGTGATTGGCACGGCGTGAGCATTGATTTGCCCCCTCCGTTACGTAAAACGGCGGATGAGCGCTGGCCATGGTCGCTCAGTGCGAACCTTTCCCGCGCGCGAATTGAGAGTTATCTGGGGGATTTCGCCCATCTGCGTGCTCAGGTGCTAGACGGAAGTATGGCGGGTGCACTGCATCTTGGCGATGCGGCCAACGCTGCGCCGCGATGGCCGGAGCAGACAGGATGGCGCATTGACGTCCTAACCGACGCGCTCAACGGGCAGCTGCGCTACGATGCTGGCGAGCGAGGCCCTGTCGATATCACGGTCAGCCAGCTCAACTTGGATAAGGTGCTAGCACTTGTTAACCAACCCAGGCGAATTTCGTCAACATCGGTGACTGATGAGCCGAGCGCTTGGTTACAAGAAGTGCAGACCCAAGTGCCGGCGCCGGCTTCGCTGCCCGGCTGGCTGGCTGAGCTACCTGTTGGGCGGCTGCGTATCGCGGATATTACCCTCGGCCCCGAGCGCTTTGGCCCGTTAACGGCCTATTGGCAAAGCGATGAAAACGGCCTTTCTCTTTCACCGGTCGGGCTCACCCTTGGGCAGATTTCCGCGCGTGGGGAGTTGTTTTGGACCGGCACCTCAATGACGAGTGACACCCGGGCTGATATCACCCTACAAGGAGCTGATATTGGCACAGCGTTTGAGCGGTTGAATCAACCCGTGGCCTTACGCAGTAAGCGCACCGATGTCACCGCAAACCTCACCTGGCCGGGTGCGCCGTGGCAATTTTCTCTTAGCCGCGCCGGCGGCGATATTACCCTTGATCTCCGCGATGGCCGTTTTGTGACTCTCAATTCGACACCGGCACGCCTCGTCGGGCTTTTGAATTTTGACAATATCCTGCGTCGGCTGCGTCTGGATTTTTCGGATGTCACCGGCGAGGGAACCGCCTTCGACTACGTGCAGGGGCAAGCTGATGTGGCCGGAGGTGAGCTCTTGCTTCGCGGACCCTTGGAGATAGAGGCGCCGGCGGCTTCCATTCGCCTGAGCGGTAGCGTGGATTTGGTCCAGCGTGAACTTGATCAACGTCTTGACGTCTCACTGCCCATCAGCCAAAGCTTACCTTTTGCCGCTATTGCGGCAGGCGCGCCGGTGGTTGGCGGTGCGCTTTTTATTGCACACTCGCTGTTCGGTGATACGCTAAGCCGAGCGACAACGATTCACTATCGCGTGACCGGCCCTTGGGCCGCACCGATTGTTACTTTAGAAGGCTCTCGATGACACAACACACCTCTAATCTTGATCAGGCGGTGGCAACGCTTTTGACCCCTGGCGGATTGGATCTCAACGGATTAGAAACTGGCCTTAGCCATGCGATGGGTGCGGGCATTGATTACGCTGACCTTTATTTTCAACGCTCCTGGCAAGAGGGCTGGGTGCTGGAAGATGGCCAAGTCAAAGAAGCCAGCTACAACATTGACGGCGGCGTTGGCGTGCGCGCACTGGCCGGTGAGAAAACCGGATTTGCCTACTCCAACCAGATCACCGCTGACGCTCTAATGGACACGGGTAAAACGGCGGCCAGTATTGTGCGCAGCGGCAAAAAACTGCCTGGGCAAGCGGTAACGCCGGTGAGTGCGACAGCGTGTTATGCCGGCGTTGACCCGATTGCAGGGCTTACGGCCGACGAAAAAGTCGCCATGCTGAAAGAGGCGGATCGGGTCGCGCGCGCCGCTGATCCTAGCGTGAGCCAAGTGAGTGCCTCACTGTCGGGCACCTATGAAGTGGTGCTTGTTCGCGCCAGTGACGGCACGTTGGCGGCGGACATCCGCCCGCTGGTACGCTTTAACGTGAGCGTGATCGCGGTGAAAAACGGCCGTCGCGAGCGTGGCAGTGCCGGCGGTGGCGGGCGTTACTCAATGGCAAAGCTTCGTGATGCGGGGGTTGCCGAGCGGTATGCCAAAGAAGCCGTGCGTCAGGCGCTGGTGAACTTGGAAGCGGTTGATGCACCTGCCGGGCAAATGCCGGTGGTCCTAGCGTCTGGTTGGCCGGGTATTTTGCTGCATGAAGCCGTCGGCCACGGGCTTGAAGGCGATTTTAACCGCAAGGGTAGCTCCGCCTTTGCCGGCAAAATGGGTCAGCGTGTCGCCGCTAAAGGCATCACGGTGGTAGACGATGCCACCATTGCCGATAGTCGTGGCGCCTTGAGCATTGATGATGAAGGCACGCCGGGGCAGAACACGCCGTTGATTGAAGATGGCATCTTAACCGGCTACATGCAGGATAAGCTCAACGCACGCTTGATGGGCATGGCGCCGACCGGTAACGCGCGTCGTGAGTCGTTTGCCCACTTGCCCATGCCACGCATGACCAACACGGTAATGCTGGCCGGCCAAGATAACCCCGACGATATTATTAAGAGCGTGAAACGAGGAATTTACGCCGTTAGCTTCGGCGGTGGACAGGTCGACATCACCTCGGGCAAGTTTGTATTTTCCGCCAGTGAAGCCTATCTAATTGAAGATGGCCGTATTACCGCGCCGGTGAAAGGCGCCACGCTGATTGGTAATGGCCCCGATGTGATGGGGCGTGTGTCGATGGTTGGCCATGACATGGCCCTCGACCCCGGTATTGGGGTGTGCGGTAAAGAAGGGCAGGGTGTGCCGGTAGGCGTTGGTCAGCCGACATTAAAAATCGACGAGCTGACCGTTGGCGGCACGCAGTCGTAAGATTTTGTGCTCGAGCTACAGTGCGGCGCTATCGCGTAGTTGTTTGAACAGCTTGCGTGCGCTGGCCGGCGTTTTGCCTTGCTCACGTTCGCGTTGTGCGTTACGCACGAGCTGGCGCAGGGTTTGGCGGTCAGCATCGGGGTAGTCGGCCATAAAGCGCTCAATACCGTCATCGCCTTCATCGATAAGACGATCGCGCCACTTTTCCAAGCGGTGGAAGGCATGGTCACGTTGTTCACGCTCTTGCTCAATGGCATCAAACACGGCATGTATGGCCGGCAAATCCTCTTTGCGCATGAGTTTGCCAACGTACTGCATGTGACGACGACGGCCTTCGTGCGAGCGAATACGCGCGGTCTCGTCGATGGCGCGTAGCAGGTCATCCGATAGCGGAAAGCGGGCACGCTCGGCAGGTGACATGGCAATCAGCGTTTCGCCTAGCTGCTGCAGTTCATGCATCTCGCGTTTGAGCTGGGATTTGCTTGGGCGGATGTCCTGTTCATCCATTTCGATGGGGGTCGGGCGTTTTTTCGGCATGGTGGCTCACAGCAAACAGTTAAATGAAAGGCGGCATTATAGCAGGCCGCCAGAGAATGACAGGGGTATCGCCTAAGAGCGCGGTATCCGTAAAGGAGAGTGAAGTATGGCACAGGCATTCGATGCAAATGCTCAGCAAAGCGTGCTGGCATCGCGCGCGCAAGAGGCGCTCGCACTGGCAAAGCATTTAGGGGCTGATGCGGCAGAAGTGGGTGCAAGCGTCGATCAAGGTGTCGGCGTGAGCGTGCGTCTTGGGGAGGTTGAAACCGTTGAGCTTTCGCGCGACCAAGGTATTGCGGTAACGGTCTACGTTGGACAGCATAAAGGTAGTGCGTCCTCCACCGATGCGGGAAGCGACTCGATTCGTGCCACCGTTGAAAAGGCCATGGCAATCGCACGTTATACCGGCGAAGACCCGGCAGCCGGGCTGGCCGATGCTGAGCTGATGGCGCGCGATATACCGGATTTAGACGTTCATCATCCTTGGGCCTTAAGCACCGAGGAAGCCACCGAGTTAGCGTTAAGCTGTGAACGCGCCGGGCGTGAGGTTTCAGGGATTACCCACTCGGACGGCGCGTCGCTATCCACGGGGGAAGGCGTGCGTGTGTATGCCAATAGCCATGGCTTTTTGGGCACGCAAAAAGGCAGTCGACACTCACTTTCCTGCATGTTGATTGCCGAAGATGATAATGGCATGCAGCGCGACTACGACTATACGTCGGTCCGTAATCCCAGTGAGCTTCGTGACCCGGCAGAGGTGGGGCGCGAAGCCGCAAGGCGGACACTGCGGCGTCTCGGCGCGAAGCGCCCGGCTACTGGGACCTTTCCGGTGCTATTTGATCCCTCAATGGCGAGTGGATTAGTGGGCCATTTAATGAGCGCTATTGCCGGTGGAGCCCTTTACCGTCAAGCCTCTTTTTTATGTGATCGACTGGGGACGCCGCTGTTTCCCGAATGGTTTAGCTTAGAGGAACGCCCCATGGAAATGGGTGCGATGGCGAGCTCACCGTTTGACGGCGAAGGAGTGCAGACACGCAATAATCGCTTTATTGAGCAGGGAAAGTTAGCCAGTTATATGCTTTCTTCTTACAGCGCTCGTCGCCTAGGTATGCAAACCACGGGAAATGCCGGTGGCGCACGCAACTTGCGCCTTAGTGCGCCGTTAAGCTCGTTCGAAACCTTATTAAAAGACATGGGCTGTGGTATTTGGGTAACCGAGTTAATGGGACAAGGCGTTAACGGTGTGACAGGCGATTATTCACGCGGTGCAGCAGGTTTCTGGGTGGAAAATGGTGAGGTACAGTTCCCTATTGAGGAGTTCACGATTGCGGGAAACCTAGCACACATGTTTGCTAATCTACGGGCAGTAGGAAGCGATATTGATACACGAGGCAGCATCCATACCGGTAGCTGGTTGATCGATGATATGACAGTGGCTGGAAGCTAAGCAGCAGTTACTGATCCTCATCAAAGCGGGCGTCGAATAGTGCTTCAATGGCATCAAGTGCTTGTTCGGCGTCATCTCCCTCAGCCGTAACGGTAAGCTCGGTGCCACACGGCGCCGCAAGCATCAGCAAAGCCATAATATTGGCGGCATTGGCTTCTTTCGTGCCTTTATACACAGTAACGCGGGCACTAAATTGCTGACCGCAATTAACCAATTTGGTGGCGGCGCGTGCATGTAAACCGCGCTTATTATTAAGTGTTAGCGTTTTCTTTGGCACCCTGGTTCCTTCTTCCAAGCGGTGTCGTTTTGGGTACAAGGCCTGAATTACGTTGCAAGCCTTGATTATTCATACCATCATTTTTCGGCATTTCGACGTTACGTAACGCCGCTTTCATTGATGATATATTGTAGGCCTAGTTCGCGGTGTCGCAGATGGGCTTCGCCGGTAGTGGCGATTATGCGCTGGGCAAGCTGCTCGGCCAAGTAGACAGAACGGTGCTGACCACCCGTGCAGCCGATCGCAATTGTCATATAGCTGCGTTGGCTACTTTGGTAAGCAGGTAGCCAACGAATTATCCAATCATGGATATCTTGGCACATGGCCTCTACGATAGGGTAGGTGCTTAAAAAGGCTTGAATATCGTCATCGCGTCCGTTTGATTGGCGCAATGCGGGGTCCCAATAGGGATTAGGCAGACAGCGCACATCAAACACGAGATCTGCATCAAGCGGAACGCCGCGTTTATACCCAAACGATTCAAACGTAATGGTAAGTTGGTCAGGCTGGTGATGGGCCACTTGGTCGGTGATTCGCTGGCGTAAATCGTGAGCCGAGAGGCGCGATGTATCTATGGTGAGATCGGCTAAGTCGCGTACTTCGCTTAACGCCTCTTCTTCTTTTACGATCGCTTCTTCAAGCGTTAGCTCGCTGTTGCGCGTTAGCGGATGGCGTCGGCGGGTGGCGGAATAGCGCTCAAGGAGAATCCTGGCATCGGTGGTAAGAAAGACCACCTGAAAGTGGATGCCGCGCTGCTCTAACTCAGCGAGTAAACGTGGGAGCTGCTCAAGTGCGCCAGGCAAGTTGCGAACATCAATGCTGACAGCTATACGAGCTTGTTCACCCTGATCGCGGATTTCATCCACCAGAGAGCCGAGCAAAACGGCCGGTAGATTATCTATCGCATAGTAGCCAAGATCTTCCAGAGCCTGAAGGGCAATCGATTTACCTGAGCCTGAGCGACCACTGATAACGACCAGTTGCATAGAGTGTCCCTTTATGGGGGCAGAACAAGATAGGGTCAGAACATTTTTTTGCTGAGGTACACAGCAAAAATGCTCGCTTACGTTGAATGAGCGCGTATTTTTTCGCTAATTAAGTCGAGAAGTTCTCGTTGGCTGCCTGCTTTGCGAAGTTGGGTGCGGGTATCGACGTCGTTCATGATCGTGGCGACTTGACCGAGTAGCGCAAGGTGCGTGTCATCCGCCTCTTCAGGTACAAGCAGAATAAACACAAGGTCCACCGGGTCACCATCAATGGCATCAAAATCAACCGCTTCGGTCAACTTCAAAAAGCTCGCAATAGGTGCCGTGCAGTGAGGACTGCGCGCGTGAGGAATGGCTACCCCATTACCGATGCCCGTGCTGCCAAGCCGCTCACGGCTTATTAGGCGGCTGAACACTTCTTGGCTATCAAGGCTGGGCGTGTTTTGGGCGATAAAGGTGCTGAAGAACTCCAGCACCCTTTTTTTGCTGCCCCCAGGGACATCGTAAAGCA
The DNA here is from genome assembly GCF_031451755.1 of Vreelandella vilamensis. Classification (NCBI taxonomy): domain Bacteria; kingdom Pseudomonadati; phylum Pseudomonadota; class Gammaproteobacteria; order Oceanospirillales; family Halomonadaceae; genus Vreelandella; species Vreelandella vilamensis. Next base: position 92,653 of record NZ_JARWAN010000004.1, on the reverse strand, counting down.
CGCGCTCCGGGGGGAGTATCGTTTCCAATGTCATTAGCTTACCGTGCACCAGCGCCTTGGGCGCGTGCCTGTGCTTTTTCTTTGTGTTTGACGAGTTGGCGATCAATTTTATCCGCCAAAGCATCGATAGCAGCATACATGTCGATATCGGTTGCTTCAGCGTGCAAATCTGCACCGGCTGCATGAAGCGTGCATGCGGCTTGCTGGCGCTCTTTTTCTACCGACAACGTCACCTGAACGGTTGTGATATTGTCATAGTGGCGCTCAACACGAGCCAGCTTTTCGTTGACATAGTCACGCAAGGCGTCAGTCAGTTCTACATGATGACCGGTGATATTGACTTGCATTGACGTACTCCTTATCTATCGGACTGTCTTTCGATTGTAACCCTTTTTTCTATTAAGCAAAGCCCTTTACGGCAGATTCCGATTAACTAGCGTAATCGGCGTCGTTCACTCGAAGAGGGAATGCCCATGGCTTCGCGGTATTTCGCGACGGTGCGACGTGCCACGTTAATATCTTCATGACTCAAAAGCGTGACGAGTCGACTGTCCGATAGGGGTTTTTTCGCCGGTTCTTCCTGTATTAGCTTTTTGATTCGTGCGCGAATTGCTGTGCTGGAGTGGCCTTCACCCTCTTGACCGCCGCTGACTTGGCTAGAGAAGAAGTACTTTAGTTCAAACACACCGCGCGGCGTATGCACGTATTTTTGCGTTGTGACGCGTGAAATCGTGGATTCGTGCATCTCAACAGCTTCTGCAATATCGGCCAAGATCAGCGGTTTCATGGCTTCCTCGCCGTACTCAAGAAAGTCAATCTGGCGCGCAATGATCTCGCGTCCTACGCGCAGCAAAGTATCATTACGGCTTGTTAGGCTTTTGATTAGCCAGCGGGCTTCTTGCAAATGTTCTTTGAGAAATTGGTTGTCTTGGCTTTTGTCGGCACGCTTGATCAAGCTAGCGTAGTCGGGCTGAATGCGCAGCCGGGGCATGGCGTCAGGGTTGAGGGTTAAATGCCAGCCTTGTTCATCATGGTGAATGACCAGATCGGGTATTACATAACCGCTTTCGGCGTTGCCAAAGGTGCTGCCCGGACGTGGGTCAAGACTTCTGATGAGCTGTATCACGTCATCGAGCTGCTCGTCATCGAGGCTTAGGCGGCGTTTTAACAGGCGTCGATCGTCACGGCCGAGCGCTTCTAAAAACTGCCGCACTAGCCTGCGAGCCGGGATTAAAAGGGGGGTATCGTCGGGTACGGTGGCAAGCTGTAACATCAAACATTCGCGCAAGTCGCGAGCAAACACACCGGTAGGTTCAAACTGCTGGAGGCGAAGCAAGACGCTTTCGATATCACGCTGGTTAACTCCGTCCACGTGCTGGTGGCGTAATCCATCGCGTAGTTCGTTAAGTGGCTGCAGCAGGTAGCCATTATTGTCCACGGCGTCGATCAACGTTTCCGCGATAAGCTGCTCGCGTGAGCTAAAATCCGTCATTGCCAGCTGCCAGATCAGGTGGCTTTGCAGGCTTTGGTTAGGCGTGTCACGTTCAAAATCGTGGGCATTGCTGCCCCCACTTAATGCGCTACTGAAGTCTTGATAGGTATCTGACCATTCACTATCCACGGAGAGTTCGCTGGGGATGTTGTCCTCCCAGCCAGCTTCTTTCTGCTCGATGATGGCTTGCTCGCTGAATTCCTCTTCTTGCTCGAGCATCGGATTGGCATCAAGTGCTTGCTGAATTTCCTGGCGAAGTTCCAGCGTCGAGAGCTGCAATAGGGCGATGGCCTGTTGCAGTTGAGGTGTCATCGTTAGCTGGGTACCAACACGCAGTTGAAGGGACGCTTTCATGACCATTCGCAGGTAACCACTACACTAGAGAAAGGCTCCACACTAAGGCCCGTTGAACCTGTGTGCAACTAGCAATAAGCATGCCGCCTGCAAAATACGTGCCACGATTTTGATTGATGCGGGGATTATCCGACAGCGCGTAAAATCACTTCCTGAGTCGCGAAGCGCGAAGGGAGTGGATACAAGCGTAGCATCCATCGGTTGCCCTTGCTGTCTGTTTGCACAGTGCTATACTCCTATCGTCAACACGACCTACCGAGGGGCACTCGGGAAGTATACGTCTGTGGAGACGATGTGAGACCTGGGGGATAGGCGTTGGTTCGTCACCGTAAAAATCCCCATGGGATTTTGCGGCGATAACCAAGCCATTCCCTCGGGCAATCGTCTTTGAAGCAGAAATCAGGAAGGTGACGACCTGGGAATCTCCATCCTGAAACGCGCCAGCACTGAAGGGTGGAGAGGATGTCAAAGGCGGAAATCATCGCCGAGATAGACTTCACGTACTTCTTGATTATCTAAAATCGTGTGCGGTGAGCCGCTCGCAATAATATGGCCGTCGCTAACAATATAGGCGGTATCGCAAATATCCAGCGTTTCGCGCACATTGTGATCCGTGATTAATACCCCAATGTTGCGTGCTTTTAGCGTGCGAATAATCGATTTAATGTCACCGACGGAAATAGGATCAACGCCGGCAAACGGTTCATCGAGCAGTATAAAAGCGGGTTCCGTGGCAAGCGAGCGGGCAATTTCCACTCGGCGACGCTCTCCGCCGGAGAGACTCATTCCTACGTTATCGCGGATATGGGTGATATGAAAATCGTTTAACAAGTGTTCAAGGTGTTCTTCGCGCGCCGCATGGTTGAGGTCTTTGCGGGTCTCTAAAATCGCCATGATGTTATCGGCGACTGAGAGCTTACGAAAAATTGAGGCTTCTTGAGGAAGGTAGCCAATGCCGGCGATTGCACGTTCATGCATGGGTGCGCGGGAGAGATCCCGTTCATCAATGCTGACCTTTCCCGCATCGGCTTTCACCAGCCCGACGATCATATAAAACGATGTTGTTTTGCCTGCACCGTTAGGACCGAGTAGCCCGACAATACTGCCCTGTGCGATATCGAGGTTGATATCCTTAACCACCCGGCGGCGTTTGTAGCTCTTGGCCAGGTGGCGTGCACTTAATGTTTTGCTCGGTGTTAGCGGCTGGCTTGTCGCGGTAATATCGTCAAAAGACACCCGGTTTCTTCTCCTATTCAGACGACTGCTCTGGCTGTAGCGTCATGCGAATTCGCTGGTTGTCGCTACCCTCAACGTTGGAGCGAGCTTGGACGACTTCGCGGTCAATAAAATATTCCAATCGTCCACCGGTAAAGCGGTCACCTGCTTGAGTCAATTCGGCGCGGTCAATGAGCTCAATGCGGCGCTCAGCAAGGTGATAAACAATGCGCCTTGCGTGGCCTTCCATCAGTGCTTCTTGTCCATCGGGGCGGTGTCGCATATAAGCGCGATTACCAATGGCCGTGGCACGCGATAGCTCGCCCGCTTCATTGCGTATAATTTCGACCTGGTCACCGCGAAGTTGCATTTCCCCCTGGCGAATCTCGACATTGCCGCGATAAACAGCAGTGCCAGCGCGCTGATCAATGTCTAGCTGATCAGCTTCAACTTCAACAGGGTCGCTAGGGGCTGCGTAAGCCGTGCTTGCTGATAAGCCTAGCGCTAGCGCCAACAGTGAACCATAAAGAAAAGCGTTGGCTTTCATGGGGAGTCCTCGTCAAGGGCTACTACGGGATGATAGCCGCGCACATTACCCGTTAAGCGCAAGGCGTCTAGGTTGAGCCATACCTCCATGCGCTGGGCTTGCATGTGTTGTGGCGGCTGCTGCAAGCGCACGGGGGTGTTGCTATAAGCGTAAGCGGTATCGCTATCGTAGTGTAATTGCTCGGTTTCAAGCTGCCAGTCTTCCTCTGGGGCGCGAATTTGTGCGTTGTCCGAGAGTATCAGATGCTTTCGCTGGTCAATGGTGCCGCGTTCCGCACTGGCATGCCAACGACGTTGCTGGTTATCAAAAAGTGTCGCTTGAGGGGCGACGAGTTGCGTGATGGTACGTTCGGGCGTGTGCGTTAATTGCGCTGTCCTAAGAACTTGATGACGTTCACCGCTGTTATCAAAAAGCGTAAGCGTGGCGTTTTTCACCACGTGGCTAGGTTCTTGCGCTTGGGCTTTTGGGTCTAGGACAACGGAATCGCGGTCATAAAGATCCCACCACGCTAATAGCGTGCCTAATCCAACAACAAGCGCTAGCAGTAAAATACGATTTTTGAAGCGCTGAATCGGCATGGGTATCACGCAGAGGGCAGGCCGTGTAAATAGGTATCCACTACTGCACCCCAGTGCCCTTGAGCATCTAATAGTGTATCGCAGACTTCACGCACGGCACCGTGCCCGCCCAAGCGTTCAGTGACCCAATCAGCATGTTTGTGCATGTAATCTGGGGCATTAGGCACTGTTATGCCGACGCCGGCTCGCTTGATCGCGGCTAAGTCGGGTAAATCATCGCCGCAGTAAGCGGTTTGGTCTAACTCGATGCTCAGTCGCTGGCAAAGGTGACGCAGGGTGGCAAGCTTATCTTCGCAACCTTGGTAAACGTGCGAAATACCAAGTGCCGCTGCCCGTTGGCTTACCATGGGGGAATCTCGCCCAGTGATGATGGCGACGTGGAGGCCGGCACGCTTGAGGAGTTTTAGCCCGTGGCCATCTAAAGTGTGGAACGCTTTAATTTCCATTCCGTCGGCCTGAAAGTAGAGGCGGCCATCGGTTAAAACGCCATCAACGTCAAGAGCAAGTAAGCGCACACGGCGCAACTGATCAATAAGTGGGACAGGTAGGGTCATGTAGCCTCCATAAAAAGTGACATCAAGGGCCGTTAAATAACGCCACTGACGAGTAAGTCGTGCATGTGGAGGGCGCCAATGGGGCGCTGCTGCTCATCCACAACAGCAAGCGCTGTGATTTTGCTCTCTTCCATCAAGTGTACGGCTTCTGCCGCAAGAACGTCAGGTGTAATGCGTTTACCCGGACGTGTCATTACGTCATCGACACAGACTGCTCGCAGGTCATGGTGGTGATCCAGTGTGCGGCGCAAGTCGCCATCGGTGTATACCCCGGCTAGGCGTCCCTGATCGTCAACGACGCACGTAAAGCCAAGCCCTTTGCGGGTGATTTCTATCAATGCATCACGCAGCGGACTACCAAGCGAAACTTGCGGTAGGCGTTCGCCAACGTGCATGACGTCTTTGACTTGCAGTAGTAGGCGTTTGCCTAACGTGCCGCCAGGATGAGAAAGCGCAAAGTCTTCTGCGGTAAAGCCTCGTGCTTCAAGCAATGCCACGGCAAGTGCATCGCCTAATGCCAGCGCGGCTGTGGTTGAGCTAGTGGGAGCAAGGTCAAGGGGGCAAGCTTCACGCTCAACGCCGTTGTCTAAATGTGCTTCGGCATGGCGTGCAAGCGTCGAGTGGATGCGCCCAGTCATGCTGATAAGTGGTATACCCAGACGTTTTAGCAGCGGGAGTAGGGCGGTGACTTCCGCGGTTTCGCCCGAATTGGACAAGGCGAGCACGACGTCGCTGCGCGTGATCATGCCCAAATCGCCATGGCTAGCTTCACCGGGGTGAACGAAAAATGCCGGGGTGCCCGTGCTCGCCAGTGTGGCGGCAATTTTGCCCGCGATGTGGCCGGATTTTCCCATGCCCGTGACAACTACACGCCCATGGCAGGCGAGAATTAATTCACAGGCGTGGTCAAACTGAGCGTCAAGTTTGGCCTGTAAGCCACCAATGGCGGCTTGCTCAATTTGTAAAGTGCGCTGCGCACTTTCGCGTAGTGGGCTAATCGTCATGGTTGATTTAGGCCATAGTAGTAAAGAGGTAGTAATAAAGAGATGCGTGGCGGTAAAAAATAAAAGTAACATTACATGATAATGAACACCCCTTCAGGCAACAATTGTTTTGGCAGCGCCAGGGCAGGTTAGGATACAATGTTCGATAACTATTTTGAACGCTGTTAACACGATAAACGCATAGCGTTTACGCCGGGACGGCGTCTCGTGCCTGGAATGAGTGCTTTTGCTATGACGGATGCTGGCTTTATTGAAATTGAAAATGTTCATTTTACCCGCGGAGATAATGAGATATTCCGCGGCGTCAGTTTGTCCATACCGCGCGGTAAAGTAACGGCGATCATGGGGCCTAGTGGTACGGGTAAAACCACGCTTTTGAAGTTGATTGGCGGGCAGTTGCACCCCGACAGCGGTCGCGTCATTATCGATGGTCAAGATGTGCATCGGCTTCCGCGTAAAGCGCTTTTCAGTTTGCGTAAAAGGATGGGAATGCTGTTTCAATCCGGCGCATTGTTTTCGGATCTAAATGTGTTTGAAAACGTGGCGTTTCCCATCCGGGTGCACACTGATCTGCCCGATGCCATGGTGCGTGATATCGTGCTATTAAAACTGCAAGCGGTCGGGTTGCGCGGTGCCCGCCATTTAATGACATCAGAACTCTCTGGCGGTATGGCGCGCCGAGTGGCATTGGCTCGGGCGGTGGCGCTCGATCCGGAGCTTATACTCTACGATGAGCCGTTTGTGGGCCAAGACCCGATCTCGATGGGGGTGTTGGTGCAACTGATCAAGCGTTTGAACCAAGCGCTGTCGTTGACGTCAGTTGTGGTATCTCATGATATTAAAGAGACGTTGAGTATCGCTGACTACCTGTATTTAATTGCTGATGGTGAAGTGGTGGCACATGGGACACCGCAAACGTTAGATGTCCATGAGGATCCGCGTGTTAGCCAATTTATGCACGGCGAGCCGGATGGACCTGTTCCTTTTCATTATCCAGCAAAACCGCTTTACGATGATATTCTTGGTGAAGATGCAACCATAAGGGTCGGCTAAATGCCTGAACACGTTTCAAACGCCGTCGCGCGTGTCTCTCGATTGGGACGCAGAAGTTGCGATCTATTAGAGGCGCTTGGTCGCGCTGGTTTGTTTCTTTTGCAGTCGGTTTTCAGCGTACCTTCGCGCGAAGGGTTCCGGTTATGGCTGCGCCAGATGCACTTTGTGGGGGTGCTTTCGTTAGCAATTGTACTGGTGTCAGGGCTTTTCATCGGTATGGTGTTGGCGCTACAAGGTTACACTATTTTAGTTGATTTTGGCGCAGAGCAAGCATTGGGCCAAATGGTGGCACTCTCACTTTTGCGCGAGTTATCACCGGTGGTAGCGGCATTGCTCTTTGCCGGACGAGCTGGGTCAGCGCTCACCGCTGAAATTGGCTTAATGAAAGCGACTGAGCAGCTTACTAGCATGGAAATGATCGGTGTTGATCCGTTGCGGCGGGTGGTTGCCCCGCGATTATGGGCCGGTTTTGTCTCATTACCCATTTTGACTGTGGGGTTTAGCGTGGTGGGCATTTGGGGTGGATATCTTGTCGGCGTTGAATGGCTAGGTGTCTTCGAAGGATCTTACTGGAGCAATATGCAGGCGAACGTGGCGTTTGTTGATGACATTGGCAATGGCATCTTCAAGAGTATGGTCTTTGCCGTTGTTGTCACCTGGATTGCGGTGTTTCAGGGATATGATTTGGTGCCCACCTCAGAAGGTATTTCGCGTGCTACTACGCGCACCGTGGTTTATTCGTCGCTGGCCGTGTTGGGCTTAGATTTTGTTTTGACTGCCGTCATGTTCGGCGGCTTATAAATGCTGGAGCAGATGCATGAAACGCAGTAAAACCATGGAGTTTGGCGTGGGACTCTTTATGCTGGCAGGCATCATTGGGCTTGTTTTTTTGGGCTTACGCGTCAGCGGGCTAAGCTTTTCTGCCCCGTCGGATACGTTCCGGTTGGAGGCGAATTTCGCCAATATTGGCGGGTTAAAATCGCGCGCGCGAGTCACCATGGCGGGTGTCACTGTTGGGCGGGTCGAAACGGTTGAGCTGGATACCGAGTGGTATGATGCCCGTGTCGTGTTAAGTCTGGACAGTAAGTTAGAAGGACAGCTTTCGCGTGATACCACCGCTGCCATCTTAACCGCTGGCCTGCTTGGCGAGCAGTACGTTGGGTTGAGTGTAGGGGGTGACCCTGAAACGTTAGAAAACGGCGATACCATTCGCGATACGCAGTCAGCTTTAGTGTTAGAGGAACTGATTCAGCAGTTTGTGTCCAATATGGCCAGTGGTTAAGCGAAAGCGAGTGCATTGCACTAACGGAGATGAAAATACCATGAGGACGTTACTCATTAACAAGTTTGGAATGAATAGGTCTGGAATGAATAGGTCTGGAATGAATAAGTCAGGAATGTGGCGTGGTTTGGCTGCACTATCGGCGGTTTTGATGTTGACTTTGTCGCTCACGCTGCACGCTCAAACAAAAGGGCCAGTTGAGGTCGTGCGCGATAATGTCGAAGCCTTTATGGCGAAGTTAGAAGAGCGCGAATCGTTTTATCAGGAAAATATTGACGCGCTAAAGAGTGAGGTTGATAAGAGTCTTGAAGCCGTCGCGGATTTTCGCTACATCGGCGCTAGCGTCATGGGTAGCTATTTTCGTAATGCCACGCCAGAGCAGCGTCGCCGTTTTGCCGACGTATTCCGTCAAACATTAATTGATACCTATACCCACGGATTAGTGACATTCGATTACGATGAGATTCGCGTTCTCGAAAATCAAACATCACGGCGCTACGACGACCAAGCCAGCGTCGACATGGAAGTCGTAGGTACCGATGGTAACGTTTATCCCGTGAGTTACACCTTGCGCCTTTCCGGTGATGAGTGGCGAGTCGTGAACGTTATCGTAAACGGTATTAATTTGGGCTTAACCTTCCGCAACCAGTTTGATCAAGCCATGCGCGATAATAACCGTGATTATGATGCTGTCATTCAAAGTTGGTCGCCGGATGTTGGTATTGAAGAGCTCGAAGAAGGGGGCGACGCGTGACCGCTCTATTCTCAGAGCTTGCAGTAAGCCTCGAGCAGCAAAACGATACGTTGAGTGTTAGCGGTGACGTGGGAACGAATGTCGCCACGGCCTTAGCAGCGGCGGGAAGTAAGTGGATAGCGGAAACTTCACTTAATGCGCTCCATATCAATTTCGAAGGGGTCGAGAAGCCAAGTAGTGCCGCAATCAGCGTACTTTTGCAGTGGTTACGCCTGTGTCAGCAACGTCACATCGATATCCTTTCGGTATCATTATCCACTCCTCTTCAGCGGTTGGCGCATTTGGCAGAACTGGATGCGCTTTTGCAAAACCCCACGCGTGAAATGGCCGCTTCAGCAACATAGCGGCTCGCCTTTTGCTGATGGCGAGTGTTTCGCTGCGCTTTTAGGGCGAGTACGCTGCAACGCATCGCCAAAGCCGCGGCTTTTCTTTATCATTGGCACAACTTTTTTCGACGTTTTTCATAGGAGTTATCTACTCATGCAGCCTAGTGAGGTAAAAGCACTACTTGATTCACGCCTTGACGGGTGTCAGTTTCACATCCAAGGCGAGGGATGTAATTTTCAAGTAGTTGCGGTCGGTGAGGCCTTTGAAGGATTATCACCTGTCAAACGTCAACAACTTGTCTATGGTGCATTAAGCGATGAAATAGCCTCAGGCGCACTTCACGCGATTAGCATTAAAACTTACACGCCGGCGCAGTGGGAAAATGCGCCAGAAAACGCCCAGTAAGGGCGGGCTGTATGGATAAGCTACTAATTACAGGCAACGGGGTGGTGGACGGTGAAGTATGGGCTAGCGGCGCAAAAAATGCCGCTTTACCTATTCTGTGTTCCAGCCTGTTAGCTGATGGTCCCGTCGTGATCGGCAACTTGCCGCACCTGCAGGATATAACCACCACGCTTGAGTTGCTCGGGCGTATGGGGGTTGAGCCCGTGATGGGTGAAAAAATGAGCATTCAGCTCGATGGTTCTCAAGTGACGCAGTGCCATGCGCCCTATGAGCTTGTGAAAAAAATGCGTGCCTCTATCTTGGTGCTGGGTCCACTACTGGCCCATTTTGGTCATGCTGACGTATCGCTTCCCGGGGGGTGTGCGATTGGCTCACGCCCGGTCGATTTGCACATACGTGGCCTTGAGGCAATGGGCGCGGAAATTCGTGTTGAAAGTGGCTATATTCGAGCTCGTGTTGATGGCCGTCTCAAAGGTGCGACGATCTTTTTCGATACTGTCACGGTGACGGGCACGGAAAACTTACTCATGGCTGCGACGCTTGCTGAAGGCAAAACGGTGCTAGAGAATGCCGCGCGCGAACCCGAAATCGTCGATTTGGCCGAGTGCTTGATCAAAATGGGTGCCCGGATCAAAGGGCATGGTACTGACACCATTGTGATCGATGGCGTTGAGCGCCTGCACGGTTGCGAACATGATGTGATGCCTGACCGAATTGAAACGGGGACTTTTTTGGTTGCCGCGGCGATGACAGGCGGCAGGGTTAAAGTTACTCGTACCCGGGCGGATATTTTGGAAGCGGTACTGGCAAAGCTAGAAAGTGCTGGCGCGCTCATCACCACTGGTGACGATTGGATCGCACTGGATATGCAGGGCAAGCGCCCCAAAGCTGTCAATATCCGCACGGCGCCATATCCGGCATTCCCCACGGATATGCAAGCACAGTTCGTAGCGATGAACGCTGTAGCAGAAGGTAGTTCACGGGTCGTAGAGACGATTTTTGAAAACCGCTTTATGCATGTGCAAGAGCTCAACCGTATGGGGGCTAACATTGCGTTGGAAGGCAATACGGCCATGATCACAGGGGTAGAGAAGCTCTCGGGCGCACCGGTGATGGCAACCGATTTGCGTGCCTCTGCATCGCTCGTCATTGCGGCGATGATGGCTGAAGGGGAAACCCTGGTTGATCGTATCTATCACATTGATCGTGGCTATGAATGCATCGAAGAGAAACTACAGCAGCTAGGGGCGCGTATTCGCCGTATTCCGGGCTAAGCCACGCACTAACGATTGGCAATGACGATGAATAAGCAATTGGTTTTAGCGCTCTCTAAGGGGCGTATTTTACAAGAGACACTGCCCTTATTGGCCGATGCGGGTATTTCGCCTGCTGAAGATTTGGGTAAAAGCCGTAAGCTGTTGTTTGATACCAACCTGCCTAATGTGAAGCTGGTAGTGATTCGTGCAACCGATGTACCCACTTACGTACAGCTCGGTGCTGCCGATTTGGGTGTTGCCGGTAAAGATGTGTTGCTTGAGCATGGCGCCGAGAACCTTTATGAACCGCTAGACTTGGACATCGCTCGCTGCAAATTGATGACCGCAGGGGCAGCCGGTGAATCGCCTAGCCGTGCCCGGCGTCGTGTAGCGACCAAGTTTGTTAACGTGGCGCGGCGCTATTACGCCGAGCAAGGTATCCAGGCGGAAGTGATTAAGCTCTACGGTGCGATGGAGCTGGCACCGATAATGAACCTTGCCGATGAAATTGTCGATATTGTGGATACCGGCAATACCCTGCGTGCTAATGGCATGGAGCCGCGCGAGTTAATTGCATCGATAAGCACCCGGCTGGTCGTGAATAAAGCGTCAATGACGATGAAGCATGCGCAAATTAAACCGCTTATTGAGCGCTTGGATGAAGCGGTGAAAAAACGTCAAAAGCAACCGGTCAGCCCCTAATACCGAGGAGTGGCAGCGATGAGTGATACGGCAACAACACCTACGGTGGCGAGGCTTTCTACCCGCGATGTTGATTTCGCACAGCGTTTAGATGCGTTACTCGATTGGAGTGGCGTGTCAGATCATGCGGTTCAGCAACGCGTGGACAGTATTTTAGCTAAGGTAAAGCAACAGGGCGACGTGGCGGTAGTTGAAACCACTAATCATTTTGATCGGTTGTCAGTCAGCTCAATGAGCGAGCTGCAATTGACCCCAGAGCAGCTCAAGCAGTCTTTTGACTCTCTTCCCGCAGCGAAGCGAGATGCCTTAACCTTCGCGGCTGAGCGTATCCGCAGTTACCATGAGCGGCAAAAACCTGAATCATGGCAGTACACAGAAGCCGATGGCACGGTGTTAGGGCAGAAAGTGACCCCGGTAGACCGTGCAGGGATTTATGTCCCAGGAGGCAAGGCGGCTTATCCTTCATCGGTGCTGATGAATGCGATTCCGGCGCACGTGGCGGGTGTTAAAGAAATTGTAATGGTAGTTCCAACCCCAGATGGCGTGCTTAATGACATGGTGCTCGCGGCAGCTCACCTAGCGGGCGTGGACTACGTTTTCACCATTGGCGGAGCTCAGGCGATCGCGGCACTGGCGTACGGCACCGAAACGGTTCCTCGCGTGGATAAAATTGTGGGGCCGGGCAATATTTACGTGGCTACCGCCAAGCGTGCGGTGTTTGGTCAAGTTGGCATTGACATGATTGCCGGACCTTCAGAAATCTTGGTGGTGAGCGATGGGAAAACAGACCCTGATTGGCTTGCCATGGATCTCTTCTCCCAAGCGGAGCACGATGAAGATGCGCAGTCGATTTTAGTCAGCTGGGATGTCGAGCACTTGCAAGCGGTAGAAGATTCTATTGAGCGTTTGTTGCCTACACTTGAGCGTGAAGAGATCGTGCGCGCTTCATTACGCCGGCGGGGTGCGATAATTGCGTGTCAAGATAAGCAAGAGGCGATCGCGCTTATCAATCGCATTGCGCCTGAGCACTTGGAACTCTCTGTCGCTGAGCCGGAAGCTTGGCTGGAGGATGTCCGTCATGCTGGCGCGATTTTCATGGGACGCTATACCGCCGAAGCATTAGGTGACTACTGCGCTGGACCCAATCACGTGCTGCCAACATCTGGTACTGCGCGTTTTTCCTCCCCCCTTGGGGTCTACGACTTCCAGAAGCGCTCGTCCATTATCCACTGCTCGGCGGAAGGTGCGTCAGCACTTGGAGACGTCGCTTCCGTTTTGGCGCGTGGAGAATCGCTAACCGCACACGCTCGCTCTGCGGAATACCGGATTCGCCATTAAGGCATTGGATACGGTGTTAGTTATTTATACCGGTGGTTATTTTTATGCCGGTAATTATTAAGGCGTGTCGTTTAAGCGACGAGGTGTGGGGAGCGCTGGTACGGGGCGCTCCCCAACTTCAAGCGTGACTTGCCTGATTTCGCCACCACGTACAATCGTCAGCGGTAATGTTGTGCCAGGCTCAATCGCGGCGATCTCACTCATCGTGGCACGGGCATCCAGCACGGGTTGACTGTCGACAGCGAGCAGCACATCACCGGGCTGCAGACCCGCAAGATCGGCAGGGCCGTCGGATATAACGCCTGCAATAATGACACCTTGCGGTGTGCGTAGCCCAAACGAGGCCGCGAGTTCCCGCGATAATGCTTGTGCTTCGATACCCAGCCATCCGCGGATGACTCTGCCTTGAGTGACCAGCTCATTTAAAATGCTATGCGCAAGATTGGCAGGAATTGCGAACCCTATCCCTTGAGAGCCACCTGAGCGAGAAAATATTGCTGTGTTGATGCCGACTAAAGCACCGTCTGAATTGATAAGTGCGCCACCTGAGTTACCTGGATTAATCGCCGCATCGGTCTGAATGAAATCTTCATAGGCGTTCAAGCCTAAGTGACTGCGTCCGGTAGCACTAATGATCCCCATGGTCACGGTTTGGCCCACACCAAAGGGGTTGCCAATGGCGAGTGCGACATCCCCTATGGCGACATCGGTTGAATCGGTCAGTGCGATAACAGGAAGATTATCTAATGGTATATGAAGCACGGCTAAGTCGCTTTCCGGGTCGGTTCCAATGACCTTGGCAAGTATTTCACGTCCGTCACGCAGTGCTACCTGTATTTCATCAGCGCCGTTAATGACGTGATGATTGGTTAACACGTAACCATCTTTGCTCACGATGACGCCGGAGCCCAGACTCGAAAGCATACGCTGTTGGTGTGTACCATCGTCGCCATCAAAAAACTGCTCAAAGAAGGGATCCGACATTAAAGGGTGTTGGTCGCGCTCGACAATACGTGATGAATAAATATTGACGACTGCTGGTGCGGCACGATTCACAGCGTCAGCGTAACTCGAAGGCCCTTCATTTCGCGTTAAAGGAGGGGCTTGTTGCACGTCTGGCTTGGGGCGTTGATTTTCGGTTTCTGTTTCAGCCGAAGACACAAGCGCGGGGTCAGCCGTTTCACTTGGGGTAATAGATGACGACTCGAAAGGGTTGGGAATCGGTTCAGGAAATACCACAAGAAACAGTACTGCGAGCAATATGCCGGTAATGATAGGCCATACATAAGGCATCACGAAGCGTTGCATTGACATTCCTTGGTTCGCAGTTTGTCAGGCGTCATTGTCTGCGTGGATACACGCCCTTTAATAATAAGTGATGGTAACATTTCTTGTGGATATTCCGCAGGTGTGACTATTCGCAGGTGTTCAGTCGAACATACGCGTTGGAGGAGGATAAAATGGTAAAGCGGGATGTGTTAGTCGCCGCGTGCGAGAACAAATTAAGCGCTAACCGATTTAACGACTTTACTCTAAACGGGCTCCAGGTCGAAGGGCGCGGACATGTTCAACGTGTCCTCACTGGCGTGACGGCGTGTCAGGCACTGTTGGATGAGGCCGTGGCTTGGGAAGCTGATGCTGTTGTCGTGCATCATGGTTTTTTTTGGAAAAATGAACCGGTTGCGCTGACGGGGATGAAGCAGCGGCGGATTAAAACACTGCTTAGCCATGATATTAATCTATTGGCTTATCACCTGCCGCTTGATGCTCACCCAGAGCTTGGTAATAATGCACAGTTAGCCAAGCGGATGAGATGGCAGTTTGAGAATTGTTTGGATGGCGAGCTGGGCGAAGGGCTGTTGTGGCAAGGAAAAACCGCGCCAACATCACTCGCGGCCTTATCGCAACGCGTTGGGCACGAATTAAAACGAGAACCCTTGGTAATTGATGCGGGTATCGGTGATATCGAACGCGTGGCTTGGTGTACCGGCGGAGCGCAGGACATGATTGCTCAAGCTTACAAAGGGAGAGCGCAACTGTTTCTTTCCGGAGAGATATCCGAGCGTACCACCCATCTAGCACGGGAAATGGGTATTCATTACATCGCCGCAGGTCACCATGCGACTGAGCGTTATGGAGTACAGGCGCTGGGCGAGTGGCTAGCCGCCGAATGTGGCATCGAGCATCGTTTTGTTGATATCGACAACCCCGCGTGAGTGCTGGGTGATTTCCTTTGCACGCGATAAAAACCTCTTCGCAAGGTCAGTAACGTGGAGGCTGTGGCGGGGTTTCGGTCTCCTTAAGGCCAAAATCTTCTGACAAAGTGCCGTTTAGACCATCCGCGTAATCACGGGGCAAATTAGCAGCTGGCCCAGTAACCTCGTCGGTAGTGGTATTTTCTTCACTTACTGACGTGGTGTTTAAGCGGCTTAAATCGAGACGACGTAGAGCGTCATTACTCAAATGCCAATGTTGTGCTTCTTGGTTAAGTTGCTGTTCCAGTGCGGTTGTTTCGTCACGAATAGTGTCGATACGTTGTTGAAAACCGTGTAGATGGGAGCCCATACGGCTTTTTAGCTCAGCTACTTGGCGCTCGCTTTCTAGAAGCTTTTGCTGCATGGCAGCGATGTTACGTTGATTTTTACTGACGAAACGGTAACCAAACGCCCCGACAGCAATACCGAATACGGCGCCAATCAAGGCAAACATTAGCTCAGCACTTGCTTCCACATCTTTCTCCCTACACTTGGTTCGTGCTTTAACTTAATGACATTGTCTCAATAACATCTTGACTACATTTAGGCATTTTGAAGCCATTATAGGCGTCTTTGGGGCGTTTGGGTCAATCCGCCCATGTGCTTTGTGTGTCTTCGGCGTATAATTCTGCCTCACTCATATTGAGGTGCTGACACAATCGGCTCAAAACGCGCTTCAGGAGATTACTCTATGCCATCCACCCCTGCCCATGGAGACGCTGTGACACGACCGAGTTCCCCCATGGAGCGCTATCGCGCCGACCTTGAAAGAGATGACTTTCAATACGATGCCGCGCAACAAGAGGCCGTCGAACATCTTCAGAGGTTGTATGACGATCTTATTGCGACACCCACCACAAAACCGAACGCCACGACAGCCAAGAAAGGCTTCAAGGCAAAGATGGCAGGGTTAGTGGGAAAAGCATCGCCAGTGCCTGCACAGCTTGCTATGCCTCGGGTTCAAGGGCTCTATTTATGGGGGGGAGTGGGTAGAGGAAAAACGTATCTCGTTGATACTTTCTACGAGGCGTTGCCATTTGCTAATAAGATGCGTACGCATTTTCATCGGTTCATGCAACGTGTACATAATGAGTTAAATCACTATAAAGGCGAAAAAGATCCCTTAAAACTCATTGCGGGAAAGTTTGCCGCAGAGGCTCGTGTTATTTGCTTTGACGAATTTTTTGTCAAAGACATTACCGATGCAATGATATTGGCTAACTTGCTAGAAGCGCTTTTTGAGCGTGGCGTTGTCCTGGTTGCCACCTCCAATATTGTGCCGGATGATCTTTATAAAGAGGGGTTGCAGCGTGCGCGTTTTATCCCGGCGATTGAGCTTCTCAATCGTCACTGCGTGGTCGTGAATGTGGACTCAGGGATTGATTACCGTTTGCGTGCCCTTGAACGGGCCGAGATTTTTCATACCCCGCTTGATGCTGAGGCGGAAACCGAGCTGCTGCGCAGCTTTCGTGAAATATCAGGCCACGAGGGGGAACTTGATGCGCCGTTGGAAGTGAATCATCGGGTGTTGCATGCACGGCGATTGCATGACGACGTTGTCTGGTTCGAGTTTAGAGAGCTGTGTGATGGGCCGCGTAGTCAGAATGACTATATTGAGTTGGCGCGTGAGTTTCACACGGTGTTGGTTTCTAATGTCACCCAAATGGATGCCAAAAAAGATGACCAGGCTCGGCGATTTATCAATATGGTGGATGAGTTTTATGATCGAGGCGTCAAGCTATTGATGTCCGCAGAAGTGCCTATTGCGTCGCTATATACTGACGGAAAACTCAACTTTGAGTTTCAGCGCACGTTGTCGCGTTTACAAGAGATGCAATCGCACGAGTACCTTGCGTTGGCCCATAAGCCGTAAGGTGATAATTCAAAAGTTTGTCTTGGTAGTTGGTGGGCTGGTGGATTGAGGGGGAGGTAAGTCGCCACAAGCGCGAAAAAGCCTTTAACTAGGTGTTTCTCTTACTGTAGAATACCGCCTCGCTCAACGTTGCTTCGCTGAACCTGGCGAGCAACCAAGAAAAATAGGGATGGTGCTAAGCTTTCGTGTTTTATTAGGCGGAAAGCTGATGACACCCAACACACTTAATCTGGTGATTTCATTCATGAAGACGTTCAGTGCTAAGCCGCAGTCCGTCCAGCGCGACTGGTATGTCGTCGACGCGACGGATAAAACGCTCGGTCGTCTAGCGACCGAGATTGCTCGCCGCCTGCGTGGCAAGCATAAGCCCGAATTTACCCCACACGTTGATACTGGCGACTATATCGTCGTTATCAATGCTGAGAAAGTCCAAGTGACTGGCAACAAAGCCAAGGCGAAGACCTACTACCGTCATACCGGTTATCCGGGTGGCCTACGCTCAATGACGTTCGATAAAATGATCGATTACGCGCCTGAGCGTATTATTGAGTCTGCCGTTAAAGGTATGTTGCCGAAAGGCCCTCTGGGCCGCGCTATGTACACCAAGCTGAAAGTCTATGCTGGTGCCGAGCATCCACATGCTGCTCAACAGCCGCTTGAACTGAACATCTGAGGAAATCTTCGCCATGACACAGCAGTATTACGGTACCGGGCGCCGCAAGACTTCTACCGCCCGCGTTTTCCTTAAGCCGGGTTCCGGCAAGATCACTGTCAATAACCGCGAACTGGATCAATTTTTTGGTCGTGTAACAGGTCGCATGGTAGTTCGTCAGCCACTTGAGTTGACTGACACTCTTAACCAGTTCGACGTCTATGTGACAGTTGCTGGCGGTGGTGGCTCAGCGCAAGCCGGTGCTATCCGCCACGGTATCACGCGCGCGCTGTTGGACTACAATGAAGACTTTCGCCTAGCGCTGCGTGAAGCGGGCTACGTGACCCGTGACGCGCGTCAGGTAGAACGTAAGAAAGTCGGCTTGCGCAAAGCGCGCCGTCGTCCGCAGTTCTCTAAGCGTTAATTTTAGCGCAATGCGGCAAAACGCCCAGGTCACAGGCCTGGGCTTTTTTTTGTTTAAATATCAAAAAGTTGCATATTTTCTTCCACCTTGGTCAAGTGCGGTTGTTCTTGTGCAGAGCGCTTAGTTTTTTTACCATAGAGCGTATTTGATATTTGTCGCTACAATGCGTTTTTGTAGCGGTACGAGTAAGCAGATGGGAGAAACCTGAAATGGCAGATAACGGCGTAAACAAAGGTCGGCGCCGTTTCCTCGTAGGTGCCACCTCCGTTGTTGGAGCGGTGGGTGCTGTCGGGGTTGCGGTCCCCTTTGTGGCTTCTTGGCAGCCTAGTGCCAAGGCAAGGGCAGCAGGTGCGCCTGTTCGAGCGGATATTTCCAAGCTTGAAGTCGGGCAGCGCATGACGGTGGAATGGCGTGGCAAGCCGGTATGGATTATCAATCGCTCAGCTGAAATGAATGAACGGACTGAGGCGGTGGAGACAAGTCGTCTGGCGGATCCTGATTCATCTGTGCCACAGCAGCCTGCTTATGTGTCAGGCACATTGCGTTCTATTAAACCTGAGATAGGCGTGTTAATCGGTATTTGTACACACCTAGGGTGTTCGCCGCTTTATCGCCCTGAACCCGAGGCAGCTGTTACAGACGATTGGCCGGGTGGTTTCTTTTGCCCATGCCATGGTTCTTACTTTGATCTTGCCGGGCGTGTGTTCCGTAATGTGCCTGCACCGACGAACCTAGAAGTACCGCCATATCGTTTTGAAAATGACGATATTATTGTCGGTGAAGATGAGGAGGCTGTCTGATGGCTAACCCAAATAAAGCCAAAGCAGAAAGCGGCATCATGCGCTGGGTAGATGATCGCTTTCCTGCAACGCAGATGATGCAGGACCATCTGACAAAGTACTACGCGCCAAAAAATTTCAATTTCCTGTATCTTTTCGGCGTGCTGGCGCTTCTGGTGCTGATCAATCAGATCTTGACCGGCGTTTGGCTGACCATGAGTTACAACCCTTCCGCTGAAGGTGCTTTTGCATCCGTAGAATACATCATGCGTGATGTGGAGTGGGGCTGGTTAATTCGCTACATGCATACTACTGGTGCCTCAGCATTCTTCGTCGTTATCTATATGCACATGTTCCGTGCTTTGATGTACGGCTCCTACAAGGCACCGCGTGAGCTTGTGTGGATCTTTGGTATGACCATCTACCTAGCACTGATGGCAGAAGCTTTTATGGGCTATCTGCTGCCGTGGGGTCAGATGTCCTACTGGGGTGCCCAGGTTATTATTTCTCTGTTTTCTGCGATTCCAAGTATTGGTCCTGACCTTGCTCAGTGGGTGCGCGGCGACTTCCTTATTTCGGGTATTACTCTGAACCGCTTCTTTGCGTTGCATGTGGTGGCTCTGCCAATCGTTATTTTGGCGCTGGTTGTGCTGCACATCATTGCCTTGCATGAAGTTGGCTCTAATAACCCTGATGGTATCAACATCAAAGATAAAAAAGATGAAACCGGTAAGCCGCTTGACGGCATTGCTTTTCATCCTTATTACACTGTGAAAGACCTCGTCGGTGTTGCGATCTTCCTGTTTGTATTCTGCATCGTACTCTTTTACTTCCCCGAAGGCGGCGGGTACTTTATCGAGAAGCCTAATTTTGAACCGGCTAATCCCATGGTAACGCCGGATCATATTGCGCCTGTCTGGTATTTCACTCCGTTCTACGCCATCCTACGCGCTATTACCTTCTCTGTGTTTGGGCTTGATGCCAAGTTCCTCGGCGTGGTGTTTATGGGTGGGGCAATCGCTATCTTGTTTGTGCTTCCGTGGCTTGATCGTAGTTCAGTGCGCTCCATGCGCTACAAAGGCTGGATATCCAAGGTGATGCTGACACTTTTCTGTATCAGCTTTGTTATTCTTGGGGTGCTGGGTGTTTTGCCGACCACTGAAAATCGCACTCTTTTGGCTCAGGTATGCACAGCCATGTATTTCGCTTTCTTCCTGCTGATGCCGATCTATACCAAGCTGGAGAAGACAAAACCCGTTCCGGAAAGGGTGACTGGCTAATGAAAAAGCAACTATTTGCACTGCTGTTTACACTCCTTCCATTAACGGCATTCGCTGCGGGCGGAGCGAGCGTGCCGTATTCCATGGATCCTGATCTATCCAATAAGGAATCGCTGCAGAATGGCATGAAGCTGTATGTCAATTACTGTATGGGGTGTCATTCAATGGAACACCAGCGTTTTGCGCGTACTGCTGAAGATATTGGTATTCCGCAGGACCTGGTGGAGCAGAACTTAATCTTTTCGTCAGATCTGGCCTTTAATGACCAGATGCACATTGCGATGAATAGTGAGGATGCCGAAACCTGGTTCGGTGTAGCGCCCCCTGACCTGTCGCTGATAAATCGTCTGCGTGGAACGGACTATATCTACTCTTACTTGCTAAGTTTTTACCGTGATCCAAGCCAACCGCTCGGTGTCAACAATACGGTACTCGAAGCTTCCGCTATGCCAAACGTACTTGAACCGCTTCAGGGTGTTCAGGAGATGGTTTGCGCTGAGACTGATCGTCCCGTTGATGGCGCGGAACTCGACCCCTTGACCGGTAAGTATCAGTCTTGCAACGTGTTGCAAGTTACGCAGCCAGGCGAGTTAGAGCCGGAAGAGTTTGAAAAAGCTATATACGACTTAACTAACTTTCTGGCCTATGTTGGTGAGCCGTCTAAGCTTCAAGCGCAAGCGATTGCGCCTAAAGTGTTGATTTTTATCATCATTTTTGGTGTGGTTGCTTACTTCTTGAAGCGTGAGTATTGGCGAGATATTCATTAATCTAATATAGCGCGTAGTAAAAGGGCGTGCGGCATGTGTCGCGCGCCCTTTGTGTTGCTAGCGGTAATACATTCGTCTGTTTTACCCTGTAAAGATGGTTGCGTGTTATGATCTTAAGTTGGTTTGATGCGAGGATGATTTCATGGGTGTAGTGGCCAAACGGTCGTCGATGATCTTTTATTCAGGTAATGATGATCATTTTAGCCATCGAGTACGTATTGTGTTGGCTGAAAAAGGTGTTGCAGTAGAAATTGTCGATGTGAATGAAGAGCAACCACCGGCAGAACTAGCGGATTTAAATCCCTACAATAGCGTGCCAACGTTGTTGGATCGTGATTTAGTGCTCTACGAATCTAAAGTGATGATGGAGTATCTAGACGAGCGATTCCCGCATCCACCGCTTTTACCGGTGTACCCCGTTGCGCGTGCGCAAAGCCGTCTGTGGATGCACCGTATTGAACGTGAATGGTGTCCTAAGGTTGAGCAGATTCGTACGGGGGGCAAAAAAGAGGCGGATAAGGCACGTAAAGAACTACGTGAAAGCTTAGTGGGGATTTCGCCGATTTTTGAAGATATGCCTTTCTTTATGAGCGATGAGTTCACGCTGGTTGATTGCTGTTTAGCCCCTGTTTTGTGGCGCTTGCCTGAGCTCAATATTGAGTTGCCGGAAAAGCAAGTGCAACCACTGATGAGTTATATGGCGCGTGTCTTTGAGCGGGAGGCGTTTAAAGCCTCGCTGAATGAGCACGAAAAAGAGATACGTGCATAATTCACCGATCTAAGCGATAGGAGGGGAGCCCGATGCGTTCCAGTCGCCCCTATCTGGCGAGAGCGCTTTACGAATGGCTAGTTGATAATGAGCTGACGCCTTATCTGGTGGTTGATGCCACTCAGCCGGACGTAGAAGTGCCAAAACAGTTTGTGCAAAATGGTCAGATTGTCCTTAACGTGGCGCCTACGGCGGTGCGTGATCTTTTTATGGAAAACCAGGCTATTGGGTTTAACGCCCGTTTTGGTGGTCAGCCGATGCAGGTGATGATTCCAATACATGCGCTGATTGCCATTTATGCACGTGAGAATGGTGCTGGTATGGTGTTTGGTCATGAGCCAGAGCTTGATGCACCTGAAGAAGAACTGGGTGCTTCTGAGCCCCAAAGTAGCACCTCTGGTAAGCCTGAGCTTTCGGTTGCGGAACCCGCTGAGCAAGCGGGTGACGAGGATAAAGTGGAGAAAGAACGCGAACACGTTGATAAGGAATCAACGTCTTCCGAGACAGCGTCTACTAAGTCCAGCTCTTCGAGTAAGAAGAAAAAGCCTACACTGCGGGTGATTAAATAAAGTCACCGCTGCAGTTTACGGTTAGCGCTGAAATCTATAAGGCCTCGATAATATATCGAGGCCTTGTAGGTTAAGAAGCGATAGCTTTTTTCAGTAGCGGCAAGACACCGCTTGTTAGGAGACGTTAGTCTAGATATTCAAACACTTTAACAATGCGCTGTACGCCATTTACGTTCGACACAGCGGCCACAATACGGTCTGCTTCGTTACGGGAAACAATGCCCATGAGATAAACGCTGGCATTCTCTGTTGTGACTTTTAGTTTAGAGGAATTGATACGATCATTTGTGGCCAACTGGCTTACGACATTGGTAGTCAGCCAGCTATCGGTCAAGCGCTGACCAGCCGGTAAGCGAGCGGAGACCGTTAACTCATTGTGGACTTCATCAACCCCGCGGATATCGCGCGTGACGCTGCCCGCCATGTCTTTAAGTTCTTGGCTGGGGACTTGTCCCACTAATAAAACCACCCCGTTATAGCTATGTGGCCGGATGCGCGCATCATCCAGGCGGCCATCGGCACGAGCTAGGGCTTTGTTGACTTCTCGCTCAATGACGGAATCAACCGCTTCAACATCGCTGCTACGGTTGCCGTAGCCAGATGGGTTGGAGGCGGAATGGGTCGCGCATCCGCTAAGAATTAACAGGCCGCAAAATAAAGCCGCCGTTAGCCAGCGTGAAGTAGGAAGGGCAAAGCGCATATAAACTCCTTGACATAAAGAAGTATCGCAGTGTTTGGTTAGTGCGATACGTATTGGTAGGGCAGAAGAGCGAATTAGACGGCGCCACCAAAAAGTTGTTCATCAATTAAATCACATAAACAGTGAATCACTAAAAGATGTACCTCTTGAATGCGCGCGGTGGACGTCGCTGGCACGCGGATTTCACAGTCATCTTGACCTAGTAGCGAGGCCATATTGCCTCCATCACGTCCCGTTAACGCGACAACGGTCATTTCTCTGTCGTGTGCGGCCTGTATTGCCTGAACAATATTGGCTGAATTACCACTGGTGGAAATGGCGAGTAGTACATCCCCAGGCTGTCCAAGTGCTCGAATTTGTTTAGAAAAGACTTCATTGTATGTGTAGTCGTTAGCAATCGACGTGAGGGTTGAGGTATCCGTTGTGAGAGCTAGTGCGGGCAGGCTTGGGCGTTCACGCTCAAATCGGTTCAGCAGTTCAGAGGAGAAATGTTGACTATCGCCTGCGCTTCCGCCGTTGCCACAGGCAAGGATTTTTCCCTCATTGACCAAACTTTGCACCATCATTTGGCTGGCAACTTCAATGAAAGGCGGCAGTACTTCACTGGCATACGTTTTCGTATCAATGCTGGCGTTAAAGTGGCCAAGTATTCGTGACTGAAAATCCATCTAAAGGTCCTGATTGTTGGCGTCAAAATGCGTCGAAGGCGGCTTTTACCCATTCGAAAGTTATATCAGGCGGCGAGCCAACGACCCCTAGAATATCAAAGCGGCACGGGCAGTAAAGTCGTTGCTTGGCAAGGTAGACCTGTGCCGCATGCACGAGGCGTCGCTGTTTTTGCGCGGTCACCGCTTCTAGTGGATGACCAAACTGAGTCGTCACGCGATGCTTGACCTCGACAAACACAAGAGTGTCGCCGTCTTGCATGACTAAGTCTAGCTCACCCCCTTTGGCGTACTGGTTGCGACCTAAAAGAATTAATCCGCGTAGCTGCAGCCATTCGGCCGCGTGCTGTTCCATCGCGGCACCGCGGGCTCGTGCCGTTTGTGCACTATTCTTCATCAGGTGTCGATAGTCCTGGAATGAGAATGGGTGCAGGTATGCCGTTTTGGAATTTCGCCCACGGGAGTTCACGGTAAATACGACCATCTGCGGTTAAGTAAAGCTGGCCGGTGGCGCCATTAAGGCTTTCAGCGTTGGTTAATATTGCCAAATTGGTTGCGATCTCGTAAGCATCAACGCCCATGGCCATCAAGCTGAACATGGAAACATCGTCTACTTTTCGCAGCGCTTGATACGTGGCATAAAACGGCAGTATTTCTTCCCCTCCTACGGCCGCATCGGGAATTTGCCAGGGGATATCCATAAACATCACATCGTCAAGGTCTTGGTCCAAGCGTGGCTGATGTCGCCCTTCATACAGATGCGATGTGGCGTAAATGGGTAGATCTGGGGCGTAGTAATAATCGAGTGTCGGAGGGACTTGCCGCGCATAGTCTGGCACGGCAAGCAAAAAGAGTGCGTCAATATTTTGTAACTGAGCGCGCTCACCGCGAACGTTGAGCGCCGTTTGAACCGTATTGGAAACGGGCCGCTCTGGGTTGTAGCGGACAGCATTAGTGACATCTCCTCCCTGTTCACTCCACTCGTTCCAGAAAGATTCCCCTACCCGGCGTCCCCAGTCATTGTCCGGGACCATAAGAACCATTTGCCGATGACCATCTTGCCACGCACGCCGGGCTGCTTGACGTGCCTCATCCTCGGCGGAAAGGCCGAACTGAAATAACCGCGTCGCTTGGCTACGTGAATTCCTGCCATAATTGAGGGCTAGTGTGGGAAGCGGGACGCTTTCACGTTGTTCAAGCGTGGTCACTTGGTCTTTGTCGAGTGGCCCGATGACGATTTGAGCCCCCATCTGTTCGGCTTTGTCGTAAAGTGCGTCTAAGCCATGTTGAGAGGCGTCGATAAAACGCAGCTGTACATCGCTATTTTGCATGTCGTGATGCCGGCGTATTGCCGTGGCAATCGCTGAAGCCACATTTCTCAGGGGGCCAGATTCGGGTAAAAAGACGGCGATACGCTTTACGTCGACAGTGAATTCAGGCAGGGCAAAGCGCTC
This sequence comes from Vreelandella vilamensis, assembly GCF_031451755.1. Classification (NCBI taxonomy): domain Bacteria; kingdom Pseudomonadati; phylum Pseudomonadota; class Gammaproteobacteria; order Oceanospirillales; family Halomonadaceae; genus Vreelandella; species Vreelandella vilamensis. Next base: position 67,605 of record NZ_JARWAN010000004.1, on the reverse strand, counting down.
GGGATCGAGCTGGTCGAGCGCGTTCCGTGCCCAGCGTCTGCGCTCTTGCAGCGTTTGTTGCTGTTCTGCCGACATCCTCAGCTCTTGATCTAGCACCGTGGCGGCTTTTAAAACAGCCCGGGGCTCATCAAGCGCACGGGCAAGCTCTGAGTAAAGTAGTGCCCAGCGTACCCGGTCGGATTCCGACAACTGCTCGGCGTCCAATGCGTCCGCAGCGGCAAAGGCTTCATCGCGCAGACCTTGGCGGGCATAGAGGTTAGCGGCCTCTAGACGCGATTGCGCGGCTTGAGCGGGCGCTTGTTCTTGGGCCTGGCTAAGTAGACGATTCGGGTCCTGATCCGGAACGCGATCGACCACATCAGGTGGTTGCTGGACGGCGCAGCCTGCCATAAAAAGGGCAGTAAGCGTCAGCGTGAGTAAGCCACGAGTTAGCGGTTTCATGTATCCTTCCTTAGTTGCCATTGGCGCTGCCGATTTTTTATTTACTAGGAGTTTAGATGACACACGGTCATTCGGGCACGTCGCATTCAGGTGCATCGTTTCCAGGTACCTCACCACCAGGCACATTGTACGTGGTTGCTACGCCGATTGGGAATTTGCAAGACCTCTCGCCTCGCGCTGTTCAAACGCTGGGAAACGTCGCGCGAATTGCCGCGGAAGATACGCGCCACAGTGGGCGGTTGTTAGCGCACTTGGGCCTTAATGTGCCAATGTTGTCGTTGCATGACCACAATGAGTCTCACCGTGTAGAGCAACTCGACCGTTACCTCGCGGCGGGCGAAGATATCGCCTTGGTTAGCGATGCCGGTACGCCGTTAATTAGCGACCCCGGGTTTGTATTGGTACGCGCGCTGCGTGAACGCGGCCGGCATATTGTCCCCATACCCGGACCGTCGGCGCTGATTACGGCGCTGTCTGCGGCGGGGCTGCCTACCGACCGGTTTACCTTTGCCGGTTTTTTGCCTGCTAAACCGGCGGCTCGCAAACAGGTACTTGAGCAGTGGCTGGCACATGAGGCGACTCTTGTGTTTTACGAATCTCCACATCGTATCGTGCATACCCTAAAGGCGCTCAGTGAGGTAATGGGCGAACGCGAGGTAGTGCTAGCACGAGAGCTCACCAAAACATTTGAAACGTTTTTGAGCGGCACACCTAATGCGCTCCTAGCTCAGTTGGTAGAGGACCCCAATCAAGCTAGGGGCGAGTTTGTGGTGATGGTGCAAGGGGCCTCGCCTAAAACCGAGCAGAGCCAGCATGCATTTTCAGAGGAGGCGCTGTTAAATGCGCTATTAGCCGAAGGTGTCGGGGTTAAGCAAAGTGCCGCCATTGCGGCCCGCGTGTTCGGTGGACGCAAGCAAACTTGGTACGCCACACTACAAGCAATGAAAAGCGAGGATTGAGGCGGGGCGGGGGCGCTGGTATGCTTGCCGCCGGAGTTGGCCAGACAGTCGCCGCTGCCTTTGCGGGCAGGGGAGGAAAGTCCGGGCTCCATAGGGCAGAGTGCCAGGTAACGCCTGGGCGGTGAGAGCCGACGGAAAGTGCAGCAGAGAGTAGACCGCCTAAGCCTTTCGAGGCTGGTAAGGGTGAAAGGGTGCGGTAAGAGCGCACCGCGCGCCTGGTAACAGTGCGTGGCAAGGTAAACCCCACTCGGAGCAAGACCAAATAGGGACCCAATGGCGTGGCCCGCGCTGGGTCCGGGTAGGTCGCTTGAGCGCTGCGGTAACGTAGCGCCTAGAGGAATGGCTGTCCACGACAGAACCCGGCTTATCGGCCGACTCCCCCCAATCATGCAAAGAGCGACTTAGCGCGCTCTCCTGAAAATGCCGTGTACCTTCCCGAGCCTAAGGGGTAGGTCATCTCTGTGTGAGAGCCACATGCCATCATCTGAGGCTGAAAAAGCCGTTAATCGCTTTCGTCATACCAGTGTGCTGCTTGACGGTGCTGTGGATACGCTCGTGCATCAACCTGGTGGCGTCTATCTTGATGGTACCTTTGGTCGTGGTGGGCATTCGCGAGTTATTTTATCGCGCTTAAATGAGGCGGGACGTTTGATCGCGCTAGATCGCGACCCCGAGGCCGTTGCGGCGGCAGCTGAGATCGATGACTCACGCTTTGCCATGGTGCAGCGAGATTTTGCGCGCTTAGCCGATGTTGCTCGCGAGCAAAACGTTCATGGCAAGCTTGATGGGATTTTACTTGATGTGGGAGTGTCCTCGCCGCAGCTTGATGATCCAGAGCGCGGCTTTAGTTTTATGCGTAACGGCCCGCTCGATATGCGCATGGACCCTACGCAAGGCGAAAGTGCGGCGGAATTTCTGGCGCGTGCCAGCGAAACTGACATTGCCCATGTATTTAAAACCTACGGTGAAGAGCGCTTTGGTAAACGCCTCGCCCGCGCCGTTGTCAATCGGCGCCGTGAGCAGCCTTTTACGCACACCGTGGACCTTGCCGAAGTGCTCAAAACCGCCCATCCCGCATGGGAAAAGGGACGCCATCCAGCAACCAAAGCGTTTCAGGGCTTGCGCATTTACCTTAATGGCGAGCTAGAGCAGCTAGATGCTGCCTTGGAGGCTGCGCTGGAAGCGCTTGCGCTCGGTGGCCACTTGGTGGTGATTAGCTTCCACTCGTTGGAAGACCGGCGGGTGAAGCGTTTTATTCGTCATCACGTGCGCGGTGACACGCATTTGCCGCGGGGTGTGCCGATTCGTGATGATCAGCTCAACCGCCGTTTAGAAGCGTTAGGAAAAGGGCAACGTCCCTCTGAGGCGGAAGTGGCGGAAAACCCACGTGCGCGCAGTGCAGTAATGCGTGCAGCGCGAAAACGGGCGTAAATGATGGCAAGGGTCAATATTCACCAATGGGCGGCATCCATGCGAGCCGAGTGGCCATTTTGCTTGCGCTGGCGTTTTTGGCCCATTTTTAATGCGCTGTTATTTGTGGCTTGCCTTGGTAGCGGCCTAGCTGTGGTCCTCACCACGCATCAAACGCGAGTTGCTTATGCCGAGCTTCAGCGCTTAGAGCAAGAAAAAAACCAGCTGCACACCGAGTGGGGGCAGCTGTTGCTTGAAGAAGGTGCGTGGTCAACCCCGGCCAGAGTAGAGAGAATTGCGACCGAACGGTTGAACATGCGCATTCCTAATGTCCATGACGTTGAGGTGATTCGCCCGTGAGTCGCCGAACTCGAGGTGTCTCCTCGCGTACTGCCCCCATCGCACCACCGCTTGCGGGCGGGCGTTTTCTCTTGGTTTTATGCGCTATTGTCATCGTGGCTGCGGTGCTCATTGGCCGCATTACGCTGCTTCAAGTCATTGATCGCCCCTTTCTCCAAAGCCAAGGTGATGCGCGCACGCTGCGCCATGAAACGGTTCCCGCGCACCGCGGCATGATCACTGATCGCAACGGTGAGCCATTGGCAATTTCGACGCCGGTGGTGACGCTCTGGGCTAACCCACAAGAGTTGACCGAAGACCCCGTGCGGCGTGTCGTGCTAGCGCAGGCTTTAGGCATGAACCTACTCGATTTCGAGGCTCGTTTGGCGCGTTTTAGCCAACATGAGTTTATGTACTTGCGCCGGCATATGACCCCCAAAGCCGCTCAACGTATTTTAGATTTACGCACCCCTGGTGTGTACGCTCAGCAGGAATACAAACGTTACTATCCCGCTGGAGAAGTGGCCGCTCAACTTCTGGGGGTAACCAACGTGGATGACGTCGGGCAAGAAGGGTTAGAGCTTGCGTATCAGCCTTACTTGGCGGGGCATCCTGGGCAACGGCGTGTTCTCAAAGATCGTCGCGGCCGTTTGATCCGTGAGCTCGGCGTAGTCGAAGAGGCAGTACCCGGCGGAGAGCTAACACTTGCCATTGACCAGCGCCTTCAGTACATGGCGTACCGTGAATTACGAGCAGCGGTTGCCGAGCATCGTGCGGATGGCGGTATTGTCGTGATGATGGACGCGCGTAATGGTGAAGTATTGGCAATGGCGAACTTGCCGTCTTATAACCCGAACAATCGGGCAGGGCTCGATCCGCGGGGGTTACGTAACCAGGCCGTGGTGGATGTATTTGAGCCAGGCTCTGTCGTTAAGCCATTGGCCATGGCGGCTATATTGGAAAGTGATCAGTTTGATCGCGACACGGTGGTCGATACCAACCCCGGCTGGATGCGTATCGATGAATATACTATTCGTGATATACGCAACTATGGAAAGCTCGACTTGGCCGGCATCTTGGAGAAATCCTCAAATATAGGCATGTCGAAACTGGCTTTAGAGCTTCACGACATGGCAATTTGGGAGAAATATAACCAGCTAGGGTTTGGGCATAACCCTGGAACGGGCTATCCCGGAGAGTCAGCGGGGAGTTTACCCGCACCCATTCGCTGGTCGCGCAGTGAAAAAGCTTCGCTATCATATGGTTATGGGTTGTCCGTGTCGGCACTACAGTTGGCGAGTGCCTACACGGCGATTGCCAATGATGGCGTTCGGTTACCGCCTTCGTTACTACGGTTAACGCAAGCGCCCGACGGCATTCCCTCTATTGAGCCTGAGGTGGCAAACGATTTGCTGCGTATATTGGAAACATCGGTGGGTGCAGATTCAGGAGGGCGGCGCGCACGTGTGGAGGGATATCGTGTCGGAGGTAAAACCGGTACCGTGCGTAAAACGGGAGCAACGGGGTATACCGCTGACGCTTATCGTAGTGTATTTACCGGTGTGGCCCCCGTTTCCGACCCGCGTATTGTGACCGTTGTCATGATTGATCACCCCAAAGCCGGTGAGATTTACGGCGGCGCTGTGGCAGCCCCAGTTTTTTCCAGCGTTACCGGCAATGCGCTGCGACTATTGGATGTGCCGCCGGATCATGAGGCGCCCTAGGTTTTAAGGAGAAGGCATGACGTTAGATTTACATGATGTAGTCACGGCGCTTAAGCAGGTATGGCCAACGGCAAGATTGCCTGACACCTTGCCAGAACTGCCTGATAGGGTGCGTCTGATCACCGATTCACGGTTAGTGAAGCCAGGTGATATTTTTGTCGCGGTTCCAGGGAGCCAGCGCGACGGGCGTGATTTCATCGAAGCGGCGCTAAACGCCGGTGCGGCGTTAGTGTTGAGTCATGCGCGCAATGGTGAGGTGCATCTCGACGGTCGTGTACTGGTTATGCCTCATTTATCGCTACGTTTAGGCGAACTGGGCCGCGCTTTATTTCATGTGCCAAGTCACATTGACGTGATTGCGGTAACCGGGACTAATGGCAAAAGCTCAGTGACGCATTATATAGCCGATTTAAGTGAGCAATTAGGGGTGCCGGCTGGCGTAGTGGGTACGCTGGGAGTAGGGCGTACAGGCACGCTCGTGGACAGTGGTTTAACCACGCCTGGGCCGCTGGCGCTTCAAGCGACGCTTGGAGAGATGGCGCAGGAGGGAGTCCGGCGTATTGCCTTGGAGGCTTCTTCTCATGCGCTTGATCAAAACCGCCTTGATGCAGTGGATGTCAAAGTGGGTGTTTTTACTAACCTGACCCGCGACCATCTGGATTACCACGGCAGCATGGCAGCGTATGCTGCGGCGAAATCCAAGTTGTTTCGTCGCCGGGAGCTTGAGATCGCCGTCGTGAATGGTGATGACGCGCTGGTGCGGTTGATGCTTTCTGGTTGCGCCGATTCGGTGCGGGTATTGGCCACTGGACAAGACGAAGCGGTAACCTTGCGTGTGCTTGAATGGCAGCCGCACGCCAAAGGGCAGCATGCCGTTATCGCCACACCTGACGAAGAAAAAGTGCTCAACTTAGGGCTGATGGGGCGCTTTAACCTCGATAACGTCTTGTTAGCTATGGCCACGCTTTATGGCCTGGGCGAGACCTTGGATTCGCTCGTCAGCGCCGCTGCACATATTGCCCCGGTGCCAGGGCGTATGGAGCTATATCAGCGCGATGGCGCCCCAAGCGTGGTGGTGGATTACGCGCATACGCCGGATGCGTTGCACAGTGCGCTTGAGGCCCTAAAGGCGCATTTGGGTCATTCCAGCCACCTGTGGTGCGTGTTTGGCTGTGGCGGTGATCGGGATAGCGGCAAGCGCCCTGATATGGCCCGTGTTGCCCAGGCGCATGCCGATCACTGCGTAGTGACCGATGACAATCCGCGCAATGAGTCGGCAGCGGCGATACGTCAAGACATCATGGCAGGCTTTCATCACTTGGAAAACGTCACCGAGATAGGTGATCGCCGTGCGGCGATCGCGCATGTGATCGCCAGTGCCGCGCCGAATGATGTCATTTTGATCGCTGGCAAAGGCCATGAAACTTACCAAGAGGTTAACGGAACGCGTGAGCCTCACCTGGACAGCGATGAAGTGCAAAAGGCATTAGATGACAGAGACTACGCATGAGAACGTTATCGCTGGGTGATGTGGCTAACGCGGTGGGGGGCGAGTGTCCAGCAGGCGAGGCCGCGGTTAATGTCACGGCGGTGGTGACAGACTCACGCAAAATCGTGCCGGGATGTTTGTTTGTCGCCCTTAAAGGCGATCGATTTGACGGTCACGCCTTTCTTGCTTCGGCGTACGAACAAGGCGCTGTGGCGGCACTCGTAGCCGAGCGGGATGAAAATTGTCGACTACCTCAAATCACCTGTGCTGATACACGTTTGGCACTGGGGCTACTGGCGCATGCGTGGCGAAAGCGCTGGCACGGTCCGGTAGTAGCCATCACGGGAAACAGTGGCAAGACGACAGTAAAGGAGATGACCGCCGCACTATTGAAAGCGCACGGTGAGATACACGCAACGCACGGAAACTTGAATAACGACATTGGCGCTCCGTTAACCCTTTTGGGGTTAAATGATGAGCATCAAGCGGCTGTCGTTGAGTTAGGGGCGAATCATTTGGGAGAAATCGCCTGGACAGCGCTGTTGACTCAGCCTCAGGTGACAGTGATCACCAATGTGACCGGGGCACATGTGGGGGAATTTGGCGGGATGGGGCAAATTGCTCAGGCCAAAAGCGAAATTCTTCACGCTTTACCAGCCGATGGTATCGCGGTGCTGAATCGTGATGATCGCTACTTTCATTTTTGGCGGCAGTGCGCTTCGCCCAGACAAGTGGTGAGTTTCGGCCTGCACCCTGACGCTGAGGTGACGGCCAAGGCGCTTTCTTGTGATGCCCAAGGACGTTATGCTTTCACGCTTGTAAAAAATGGACAGGTGTTAGGTCATGTGACGCTTGCGTTGGTGGGCGAGCATAATGTGCTCAATGCCCTGGCGGCGACAGCGGCAGCGTTGAGTTTAGCGGTGCCTAGCGATGAGGTCGTTGCCCGGTTGTCGTCGTTATCGACATTGCCAGGGCGCCTGCAGGTGCTGTCGCATCGTCACGGTGGGTCACTGTTGGATGACTCTTATAACGCTAATCCTGGGGCAGTAAAAGTAGCGTTAGACGCGCTCATGCGCTTCCCAGCGCCACGTTGGTGTGTGTTAGGTGCGATGGGGGAGCTGGGGGCTGACTCATCGGCATTACACGCCGAGGTTGGGGATTATGCGGCAAAATTAGGGGTGGATCAGTTGCTGACCTTGGGGGCGGAGGCAAAACCCGCCAGTGAGTCATTTGGTCAGGGACCGCATTTTGACGATTATGCGGCACTTGAGCAGTATCTTATGAGCGCGTTGCCGCCCAACGCGAGCTTATTAGTTAAAGGGTCGCGTAGCGCTGGCATGGAGCGCCTAGTGAAAGGGCTGCGCCATGACGACACACAAGCCGATACATCATGTTAACTATAAGGTAACCGCCGTTCATGTTACTCCATTTGGCGAATTTTCTGACACAGTATCAGCCGGGTTTACAGGTATTTAACTATCTTACGCTGCGCGTTATTTTGTCGTCGCTGACGGCGTTGCTGCTTTGTTTATGGCTTGGCCCTTGGGTTATTCGACGCTTGGTGGAAGGGCAAATAGGCCAGGCCGTTCGTGATGACGGCCCGCAGTCTCACTTGTCCAAAGCGGGTACACCTACCATGGGCGGGGCGATGATATTAATCGCCATCGCGCTGAGTACACTGCTTTGGGGGGATCTGACTAACTACTACATTTGGGTAGTGCTTGGCGTGACGCTAGGGTTTGGTGCCATTGGCTGGGTAGATGACTACCGCAAAGTGGTGGAGAAAAATCCGCGTGGTTTGCCAGCCCGCTGGAAGTATTTTTGGCAATCCGTCGTCGGGCTTGGCGCTGCCGGTGTGCTTTACCTCACGGCGGCATCGCCGGTGGAAACGAGCCTGTTATTGCCGTTTTTTAAAGACATTGTGATACCGCTGGGCGTCTTTTATATCGTCTTGACCTATTTTGTCATTGTCGGTAGCTCTAACGCAGTCAATTTAACCGACGGTTTAGACGGTCTTGCCATTATGCCTACCGTTTTGGTGGCGATGGGGCTTTCTGTCTTCGCCTACGTTAGCGGCAATACTGTTTTTGCCGACTACTTACATATTCCTTTCATTGCGGGCACCGGCGAACTGGCGGTGTTTTGCGCCACGATTGCCGGGGCTGGGCTGGGTTTTTTATGGTTTAACACTTATCCCGCGCAAGTGTTTATGGGGGACGTGGGTGCGCTAGCCCTCGGTGCTGCGCTGGGTGTTGTCGCGGTTATCGTCCGACAAGAGATTGTGTTGTTTATCATGGGGGGCATTTTTGTTCTCGAGACTGTGTCGGTTATTTTGCAGGTTGGTTCCTATAAGATGACGGGACGGCGCATTTTCCGCATGGCACCGTTGCACCATCATTACGAATTGAAAGGGTGGCCTGAGCCGCGGGTTATCGTACGCTTTTGGATTATTACCGTTGTGCTGGTGCTGTTCGGCCTGGCTACGCTAAAAATTCGCTAGGGGGCCAAGATGATAGCCGTGCCAGAAGGCACCACGGTGGTGGTGGGGTTAGGAGTTTCAGGGCGTGCTATTTGCCGGCATTTGGCCCGCCTTGGCGTGCCGTTTGCCATTGCTGATACGCGGGCGGAGCCACCGGGACTTGATGAAGTGAAGCGCGCTTATCCCGATGTCGCCATTTATTGTGGCCCCTTGACGGCGCTTGACCTTAGCCAAGTGGAAGAAGTGGTCGTGAGCCCCGGTGTTGATCCGCGTGCTCCCGGTCTTGGCGCGTTAGCCGATGAAATCAACCCGCACACTGGGGAGCCTCGCGTTGTCGGTGAAATGGCGCTTTTCGTTCGCGCCGCGAAGGCACCGATTGCCGCTATTACAGGCTCCAATGCCAAATCGACCGTCACCACGCTGTTGGGGGAAATGGCATTGGCCTCAGGGGTAAACGCCGCGGTGGGCGGTAATTTGGGCACCCCAGCGCTTGATCTTTTAGCACAAATGCCGGATGCCACGCTTTATATTCTCGAGCTTTCCAGCTTTCAACTCGAAACCACGCCAATACTTGGCGCTAAATGCGCCGCATTTCTTAATTTGTGCGAAGACCACTTAGATCGCCACGGTGACATGGCGACTTATCGCGCCGCTAAGCAGCGTGTGTTTATCGCTGCAGAACACGCTGTGGTCAACGGTGATGACCCCCACACCTGGCCCGATGTTTCTCATCGGGTGGGCCATGTCACGCCCTTTACTCGACATGCCCCAGAGAAAGACTCCCCTGACGATAATACGTGGGGTCTTGGGGAAAGTGATGGGGAGCCTTGTTTGCTGCACGGCGCGACGCCTTGGCTGCCAGTTCGCGAGTTAGGGATGGCCGGGCAGCATAATCAGCTTAATGCGTTAACGGCGTTAGCCATGGGCCAAGTATTAGGATTTGAGCATAAGGCGATGTGTGATGTGCTGCGCCGGTTTAAGGGGCTGAAACATCGCAGCGAGGTGGTCGCGACTGTCGAAGGCGTGCGCTGGGTCAATGACTCCAAAGGCACCAACGTGGGGGCGACACTGGCAGCCATCGAAGGTATTGGCCCCACACTTAGCGGCAAACTCATTTTGCTTGCCGGTGGCGATGGCAAAGGCGCCGACTTTACCCCCCTGGCTGCACCGCTTGCGGCCCACGCGCGCCAGGCGCTGTTATTCGGCCGCGATGCGCTACGCCTAGACGCCGCGCTAAAAGCGTATGTAGAAACGCACCACTACGCCGATTTAACGCAAGCGATGGAAGCCGCCGCGCAACTTGCCATGCCAGGGGACTGTGTGCTGCTTTCACCTGCCTGTGCAAGCCTTGATCAGTTTCCCAATTATCAGCGCCGTGGTGATGTGTTTTGTCACTGGGTGGCAGAGCATGCGTTGTCCGTGAAGGAGCGCTCATGACCCGACGTCTAACGCGCTGGAAGTCAGCTCTTTCAACGCGCGACTTACCCTGTGATATTTGGCTTGTGATGGCAACGTTAGCGCTGGCAGCACTGGGCTGGGTGATGGTCAGTTCGGCATCGATTGGGTTACTCGACAGCAGTTTTCATTATGTGCGTCAGCACGGTATTTTTCTTTTTGTGGCTGTATTGGCCACGCTTGCCGTCGTCAGCTTGCCGTTAGAAGCGTGGCGGCAAAATGCCGGTTTACTGATGCTCGCCACCCTGTTTCTCCTGATATTGGTGTTGTTCATTGGCCAAGAAATTAACGGCAGTAAGCGCTGGATTTCTTTGCCTGGGCCGCTTCCGAGTCTCCAGGTTTCTGAGTTTGGCAAGCTGGGGTTAGTGATCTATTTAGCGACATTTATGTCGCGTTTTACCTTCGAGTTACGTGGTCGAGCGTTGAGTCTCTGGCGGCCGCTAGCCGTCTTGGCCCTGCCAGTAGGGCTGCTGCTCGCTGCGCCGGATTTTGGCGGCGCGGTGGTCTACAGCGTCGCGGTGATTGGCATGTTGGTGATGGCAGGAGCCTCAATGCTGTTGCTATCGCTGATTGGTCTATTGTTAGGCGGCGGTGCGGTGTTGATGGTGGCCATAGAGCCTTATCGCCTGGCGCGCTGGACGAGTTTTCTCGATCCTTGGGCGGATCAATTCGCCACGGGGTATCAGTTAACCCAAGCGCTGATTGCGTTTGGTCGTGGTCATGTCACCGGCACCGGGCTAGGGAATAGTGTGCAGAAACTGCACTACCTACCCGAAGCGCATACCGACTTCATTTTTGCCGTGCTAGCGGAAGAGTTAGGGATGATCGGCGCTATCAGCTTGGTATTGCTTTTTACCTTGCTAATTATAAGAGCGCTGTTAATCGCCAGGCGTGCTGAGCTTGCTGGGCATCTATTTGGTGCCTACGTGAGTTATGGGCTCAGCTTTATTATTGCCGCGCAGGCGTTTATTAACATGGCGGTGAGTTCCGGCTTGCTACCTACCAAAGGGTTGACCCTGCCGCTAATTAGCTACGGGGGCTCTAGCCTACTGGTAACGGGTATTATGATTGGCCTATTGCTGCGCACCGATGTGGAAACTCGGCGGCAGCCTCGGCGCAAACCAACGCCTTATAAAGCGCGACGCGAGCCGCGCCTTTTGTAAGCAAAGTCGCCGAGAACGAAAATAAGTGGCCGCGAAACTGAACCAAGGAGCCGCGAAACGATGACAGTATGTCGACGCGTATTAATCATGGCAGGCGGCACCGGGGGCCATGTGATCCCCGCGCTTTCGTTGGCTAAAGCGCTGAAGGCGCAGAATGTAGAAGTTCAGTGGTTAGGCAGCCCGCGAGGGATTGAAAACCAACTGGTTCCCGAGGCAGGTATTACGTTGCATCAATTGCGCATTAGCGGGCTGCGTGGCAATGGCGTGAGCGGTTGGCTGAAAGCGCCGATTAATATTAGCCGCGCTGTGTGGCAGGCGCGCGCTATCGTGCGCCGTTTTCAGCCCGACGTGGTGGTGGGGCTTGGCGGTTTTGCCAGCGGCCCTGGCGGCATTGCGGCGTGGTTGGGGCGTGTCCCACTTGTCATTCACGAGCAAAACGCTATCGCTGGGCTGACTAACCGTGCCTTGTCGCGCTTGGCGAAGAAAACGTACGCTGCGTTTCCGCAGGCGTTTGGCGAGCGGGCCGAGGTTATTGGTAACCCCGTACGCGACGATATTGCCGCGCTGGGTGAGACGCCGCGCCAGGCGGATGAAATGTGCCAACGCCGTCTGCATTTATTGATAGTGGGTGGCTCGTTGGGCGCTGTCGCGCTCAATGAACGCTTACCGCCTGCGCTGGCGAAGATGGCGCCAGAACAGCGTCCAGAGATATGGCATCAGGCAGGTAAAAAACGTGAAGAAGCCACCCAAAGTGCTTATCGTGCGCAAGGTGTCGAGGCCAAGGTGAGTTCTTTTATCGATGACATGGCCGCGGCTTACGAATGGGCTGACCTTGTGGTTTGTCGCTCCGGCGCCCTTACCGTCGCGGAATTGGCGGCGGCGGCCAAGCCAGCACTTTTTGTGCCGTTCCCGTTTGCGGTGGATGACCATCAGCGAATTAATGCGCAAGCTTTGGTCGATACACAAGCCGCTGTTTGTATTGTGCAGTCTGACTTGACCGAGGCGCGGCTTACCCAAGCACTTAATGACTTACTGCGTCCTGACACGCTGGCCGAGATGGCAGCTAAGGCGCGTCAGGCCGCCTATCTCGATTCGACCGAACGGTTGATGCAAGGCTGTTTGATGCTTGCTCAGAAGGAGAGTGTGCGTGACTAAAACAACGCTCAAAGCCCCCCATAATCCCCGTCGCGTCAGTGGGCCTGGTATGCGCCGAATTCAACGGATTCATTTCGTGGGTATTGGTGGGGCCGGGATGTGCGGCATTGCTGAAGTATTGGCGAATCAAGGCTATCACGTTAGCGGTAGTGATCTTAAGGAATCACCGGTTGTCGAGCGGTTGCGCCAATGCGGTGTTGACGTCGCCATAAGCCATGCCCGTGAACACGTTGAAGGCGCCGATGTGGTCGTGGTCTCTAGCGCCATTGATGCGACTAACCCTGAAATCGATTGGGCTCACGAGCATCGCGTGCCCGTTGTTCGCCGGGCGGAAATGCTCGCTGAGCTGATGCGTTTTCGCCACGGTATTGCGGTCGCTGGCACTCACGGTAAGACCACGACCACGAGCATTACCGCAACATTGCTCGCCGAAGGTGGGCTTGATCCCACTTTTGTTATCGGCGGCAAACTGACCAGCGCAGGCACAAATGCCCGTCTTGGGGAAGGCGATTATCTCGTGGCGGAAGCGGATGAGTCTGACGCCTCGTTTTTACATCTGCAGCCCATGGTGTCAATTGTCACCAATGTCGACGCTGACCATATGGCGACCTATGGCGGCGACTTCGAGCGTTTAAAAAGCACGTTTATCGAATTTCTGCACAACTTGCCCTTTTATGGGCTCGCCGTGCTGTGTATCGATGACCCGCATGTGCGCAAGCTTTGCGATCAGGTGAAGCGGCAGTTTGTTACTTATGGATTTGAAGACGATGCCGACTACCGCATCGTCGAGTTTTCCCAACAAGGCGGTACGGTAGCGTTTACCGCGCTGCGTCCGGATGGTGCCGAGCCACTAAGCGTTCGCTTGGCGATGCCGGGGCGTCACAATGCGCTCAACGCAATGGCTGCTATTGTGGTGGCGACCGATGCCGGAGTGAGCGATGCTGCGATTCAACGTGGGCTTTCTAGTTTTGCCGGCGTAGGGCGGCGTTTTCAGGTTCATGGCGATTTTTCTGCCCCGCGTAAAGACGGCGAAATCATGCTGGTGGATGACTATGGTCACCATCCCCGCGAAGTTGACATGATTATTCAATCGGTGCGTGCGGGCTGGCCAGATCGACGCCTAGTCATGCTCTATCAACCCCATCGCTATACCCGCACACGTGATCTTTACGAGGATTTCGTTCGTGTGCTTTCTCAAGTTGATACGTTGGTGCTATTGGATGTCTACAGCGCCGGTGAGGCAGTGATCCCCGGTGCCGAAGGACGAACGCTTGCGGGCTCTATCCGCCAGCGTGGCGACGTTGACCCCCTCTTTGTGGAAGACAAAAAAGAGCTGCCAGGGTTATTAAAAAACGTGCTGCGCCCAGGGGATATTTTGATAACGCAAGGGGCAGGGGATGTGGGGGGAATCGCCTTGCGCCTTGCGCAGGCGAAACTTTCGTTTGATGAGGTGGTGTTGTGAGTGAACCGTTGTCTGCCCAAAAGTTACAGCACGAGAGCGTGGTCGTTGTGTATGGCGGCACTTCGTCAGAGCGTGAGGTTTCGCTAAAAAGCGGTGCCGCGGTATTAGCAGCACTGAAGCGCCAAGGCTTTAATGTGGTGGGTTACGACCCGCGTGAGCGTGGCTTGACCGGGTTGGAGCAGCTAGCGCCGGATAAAGTGTTCATTGCACTGCACGGGCGTGGCGGTGAAGACGGGGCGCTACAAGGCGCGCTCGAATTGCTGGATATTCCTTACACAGGAAGTGGTGTGATGGCGTCCGCGTTGGGCATGGATAAGCAACGCACAAAGCTAGTTTGGCAAGCACTGAACCTGCCAACGCCGGAAAGCATTATTCTAGATGAACGTTCAGATTGGGAGGGGGTGGCCGAGCGTTTGGGGCTTCCACTGATTGTAAAGCCGGTGCATGAAGGCTCGACGCTCGGGATCAATATTGTGCGTTCAAAAGAGGAGTTGGTGTCAGCTTATCGCGATGCTGCGCGCTTTGATGCTCAAGTCATGGCTGAGCGTTTTGTCGTCGGCGAAGAGTACACGGTGGCATTGCTCGAAGAGACGGCTCTGCCTGCCATTCGGGTCGAAGTCCCCGGCGGGTTTTACGACTACGAAGCGAAGTACCTTTCCAATACCACGCAATACCATCTTCCTTGTGGCTTGTCAGCGGCAGACGAAAAAGCGCTTTCAGTACTTTGCCAGCGTGCCTTTGCGGCGATTGGTGGCTCCGGCTGGGGGCGTGTGGATGTGATGCGCGATGGCGAAGGCAAGTTTTGGCTGCTGGAAGTTAATACTGTTCCAGGCATGACAGACCATAGCTTGGTACCTCAAGCGGCTGCATACGCAGGCATTAGTTTTGATCAGTTGGTCATGGATATCTTAATCACCGCAGAGCGACCCAATTCGCTTGCATTGGGCGGTCATGAAACGGCGTAACGCTTGGTTTGGTCTTCTGCTATTGGTACTGCTTATCGGTGCCGGTAGTCGAGCGCTGTGGCTGTGGCTAGATCGCCCGGTGGAGCGGGTTTCAATTCGTGGTGAGTGGGATTACGTCAGCGCCGAATACTTGCGTACCCAGTTAGCGCCACTGGTTCGCGATGCTACCTGGCTCTCGGTGGATTTAGGCGATTTAAGAGAGGGTGTGCTGGATATCGGATGGCTTTACGAAGCCCGTGTTTCGCGCGAGTGGCCTAATAGCTTAGTGTTTGAGCTGGTTGAGCAGGTGCCCGTCGCACGCTGGAACGATGATTTCTTGTTAAACCCCAATGGCGAGCCCTTTGCGTTTGCTCCGCTGCAGGCGCCTGCAGCGTTGCCTGACTTGGCCGGACCCGTTGGTAGTAGTGAAGAAGTGCTGGAGTATTATCAGACACTTGAGCGACGTTTTTCACGCTTGTCCTTGTCCTTGTCGTTGCATCAGCTTCGTCTGGAGCCACGCGGCGCTTGGCGGCTACAGGTGAATGGCGATACGTGGATTATGCTGGGTCGTCGCCAGCATGGTATTCGCTTAGCGCGGTTAGCGGCCTCTTGGCAGCGTGAATTGCACCGATTTACTGACGCTATTCGCTATATTGACCTGCGTTACCCTAATGGCGTGGCGGTTTCGTGGCACGGCGAAGAAACGTTTGAAGCGCTTGAAGAAGAGTAAAGCCAAATTAAACTGATTTATATTAGATCGTGAATGGCTTGCTTGAAGTGATGTGCAAAACGCTCTTTTTACCGTTATTTCTTGTGTCATTAGATATCACGTTGCCTCTATTCTCATGCAGCACAGTAAGTCAGCATATAAGTAAGTGGTTGCCAACGTGGAACCCGCCATATTAAGGCTTTAAAATATGTCGCTAGGGCAGTATTGTGGTGAAGATGATCGTGATATTCGCGTCAATGCGATACGATGCATTTGAGTACAGACAACATTTATCTCAATAGCGGACATTGTCACTTGGTTTTGGTAGCGCGTATTTACCGTATATTTAAACAATACGTGTAAATAGTATTTTTAACTTTTTTGTAACGTGTAGCGATAAGGAGATATCCCGACTCATGGCAGGTTCACCTAACGCATCCAATATGGTGGTCGGGTTGGACATTGGAACGTCCAAAGTAGTCGCTATTGTCGGACAGCCGACTGATGATGGCGGTATCGAGATTGCCGGTATTGGGGCGCACCCCTCTCGAGGGATGAAGCGTGGCGTGGTCATTAATATTGAATCCACGGTGCAGTCGATTCAGCGCGCCGTGGAAGAAGCGGAACTCATGGCTGGGTGCGATATTCACTCGGTTTATGTGGGTGTTGCGGGTAGCCACATTAGCTCGATGAATTCAGATGGCGTGGTTGCCATTAAAGAGCGTGAAGTCACGACATCCGATATTGATCGTGTGATTGATTCAGCGCGCGCGCGGGCAATTTCTGAAGGGCAACGCGTGTTACACGTATTGCCACAGGAGTTTGCGATTGACGCACAAGGCGGTATTCGTGAGCCGTTAGGTATGTCGGGGGTTCGCCTGGAGGCTCAGGTCCACTTAGTTACCGCGGCACTAAATGCTGTGCAGAATATTGAAAAGTGTGTACGCCGTTGTGGTCTTGAAGTCGACGCGATTATCCTTGAGCAGCTCGCTTCCAGCATGGCGGTGTTAACCGAAGATGAGCGCGAACTCGGTGTTTGTATGGTCGATATTGGTGGTGGTACGACCGATATGGCAATTTTTACCGAAGGCGCAATCCGACACACAGCAGTAATTCCTATCGCGGGCGACCAAGTAACAAACGATATCGCGATGGCGTTACGTACCCCTACACAGCATGCTGAAGAAATCAAAGTGAAGTACGCCTGCGCATTGACGCAACTTGCGGCAAGCGATGAAATGATAAAAGTACCCAGCGTAGGAGATCGTCCTGCGCGTGATTTATCTCGTCAAGCATTGGCTGAGGTGGTAGAACCACGTTACGAAGAACTTTTTACCCTGGTGCGCGATGAACTTCGCCGCAGCGGTTATGAAGATATGGTCGCAGCCGGCATTGTTTTGACTGGCGGCACTTCGCGGATGGAAGGTGTTAGCGAGCTGGCTGAAGAAATTTTCCACATGCCAGTGCGTATCGCTTGCCCGCAAAATGTAAAAGGGCTTTCCGATGTGGTTCGCAACCCAATTTATGCGACGGGAGTCGGGTTATTGCACTACGCTTTGCAAGAAGCACGTCACGGACACCAGCGTGAAGGTCAAAGTGTAAAAGGATCCGTTGGTGGTCGCCATGATGGAGCGCGACGCGAAATAAAAGGTGACAGCTCACCATTAGTGAAAATTAAGGGCTGGTTCAAAGGAAATTTCTGACAGGGCCGCGAGTGCGGTTCAGGAGACGGGGCTATGTTCGAACTGGTAGATAACGCACCCTCGAGCAGTGCGGTCATAAAAGTCGTTGGTGTCGGCGGCGGCGGGGGTAATGCCGTCAACCACATGGTGGAAAGCAATATTGAAGGCGTTGAATTTATTTGCGCTAACACCGACGCCCAGGCGCTCAAACGCGTGTCTGCGAAAACGGTCCTGCAGCTAGGCAGTGAAATCACCAAGGGGCTTGGTGCGGGGGCTAACCCGGATGTAGGTCGTCAAGCCGCAATGGAAGACCGGGACCGCATCGCAGAGCTCTTAGATGGCGCCGATATGGTGTTCATTACTGCTGGTATGGGCGGGGGAACTGGCACCGGGGGTGCGCCTGTCGTGGCGCAAGTGGCGAAAGAGCTCGGTATTTTGACGGTTGCCGTGGTAACGCGCCCCTTCCCGTTTGAGGGTCCCAAGCGTATGCGGGCGGCGGAAGAGGGGATGAAAGAGCTCTCCGAGCACGTTGACTCGCTCATTACGATCCCTAATGAAAAACTTTTATCCGTACTAGGTAAGAACGCCACGTTACTTACCGCCTTTAGCGCCGCCAATGATGTCCTTTTGGGCGCGGTACAGGGTATTGCAGAGCTCATCACTAGCCCTGGTATTATCAACGTCGATTTTGCCGATGTGCGCACGGTAATGTCTGAAATGGGCATGGCCATGATGGGTACTGGGGGGGCAACCGGTGAAAATCGCGCCCGCGAAGCGGCAGAAAAAGCCATTCGTAGCCCCTTACTGGAAGACATTGATCTTCACGGTGCTCGCGGTATCTTGGTCAACATCACCGCCGGGCCGGACCTGTCCATTGGTGAATTCAATGATGTGGGGGCAACAGTTCAAGAGTTCGCGTCACAAGAAGCCACGATTGTGGTGGGCACCTCTATCGATATGGAGATGTCAGACGAGTTACGCGTGACTGTTGTAGCTGCCGGGTTAGAGGGCAATCAAACAAAAGCTGCTCCGGCGCGTGAGCCCGCACGTCGTACCCAGGCTGATGCGTCTTCGGACTATCGCAAGCTGCAACAGCCCACGGTAATGCGTCAGCAGCAGGCGGCCGCCGCCCGTGCAGAAGCTCCTGAGCAACAGGCTAAATCTCGCCCAGAAAAACGTCGCACGACAGATGCCGACGACTATTTGGATATCCCTGCGTTTTTGCGTCGTCAGGCAGATTAATCGACGCTATCGGACATTGAAATGCGGCAAGCGTGTTTTTGATTGGTTAAAAATACGTTTGCTGCTAAGATGAACACTGTTCGATAACCCATTTTATAGCGGCACTTGCCGTTAGCCTTTTTTATTGTCACCAGAGTACGACCACTGCCCATGATCAAACAGCGCACCCTGCAAAATGTTATTCGAGCCACTGGAGTCGGGCTTCATTCAGGCAAGCGGGTGGATATGGCGTTGCGTCCCGCACCGATTAATACCGGTATCGTGTTCGTAAGAACCGATTTAGAGTCAGTGGTTGAGGTGCCTGCCCAGGCAGGATTGGTTGAAGATACGACGTTATGCACAGCGCTTTCCTACCGTGGTGTTAAGGTGGCGACAGTAGAGCACTTGATGTCGGCATTGGCAGGACTGGGTATCGATAATGCTTATGTTGATTTGAGTGCTGCTGAAGTGCCCATTATGGACGGTAGCGCTAGCCCGTTTGTGTTTTTGATTCAGTCGGCGGGCATCTTAGAACAGTCGTGTGCGAAGAAGTTTATCCGTATCAAACAGCGTATCGCCGTTCAAGATGGGGATAAAGAAGCGGTTTTTTTGCCGCATCAGGGATTTAAAGTTACGTTCTCGATTGATTTTGATCACCCGGTGTTTGCGCAGCAAAATCAGACAACTCGAATCGACTTTTCCACTACCTCCTTTGTAAAAGAGGTCTCACGCGCGCGCACTTTTGGTTTTATGCGTGATATTGAGTTTTTGCGCTCCAATAACTTGGCGCTAGGCGGCAGTTTAGATAACGCAATTGTGGTCGATGATTACCGCATCGTGAACGAGGGCGGTTTACGCTATGACGACGAGTTCGTCAAACATAAAGTCTTGGATGCTATCGGCGACCTTTATCAGCTTGGTTACAGTCTGATTGGTGAGTTCCGCGGCGTGAAATCAGGGCACGCGCTCAATAATCAGCTGTGTCGTGAATTGATTGCACGTCCTGATGCTTACGAGATTGTTACGTTTGAAGAGGAGGCGGCCATTGCCCCGATCTCCTACTCAGCGCCAGCAATGGCATAGGTTTGATTATTGATAAACGTTCAACGTGTTAATTGCGTTTATTACTATGTAAAAAGCACCGCAAAGGCGGTGCTTTTACGTATCTGGCGTTTGGTCTGCGTGCGAAGCAAGCTTGGCGAGTGCCCGTTTAAGAGCAGGGTTGTCGGTGTCGTTGGCACAAGCATTGAGTGCTTGTGCCGCGCTTGATGAAAGGACTCTTGAGTTGCGCGGTGGCGGTGTTACCGGTCTTACCGGGCGAACTTTAAAGGCAAGTCCTGTCACGCCTTCAAAACCAGGAAGCTGGTGCAGTAAGCCTAATAGGCGTGTTTGCTCAAAGCGCAGCCACGTTACCCAACTGGCCTGACTGCTGATAACGGTTAGCTTTCCTTGGTGAAAGCCGCCAACAAAAACGTGCTCTCGCATCTCTTCGGGTAAATGCGCTCGTAAATGCCTCTGTGCTTGATCAATCAAACGCGACTGACGCATCAATAGCCCAAGCTCGCCACGCTGATTGAGCAGTTGGGCGATGGGCTGTGCGCGGGAACGCTTAACCTTTATACTCATGCGCTTAACTCCTCGCGTCCTATTGCTGGGCAGAGAGAGTGATGGTTTCACTATTATCAGCCACACGCTCAGGAGCATCTTACTGCATGCCTGCCACCTTAAACGCTACGTTAAGTTCGTCTCGGTCGCCACGCCGGTACGCCACGGCGCGGTGGTGGTTAGCGGGGCTTTTGGTCAGTTGTTTGTTGCCGGTAAGTTTACACCCGGCGGAAGCGTTGCGAAATGGTGAGCGCAGCGTGTGCACCTATCTTTGGGTGCCGGCAGTATTGCGTGCGCGGTCACGGAGAGTCGCGCTTAAGCGCCAGTGGCGGCATTATTTTGACGCCCATTTTTCCGTGCTGCGTTGGGCACAGCCTACCTCAGTCATTGTGCATGTACGTACTGTGGTTGTGGTCTTTGTTGCTGCACTAGATGTGCAAACACGGCGTGGTCCGCCACAGGCAGCAGCGTAACGCGTTAATGTCATTTGCCTGCTATCTGCAAGGTGCAAACCACACTGTCTAGTTAACTGGATGTTTCATGATCAATAATTTATTGCGCAAGGTGGTCGGTTCCAAAAACGACCGCGACGTTAAACGGATGCTTAAAAGCGTCGAGCAAATCAATGCACTTGAGGGTGAATTTGAAGCCCTAAGCGATGCTGAATTACAAAATAAAACGCGAGAACTACGCGATAGGCTTAACAATGATGAGCCACTCGACAGTTTGCTGCCTACGGCTTTTGCGGTAGTTCGTGAGGCGAGCAAGCGTGTCATGGGAATGCGCCATTTCGATGTGCAGATGGTTGGCGGGATGACGCTGAACCATGGCCGTATTGCGGAGATGAAAACCGGCGAGGGCAAAACGCTGGTGGCAACGCTTGCCGTTTATCTTAATGCCTTACCGGCAAAGGGCGTTCACGTGGTGACCGTTAACGATTATCTCGCCCGCCGTGATGCCGATTGGATGCGGCCTCTTTATGAATTTTTAGGTTTATCGGTTGGCGTCATTTTTAGTGGCCAAACTGGCTCAGAAAAACGTCATGCGTACCATTGCGATATTACGTACGGGACTAATAATGAGTTTGGCTTTGACTACCTGCGCGACAACATGGCGTTTTCTCTCGACGATAAAGTACAGCGCGGATTGCACTACGCTATTGTCGATGAAGTTGACTCGATTCTGATCGATGAGGCCCGCACACCGCTAGTTATCTCGGGTGCGGTGGACGAAAATACCGACCTTTACGGCGTTGTTAATCAGCTTGCTCAGCACTTAGAGAAAGGCGAAGAGATTGAAGGTGATGAGCCGACAGTCGTCGGAGATTTTCTACTTGATGAAAAGCATAAGCAGGTCGAGCTAACTGAGCAAGGTCATAATAAAGTCGAGGACTTGATGCGGGCAGAAGGGCTGCTCGGTGAAGATGATTCGTTGTATGCCGCCCAAAATCTCAACTTGCTTCAACATATGCACTCGGCCCTTCGTGCCCGACATCTTTACCTTAAAGACGTTGATTACATAATTAGCGACGATCAAGTCGTTATCGTCGATGAGCATACCGGTCGTAGCATGCCTGGACGGCGCTGGTCGGAGGGTTTACATCAGGCCGTTGAGGCGAAAGAGGGGGTCACCGTTCAGCGTGAAAGCCAGACGTTGGCTTCAACCACTTTCCAGAACTACTTCCGTCTTTACGAAAAGTTAGCGGGCATGACCGGTACTGCCGATACCGAAGCATTTGAATTCCGTCAAATTTACGGTCTCGATGTGGTGGTGATCCCAACCAACCGCCCGCTAGTGCGTAAAGACTTAAACGATCTTGTCTTTTTAAGCGCTGAAGAGAAATATGAGGCGATTATTAAAGACGTAAGAACGGAAACCGAAGCCGGTCGTCCGGTTCTGGTTGGTACGGCTTCCATCGAAACGTCAGAATATCTGGCGAAATTGATGCGTGAGGCGAAGGTTGCATTTAATGTCCTTAACGCCAAACAACACCAAAGTGAAGCTGAAATTATCGCTCAGGCCGGTCGCCCTGGTGCTGTCACGATTGCCACCAACATGGCCGGTCGTGGTACCGATATTGTGTTGGGAGGGAATTGGGAAGCCGAAGTCGCAAAGCTGGAAAACCCCACGCAGGCGCAAATCGATACGTTGAAAGCCGAATGGCAAAAACGTCACGATGCGGTATTGGCAGCGGGCGGCTTGCACGTGGTGGGTTCTGAGCGCCACGAATCGCGTCGGATTGATAACCAGCTTCGTGGACGCGCGGGCCGCCAGGGGGACCCTGGCTCTACGCGTTTCTTCCTATCGTTGGAAGATAGCTTGATGCGCCTGTTTGGTTCAGACCGCGTTAAGCGTTTGATGCAGGCATTAGGACTGGAGCACGGTGAAGCGATTGAGCACAAGATGGTCTCTAATGCCGTGGAGCGCGCTCAGAAAAAGGTTGAAGGCCGCAACTTTGATATGCGCAAGCAGCTGCTTGAGTACGATGACGTGGCCAATGACCAGCGTCGTGTTATTTATGAGCAGCGTAATGAAATTCTCGCGTCCGATGATGTGTCAGACGCAGTGGTTGGCATCCGCGAAGAAGTAATGGAAGACGCGATTAGCGATTTTGTGCTACCGCAGAGCTTGGCAGAACAATGGGACCTTGCTGGGCTTGAAGCGCATTTAAAAACAGAGTTTAACCTAGATGCGCCGGTAGTGGAGTGGGCCAAAGAGGATGAGCGCTTTAGCGAAGAGAAACTGCGTGAGCGTCTGCAAGCCATGCACCGCGATGCCTATGCAGCCAAGGTAGAAGCCGCCGGTGAGGCATTGATGCGTCGTTTTGAAAAACAGGTCATGCTGCAGGTGTTGGATACCCGCTGGAAAGAGCACCTTCAATCAATGGACCACCTGCGTCGAGGTATTCACCTGCGGGGCTATGCGCAGAAAAACCCCAAGCAAGAATACAAGCGTGAGTCGTTCGAACTGTTTCAGTACCTGCTGACTAACATCAAAGCCGATGTGACCCGTATTCTAAGCCACGTCCAAGTGCGTCAGCCGGAAGAAGTTGAAGCACTTGAAGCGAAGCGTCGTGAAGCACTTGAGCGTGAGCAGGCAACCGCTGACAGCCGTCATGACGAACCTGCTGCGGATAATGCCAGCGACGCGGACGCCGAGCCGCTCCCCGGTGCCGATGGCCGTCCAGTACGGCGAGAAGGTCCCAAGGTCGGGCGTAATGATCCTTGTCCCTGCGGATCAGGCAAAAAGTATAAACAGTGCTGCGGTAAGCTTAACTGAGCCTAAACGTAGCTAACCCATTTTTGGCCATCCTCAACGGTGAAGGAAGAATGACATGGCGGTAGGAAACGTGCCTTTTCCGGCAATGCCCACGATCGAAGGTGTACGCCTTGGCAGCACCATGGCAGGAATTAAAAAGCCGGGGCGGCGAGACCTTGTGGTCATCGAGCTACCTGAAGCGGCCACCATGGCTGGTGTGTTTACGCGTAATGCGTTTTGTGCGGCACCGGTTCATGTGGCAAAAGCGCACCTGGCCACCTGCCAGTCGCATCAACAAACACCGCGTTTTTGGTTGATCAATACTGGCAACGCTAACGCCGGTACTGGCGAGTTGGGCATGCGTGATGCTGAAAAAAGTTGTCAAACATTGGCCGAGCTTACCGGGGTGTCGCCAGAAGCCGTCTTGCCGTTTTCTACTGGTGTGATTGGTGAGCCGTTGCCGATGGAGACACTGCTTGCCGGTATCCCCGAGGCGCTTAAGGCCTCTGATAGCAGTGCGACTGCCTGGCAGCAGGCGGGTGAGGGCATTCTCACCACCGATACCCTGGCCAAAGGCGCCAGTGTCGAGATAGAAATTGGAGACAAGCGCGTCACGATCAACGGGATTGCGAAAGGTTCCGGGATGATCAAACCCAATATGGCTACGATGCTGGGGTTTGTGCTGACGGATGCCACCATCGCGCAGCCGCTATTGCAGCAGTTGCTGCGTGAGACGGTAGACCTTTCATTTAACTGTATTACCGTGGATAGCGATACCTCGACCAACGATGCCTGTATGTTGGCAGCGACAAACCAATCTGCCGTGATTGAATCCCAAGAGCACATTGCGATTTTCCGTAACGGTTTGCAGCGTGTGATGACAGAGCTTGCCCAGTCGATTATTCGTGATGCCGAAGGTGCGACTAAGTTCGTCACGCTACAAGTGGATCAAGCGCAAACGCGTCAAGAAGCACTGGATGTAGCATTTACCGTCGCCCATTCACCGTTGGTAAAAACCGCGCTTTATGCCTCGGATGCTAACTGGGGGCGTATTCTTGCTGCGGTCGGTCGTGCCTCGGTTAACGATTTTGATGTGAATCGTGTGGTGATTGACCTTGATGAAGTGCGTATTGTGGAAAGCGGCGGGCGCGCACCGAGTTATAACGAAGAAGCAGGTAGCGCTGTGATGGCGCGGGAAGATATTACGATCGGCATTAAATTAGGCCGGGGAGAGCAGAGCGCCACAGTGTGGACATCTGATCTTTCCCATGACTACGTGTCGATTAACGCCGACTACCGAAGCTAACTCGATCGGAGTGAGATTGAGAGAAAACCAGAGCAAGAGGATAGCGACGTGGTACGGTCGGTCAGCAAATCAGTGGATAAAGACGCAATGAATGTAATGGTAAAACGACGAGTTCATGTCGCTGCTGCTGCAATAATCAGCGCCGACCAAAAACAAGTATTGATCGCACGACGGCCCTCTAATGTCGATCACGGCGGCCTGTGGGAGTTTCCTGGGGGTAAATTGGCACCTTACGAAACCGGGCTGGAGGGGTTGAAGCGTGAGCTTCACGAAGAGTTGGGGGTAGAGATTTCGTGCGCCCAGCCATTGATTCGTGTGCATCATGAATACCCGGATAAGCACATTTTGCTTGATGTATGGCAGGTACATGAGTTCTCAGGAGAGCCATTCGGTCGCGAGGGTCAAGCGGTTCGCTGGGTACCGATGAATGAGCTCGCTAACTACCCGTTCCCCGCCGCGAACCTGCCAATCTTGCGTGCCGTTATGCTGCCTACTGAGTACTTGATTACCGGGGAAGACGAGGACGAAGCGCGCTTTGATGCTCGCCTTGAACGCGCCCTGAAGGAAGACAATATTCGTCTAGTGCAGCTGCGTGCCAAGACCCTTGATCACGACGGCTTTGTGGCGCGGGCTCGGCGTGCACTCGCGCTTTGTCGTGATCACGGAGCGCGGTTATTGCTCAACAGCGAGCCTTCGATACTTGACGATGTCGATGCTGACGGCATTCATCTCACCAGTGAGCGGTTGATGCAGCTAGAGCGTCGGCCGATTGCGGAAAACAAGTGGCTATCAGCGTCAACTCACGATACCGCGCAACTTAATCAGGCGGCGATGCTGGGCTGCGATTTTGTGACCCTCTCGCCACTACGCACGACACCATCACACCCGGACGTTGCCCCAGTGGGCTGGCACGATTTTCAGCAGCTTGTGGAACGTGCGGGCATGCCGGTTTTTGCCTTAGGCGGAATGACGCGCTTTGACGCTAATCATGCCCGTGCCGTGGGTGCGCAAGGCATCGCGTCGATTCGCGATTTCTGGAAGTAGAGCGAGAAATAGAAACGACAAAAAACGCCACGGGCCGTATTTATAACGGCCCGTGGCGTTTTCGTTTAGTCTCGGTAGCGCCGGGTCAGGTCGCCATAGGCGTCGATGCGCCGGTCGCGCAGATACGGCCACATGCGCCGTGTTTTCTCGCATCGCTCCATGTCCAGCGTGACGACCAGTTGCTGGCTTTCCTCCCCCGCATGGGCGAGTTGTTCGCCTTGGGGGCCGCAAATAAAGCTTCCCCCCCAAAATTGTATTCCCTCACCCACACCTGATAAGTCGGCTTCAAACCCCACGCGGTTAGCCGCCAAAACGGGTAAGCCGTTGGCCACCCCATGGGCACGCTGAATCAACGTCCAAGCCTCTTTTTGCCGCTGTTTTTCGGCGTCATCGTCGCGCGGGTCCCATCCAATAGCAGTGGGGTAGAGCAAAAGCTCGGCGCCGGAAAGCGCCATTAAGCGCGCTGCTTCCGGGTACCATTGATCCCAACACACCAATACACCCAATTTACCCACGGAGGTATCAATGGGGGTAAAGCCCTCTTGACGGCTAGCGTCCACATCCCCCGGCGTGAAGTAAAACTTCTCGTAAAAGCCTGGGTCATCGGGGATGTGCATCTTACGGTAGTGGCCCACGCGGCCTTTATCGCGGTCGTATACCACGGCGGTGTTGTGATACAGCCCTGCGGCACGGCGCTCAAAGATCGACCCCACCAATACGATATTAAGCTCTAGGGCAAGCGCGGCTAAGCGCTGCCCGGTGGGTCCGTCAAGCGGTTCGGCAATATCGAAAAGCGCTGGGTCTTCGTATTGGCAAAAGTAGTGGGTGGCGTGCAGTTCTTGCAGTAATACCAGTTCAGCGCCTTGCTTGGCCACCGCACGGATGCCGGCCTCGCTTTCAGCGAGGCTCTGGGCTTTGTCAGGCCAGGCGGGCTGCTGAACAAGCCCTACGGTCAATGTTGTCGTCATCATGACTCCTGTGCAAAAAGGGCGTGATTGACGCTGCCTCGTGGCAGTTGCATGGTCAGGCAGTGCAGGCTGCCGTGTTGACGAATCACGCTGGTGCAGTCGATGGGAATCAACGTATGTTCGGGAAATGCCAGTGCTAATGTATTTAAGGCGACCACATCGGCCGGGTCGGCGTAAGTGGGCACGAGCACCGCGTCGTTAATGATCAAAAAATTCGCGTAGGTGGCGGGGAGGCGATGGCCATCTTCCGGGTCATAGCACGGCTCCGGCCACGGCAAAGGGACAAGGTGATATGGCTCGCCGTTTGACTGACGAAACGCTTGCAACTCTGCCTCCATCGATTTTAATGCTGTGAAGTGGGCGTCGTTAGGATTATCGCAGCGCACGTAAGCAATGGTGTCAGGTGCGCAAAAGCGGGCCAAGGTGTCGATATGGCTGTCGGTGTCATCGCCCTCAAGGTGGCCGTTTTTCAGCCATAAAACGCGCTCGATACCCAAGTCCCGTGCTAGCTTGGCTTCGATATCGTCACGCGAAAGCTCGGCGTTGCGGTTAGGGTTCAAAAGGCACGCTTCGGTGGTGAGAAGTGTGCCTAAACCGTCGGTGTCAATGCCGCCGCCTTCAAGCACGATATCGCGTGTCTCCACTGGGCAAGCCCAAGCACTCGCTTCATTGAGCCGCTGAGTAAGCTGATTGTCCTGTATGGCAGGGAATTTCCCCCCCCAACCGGTGAACTGGTAGTCCAAAAGGCAAAGCTCGCCTTGTGCATTGGCAACGCCGATAGGACCGTGATCTCGCGCCCAGGTATCATCGCTTGCGGCCACGAGGATGCTGAGCAGATGCGGCGCGACGCCGTATGCGGCAAAGGTCTGCGTCAAACGCGTTTGTGTCGCGCTGTCAGGCGCGCTAATGAGCACGCGTTGATAGCGCACGCTGGCAAGCACAATACGCTCGAGCGTTGCCTCGATACGGGAAAGTAGCGGCGCCCAATCGCTGTCGGAGCGTGGCCAGGTGAGCTGAATGGCGTCTTGTGGATGCCATTCAGGCAGCAGGCGGAAAGTCGTCGTTGCCAACGTAAAGCCTCTTGTAGGTCAATACTGTATCAATACTAAAAAACCGCGCCATGATAAACCTAAAGGCGTGGCTGGCACATGCAGTCAGGTGAAAAAAACCGTACCATGAGCGCTCGCTGATAAGGATTACCGCCATGCTCGATCGATTGCCTTTTCTGGTGGGGCTGCGCTACGTGCGCGCTAAACGCCGGAACCATTTTATTTCGTTTATTTCGCTAACCTCGATGCTGGGGCTGATGCTTGGGGTTGCCGTTTTAATTCTGGTGTTATCGGTGATGAACGGCTTTGACCATGAACTGCGTACCCGTATTTTGGGTATGGTGCCGCACACTAAAATTGAATCGCGTAGTGGGCTTGTAGAGTGGCAGTCGCTCGCAAGCGAGTTAGTTGAACGCGAGCGAGTGATTGGTGCTGCTCCGTATGTGGAGCAGCAGGGCATGTTTTCGGTGGGTGGCCGCAACCAAGGCGCTATGGTAAACGGCATTCACCCTGACTGGGAAAATCAGGTCTCGATTATTGGCGAGCACATGCAGCAGGGCAGTTTAGATGACCTTCAGCCTGGTGAGTGGAATGTGGTGTTAGGCTCAATGCTTGCGCGGCAACTGGGCGTTAGCGTAGGTGATCGCGTTACGCTTTTGGTGCCGGAAGCCTCAATCACGCCTGCCGGGGTGTTTCCACGCTTGAAACGCTTTACCGTTAGCGGAATTTTTAGTGTAGGCGCCGATCTGGATGCCAACTTGGCGTATGCCCATATAGAAGATATGCAAACGTTAGCCCGCTTGGGTGAGGCGGTGGGTGGTATTCGTCTTGAACTGGATGACCTTTTTGTGGCCGGTCAGGTAACCCAGTCCATTGTGAATGAGCTTGGGCCTAATTATCGCGGTAGCGACTGGACCTACTCCCACGGCAATCTTTTCCAGGCGATCCAGATGGAAAAGCGCATGATTGCACTGTTGCTGACGGTGATAATCGCGGTGGCTGCTTTTAACATCGTCTCTACGCTTGTCATGGTCGTGACCGACAAGCGGGCGGACATTGCTATTTTGCGAACGATCGGGGCAACGCCGCGCGCCATCATGGGCATCTTTATTGTTCAGGGGCTCGCGATTGGGATCATAGGTATTGCCATTGGCGTGTTAGTGGGTGTTGCGCTTGCCCTAACGATCTCGGATGTGATCGGTTGGGTGGAAGCGCTATTAGGCATCCAGTTTCTTGATGCGGGTGTTTACTTCATCAGTGACTTGCCCTCGCGTCTGCACTGGGACGATGTAGGCCGTATCGTGGCGGCGGCCTTTGGGCTGACGTTCCTATCGACCCTTTACCCCGCTTGGCGTGCTGCTCGTGTACAGCCTGCCGATGTATTGCGCTATGAGTAAGGATGCCGCTATGCCCATACCAAAACCGTCTATGCAAAAACCGTCTTCACAAGAAAATGCCGCCGCTGAAGGCGGGGAGTCTAAAGACACCACATCCTTAGAGGCAGCGCCGGTGATGTTGGAGTGTCAGGCATTAACGCGAACCTACAGCGAGGGGCCGCGTGACCTTACCGTGTTGCACAATCTTTCGCTTAGCGTTCGCGCGGGCGAGCGCGTCGCCGTCGTGGGGAGTTCGGGCTCGGGTAAAACAACGCTGCTGAATTTGATGGGCGGGTTGGACCGGCCCACGTCGGGCAGCGTAAGGGTTGGCGGAGAATCACTGGCCGGATTGGGCGAGGCGGCATTGGGGCGTTTTCGCAACCGCTATATCGGCTTTGTTTACCAGTTTCACCACTTGTTGGCGGAGTTTACAGCGGTCGAAAATGCGGCCCTGCCCCTCATTATTCGCGGTCAGCGTAAGCGCGAGGCGGAAAAACGCGCATTGGCGCTACTGGCTCGGGTTGGCATGGAGGACCGGGCGGATCATAAGCCGGGAGAACTGTCCGGTGGTGAGCGCCAGCGTGTGGCAATTGCGCGGGCACTGGTGACTGACCCCAGCCTTGTGTTGATGGACGAGCCTACCGGAAATTTGGACCAAACCACCGCTGGGACGATTTTGGCGCTGATGGATGCATTGGCAAAAGAGAGTGCCTGTGCGTTTGTTATCGTGACCCACGATCCTGATCTTGCCGCCCACCAAGATCGTGTACTAAAACTTGATGCTGGTCAGTTGCTAGCGCAGGACTAACCGTCAAGCTTATGTATCGCGCTGAGTTTTCGAGCTGAGTGTTGGAGCTGAGTTTTAAGATTGATCATTAAACTGAGTTATCAGCATTCGTCACCAAGATTCGTCGTCAAATTCCGATTCAATCTTGGCGCGACGACGTTGGCGCTTTATCTGCCGTTTGCGCCAGTTGCGTGAGACATGCCAACGCCAGATTAAGCGAATGCCAACGTTGGCGACGAGCGCAAGGCCTACGGCAGTGATCAATGACCCCAGCACCAAGGCGGGCATGATGTCTTGTATTTGTTCCGCTATCCAGCGCGTTGAAATGCGGTCTGGCCCTTCGCGCACGGGGGTATCAAGAAAAAAAGAGCCGATGCGGTAGTTACCGTAAAAAATCAGCGGCATCGTAAGTGGGTTGGTAATCCATACCAGCCCAATCGAAAGAGCAAGGTTACAGCGCGTGAGCTTCGCGCCCAAGGCCGCAAGCAGCATTTGAAAGGGAATGGGCAGCATGGCGCAAAAAAGCCCAACGCTGAACGCATTGGCCACACTTCTACGCGTCAGTAACCATAGCCTGGCATCGGCCAGTAACGGCGCAACGAGCCTTAGTGAGCGCTGCCGCCTAAGGGTATCGGGCCTGGGTATATAGCGTTGTAAAAACCGCCGCGGCATGGTCAATACTCTTACCTAGTGGAGATGCCATTATCCATATAGCGGGCGCATTCGGCTATCTAGAAGGATAAACGCGTTAGGTTTGCCAAGGAGGGCAAAGAAATGCAGTTAGGTATAGCGCTACCCGCGGGGATTTCGGCGCTGGGCGGAGCCGCGTTGGCTTATTTCGGTGTCGCCGTGCATTGGCCCGTTTTGACCTTGAGCTTGTGGCTGATGGCGGCACTACTGCTAATGATATGGCGGCCACGGGTGCTGTTTTGGTGGGTGATAAGTACTGGCGTCTTGTGTGCTATTCATGCCGAGCAAGGGCGCATACTGCCGCTTGGTTTGAGCGGTGAAGATATTCACGTTCAGGCGCGTATTGTTAGCGTCAGTGACAGCCCCGATATCGCACGGTTGACACTGCACGTGATTGAGTGTGCCAAGCCTCTTTCGAGGCCAAGCTGTGAACGGTTGAAAAAAGTACGCGTAAGCGCTTATGGCATGCCCTATTTTCAGCCTGGGGAGCGTTGGCAAATGACGCTAAGGCTGCGGCCACCAAGTGGCTTTGACAATCCTCACACCTTTCACTATGGCGCTTGGTTATGGCGTGAAGGAATTCATGCCACCGGTTACGTGCGTCAAACGCCTGCCCCTTCTCAACAAGCGGATGCTCCCTTCTCGCTGCGCCGCCAAGCACTAACGTATTTGCACCAGCAGCCGCTTGATGCCATGGCAAAGCGCTGGTTAGCCGCGCTGACGCTGGGTGAGAGCGAGGCGCTTTCGGCGGATGATTGGTCGCTGCTTAACGC
Source organism: Vreelandella vilamensis (assembly GCF_031451755.1). Classification (NCBI taxonomy): domain Bacteria; kingdom Pseudomonadati; phylum Pseudomonadota; class Gammaproteobacteria; order Oceanospirillales; family Halomonadaceae; genus Vreelandella; species Vreelandella vilamensis. The sequence continues at coordinate 36,117 of NZ_JARWAN010000004.1, read as the reverse complement.
CAGCGGCACAACGCATCTGGTGGTGATTTCCGGCCTTCACGTTGGGCTGATCGCCTCCTTTAGCCTGCTTTTGGCGCGTACGTTAGCCTGGCTGTGGACACCCCATCATTGGAAAATGCGTGCTTGGCCGTGGTGGGTGGCGGCTGCCGCTACGGTGGCCTATGCCAGTTTTGCTGGATTTGGGCCACCGGCCATGCGGGCGATGATCATGGCGTTAATAGGCCTCTGGGTGCTGAGCGGTCGACACGCCCCTGGGGCGTGGCAAGCATGGTGGCTAGCCCTTTCGCTGGTGGTGCTATTTGATCCGCTATCCGTCTGGCGGCCTGGCTTTTGGCTTTCGTTTGTGGCGGTGGCGTGGCTGATTGTAATTTGGCAGGGAAGAACCCGCCCGAAAGGTATTCGCGGTTGGGGGTGGGCGCTATGCCGTACCCAGCTTTTGTTAGCGCCTTTGATGGCAGGGGCGGTGCTGTTGGCATTTGGCCGCGTGTCGCCGGTTGCCCCGCTAGTCAACCTTTTCGCAGTACCGTGGGTAAGTATGTTGATGGTGCCAAGTGCGCTCTTGGGATGGTTGCTGGCGCCAATACCGCTACTGGGTGATATTCCTTGGTGGCTCTTTAGCCAACTGCTTCGCTTGCTACAACAAAGCCTGGAGATAGCCATTGCGTGGGCGCCGCTTTGGGAGCCTAACGCCCGCCAAGGTATCCCGTTAGCGCTTGCCTTTATGTGGGGCGCACTCTGCTGGGGCTTGCCTGCCACGTCATGGTGGTTGCGTATCAGTGCGACAGGGTTGGTGGCTCTGATGGTTATCGCACCGCGAGGTGATGCCTGGCCCGAGGGCGCTTTGCGTGTGCGCGTCTATGATGTCGGCCAAGGGCAGTTGGTGGAGCTAAAAAGTGGTCGCGAGCGGATGCTTTACGATACCGGCCCGCGTTTTCGCTCAGGATTCATGCCGCTGAATACCCTTTGGCCTCCGGGCCAGTACTTTGACCGCGTATTGGTCAGCCATGCAGATAATGATCATGCCGGTGGAGTACAAGCGCTGATGGAGCAGCACACCGTCGCGCGTTGGCTAGCACCACAAGGCGAGAAAATTGAATGGCCGGAGATAATGCCTTGTTATCGAGGGCAACAGTGGCAGCAGGGTGGCGTGATGTATAAAGTTCTCTGGCCGCCTGCTGGCGACAATAGGTATCCTGCCAATGATCGTTCCTGCGTGCTCAGCGTGCACGTCGGCGAGCACATTTTGTTGATCACTGGCGATGTCGGCATCGAAGTAGAGCGTCGTTTGCTTATGGATATTGATGCACCGCTAAGCGTGTTAATAGCGGGTCATCATGGTAGCCAAACAAGCTCAGGGGTACAGTTTGTGCGCGACACCTCAGCACGCCATGTCATTTTCAGTGCGGGGCGAGATAATTCCTTTGGCCACCCGGCAGATCGTGTTGTGCGCCGCTTTCGCCGTGAAGAAAGCTGCCTGTGGAGCACGGCGCATGACGGCGCGCTAACGCTCTGGCTGATTCCCGATGAACCGCTGGTGGTGGCACCCTCGCGCGACCGGGCTGGACCTCGCCGACGGTGTTGATGGTGCAGGTGATAAGGTAGAATCCGTTTAGTGATTTCTTTTCAATAACGTATTGCCACGAATTGATCGCCAGGAGCGCGTGTGACGGATTCCGGTTGGGCCATATACAAACGTCTTTTACGCTATGTAAAACCACACTGGCGCGCTTTTTCGCTGGCTATTGTGGGTTTTATCATCTACGCCGCCTCCAGCACGGCATTGGCGGAGTTGATGAAGCGGCTCATTGACGGCATACAGAACCCCGACGCTGCTTTTCGCATTTTTCTACCGCTGTTTGTGGTCTTCATGTTTTCTGCGCGTGGGCTAGGGACGTTTTTAAGCACCTATTTCATGGCCTATGTGGGGCGTTACGTCATCCATACGCTGCGCTGCGATGTGTTTGCGCACATGATGCACCTACCTGGCGTGTTTTTTGATCATCATTCGAGTGGGCACTTGGTGTCACGAGTGACCTACCACGTAGAGCAGGTTGCCGGGGCAGCCACTAAATCGGTGACGATTCTTTTGCGTGAAGGCCTCTTTGTGCTCGGGCTGCTGGGGTATCTTCTGTGGACCAATTGGCTTTTAACCCTGCTTTTTTTAACGGTCACGCCACTGATTGCACTGGTGGTAAGTTATGTGAGCAAGCGTTTCCGGCGTATTTCTAAGCGTATTCAGCACTCGATGGGCGATGTGACGCACGTCGCCTCAGAGGCGCTCTCCGGCCACCGCGTGGTGCGAACCCACGGTGCTGAGGAGTACGAGAAACAACGTTTTGCCCGGGTGAGCGAAGAAAATCGGCGCCAAAGTATGAAAGAGGCGATGACCAAGGCTATCAGCTCACCGGTGATTCTGATGCTGGTGGCGATTTCCATGGCCGTGCTGGTGTGGCTCGCCATGGCACCGGCGCTGTTGGAAGACATGACGCCGGGCGAGTTCGTTGCCTTTATTACCGCCGCGGCACTGATGATTAAGCCTGTACGCCAACTGACCGAAATTAACAGTGAAATTCAAAAAGGCATTGCGGCCGCCACCGAGCTGTTTGGCCTCTTGGATGAACCTGCCGAACGCGATGACGGCAAGGTGGTTCCTCAACGGCTGCAGGGCGACGTGATGCTGGACAACGTGCACTTTCGTTACGCGCCTGAACAGCCGGATGTGCTCCACGGGATTAACTTGCGCGTGGCGGCAGGTGAAATGGTGGCGATCGTGGGGCGCTCAGGAAGTGGCAAATCAACGCTGGTGAGTTTGTTACCGCGCTTTTATCGCCCCACGGAGGGTACGATCGCTATCGACGGCACCGATATTCGCGAGTACCAGCTAGGACCGTTGCGTCAACAGATTGCGTTAGTGTCGCAGCAGGTGACGCTGTTCAATACCACGATTGCCGATAATATTGCCTATGGCGTGGATAATGCCGACTCGCAGGCGATTGAAGCGGCGGCGCAAGCGGCGTATGCCCACGAATTTATCGAAAAACTGCCCGATGGTTATCAAACCCTAGTAGGGGATAACGGCGTGATGCTTTCAGGGGGGCAGCGCCAACGCCTGGCAATCGCCCGGGCGATCTTTAAAGATGCGCCGATTTTAATTCTGGATGAAGCGACTTCCGCGCTTGATACCGAGTCAGAGCGCTATATTCAGCGAGCGTTAGAAACCGTGTGCAAAGGGCGCACCACGCTGGTCATCGCCCACAGGCTTTCTACCATTGAGCGCGCCGATCGTATTGTCGTGATGGAGCAGGGGCGCATTATTGAAGAAGGCACCCACGCCGCACTGCTGCAACACGAAGGCGCCTATGCGGCACTTCACCAGCTGCAGTTTCAGGAGGAGCAGGTGTGAGCGTTGCCGAGCGATGGCTTGAAGCGGCTTATCAGGACCGTTTTTGGCTTTATCCCCTTCGCCCGCTCGGTAGGCTGTATCGCGCTGTAATGGCGCGCCGTGAGGCAGCGTACCGTTGCGGAAAACGCGCGATATGGCAGACGCCGGTGCCGGTGATTGTCGTGGGCAACATTACCCTCGGTGGCACGGGGAAGTCGCCCTTGGTGGCCTGGCTTGCTCGTTGGCTGAGTGAACAGGGCTATACACCGGGTATCGTCACTCGCGGCTATGGCGGTAAAGCGCCGAGTTACCCGCTCTGGGTAACGCCGGAAACGCCCGTCGGGCAAAGCGGTGATGAGCCGCTGATGCTTGCCCAGCAGACCGGTGTGGCAGTGGTGGCGGACCCTAAGCGCGCCCGTGGTGCCGAGGCGCTAGTGGCGGCAGGGTGTGATGTGATTGTCAGCGATGACGGCTTGCAGCATTTGGCGTTAGGGCGCGATATCGAGCTTGCCGTAGTGGATGGTGCACGTGGGCTCGGTAATGGACGTTGCCTACCGGCCGGACCCCTACGCGAGCCGCCGGAGCGCCTAAACCGTGTCGATGTCGTGCTGGTTAACGGCGAGTTGCAGGCCGCGCTGATGGTGGCGTCAACGCCGATGCGCCTTGCGCCAATCGGCTGGCGCGAGCTTAACTCCAATAAGCACAGGCCGCTTACGCCGCTGCCGTTTACGCCACCGGTGCACGCCCTGGCGGGGATCGGCAGGCCTGAGCGCTTTTTTGCCACGCTAAAGACGTTGGGAATTAACGGCGAGTGGCATGCCTTTCCCGATCACTATGCCTATAACGCCGCGTCGCTGCGTTTTACACCTGCCGAAGATCCGCGGCCGCTGGTCATGACCGCTAAAGATGCGGTCAAATGCCGTGATGTCGCCCCACCCGATAGTTGGGTATTGGATGTGGAAGCGACGCTTCCGCCTGAATTCGAGCAGTGGCTAGCCGCACGGCTCGCAACCCTTTCCGAGGAGACGAACTGATGGATAAACAACTGCTAGCGATGCTGGTTTGCCCGCTGTGTAAAGGCAAGCTCAAGTATGATCGTGACGCCGGTGAGCTTCACTGCTTATACGACGGCCTCGCCTACCCCATTCAAGACGATATCCCGGTGATGCTGCCGGAAGAGGCGCGCAAGATGGATGCCGACGAAAAGCTCCCCACCTCGCCTGGCCGCACCGGGGAGGCGTAAATGGCAGCCGCTGACTTTATTGCGGTCGTACCGGCGCGCTTTGGCTCATCGCGACTGCCGGGTAAACCGCTTTTACCCATTGCCGGCGAGCCAATGGTCGCTCACGTTTGGCGGCGCGCCTGCGAAAGCCAAGCAAAGCGCGTGGTGGTGGCCACCGACGATGCGCGTATTCGCGACGCCTTAGCGCCCTATGGCGCCGAGGTGGTGATGACGCGTGCCGATCACCCCTCCGGCACGGACCGCTTGGCCGAGGTCGCCGAGGCATTAGCACTTTGCGATGACGCGCTCTTGGTCAATGTGCAAGGCGATGAGCCGTTGATCCCGAAAGCGTTGATTAACCAAGTGGCCTTGCGTTTAGCGGAGGATGCCGAGGCCTCAATGGCTACCCTCGCAGAGCCGATTAGCGATGTCGAGACGCTATTTAACCCCAATGTGGTCAAGGTGGTGCGCTCGCTTGAGGGGCGTGCGCTATATTTTTCCCGCGCGCCGATCCCTTGGGACCGTGAGCACTTCGCTGCCCGCCCCGACCTATTGCAAACCGATGCCTGGCTGCGTCACATCGGCCTTTACGCCTATCGGGCCGGTTTTTTGTACGCGTATCGTGACTGGCGGCCAGCGAGCCTTGAGCAGTTGGAGCAACTTGAGCAGCTGCGTGCACTGCAGCACGGACACGCGATTCAAGTGGCGCTTGCGTGTGAAGTCAATCCATCAGGGGTGGACACAGCGGAGGATTTGGCGCGTGTCAGGGCGCTGATGGAGTCGTCGTAAGAGGAGCCAACATGAACGTACTGTTTGTTTGCTTAGGCAATATTTGTCGCTCACCCAGCGCGGAAGGTGTTTTTCGTCACGTGCTCGACAACGCGAGCATGATTAATCAAGTGAGCGTGGATTCCTGTGGGATCGGTTCGTGGCATGTAGGCAAAGCGCCCGATCAGCGTGCCCAGGCCGCTGCCAAGCAGCGCGGCATAGATATTAGTGCGCTACGGGCGCGGCAATTCGCAGCGGATGATTTTGCCCGCTTTGATTATATTTTGGCCATGGATCACGACAACTTACAGGCCATTCGTGCGATGCAGCCAGAAGTTTACGCCGGGCACGTGGGATTACTGTTAGATTTTGCCGGGCAGGCTGATGCTGAGGTACCAGACCCTTATTATGGTGGCGATCAGGGCTTCGAGGAGGTATTAGATTTGATCGAAAGCGCTTCTCGCGGTTTGCTGAATCACATCCGGTCGCGAGCATGAGTCCAGTGCCACAATGGCAGCGCGATGTTGATCTTAGCGATGCCAATACGCTGCGCTTGCCTGCCAGAGCCGAGTGTTTTGCCGCCCCCGAAACGCTTGAAGCCCTTGCGGCCTGCGTGCGCGATGCGCGTGAGCAGGGGTGGGCGCTTAATTTATTGGGCGGCAGCAGCAATGTGTTGCTGCCTGCGCGGCTGAAAGGCGCCGTGATTCGCCCGCGTTTGAAGCAGTGGTGGCTAGAGACGCGCGACGATGCCGTGATGGTTTATGTTGGCGCAGGAGTGAATTGGCATTCGCTGGTGATGACACTGGCTCAGCGTGGGCTGTGGGGCGTTGAAAATCTAGCGTTGATCCCCGGCGACTGCGGGGCGGCGCCGGTGCAAAATATTGGTGCTTATGGCGTGGAACTTTCCGATGTACTGGAAGGCGTCCAGGTCATGTCGCGCCAAGATGAAACTCTGACCTGGCTCTCTCCTGATGAATGCACCTTTGGCTATCGCGATAGCGTGTTCAAACGCTCACTTAGAGATAAGGTGATTATTACCCGTCTTGCGTTGCGTCTTTCGCGCACAGCGCGCCCGGTGCTAGGTTATGGCGATTTAGCCCGCCGCGTAAGCCAGCAACCAAGCAGCTTAGAAATCGCTCAGCGCGTATGTGAAATTCGCCGTGAGAAGCTGCCCGATCCGGCGCAGTTGCCCAATGCTGGTAGCTTTTTTAAAAATCCGCTGATCAGCGCTGATAAAGCAGAGAAACTGCTTGCACGCTATCCCAATATGCCGAATTTTCCCCAGGCTGACGGGCGCTATAAAATCGCGGCGGGCTGGCTGATTGATCGGTGTGGATTAAAAGGGGCACGTTTTGGTGCCTTTGGTGTGCACGAGCATCAGGCTCTGGTGTTAGTGCACTTTGGCGGTGGCGACCGCGCTGAGTTGTTGAAGGTAGCCGAGCGTATCGCCGCGACGGTTGAGGCGCGTTTTGGCATCGCGTTGGAGATCGAGCCACGCTGTTTGTAGCGCCAGGTAAAAGTTGTTGCCATTAAAAAAGCCCAGAGGTAGTGCCTCTGGGCTTTTTCTTTCAGGATGCTTACGGATTATTCGCCGCTTGCGTCCTGTTGCTGGCGCTTACGTAACTCCCGCGGGTCATTATGGGCACGACGGCGGCGACGCGACTTGGCCGCCGTTTGGCTTTCCGCATCACCTTCGCTCTGTTCGTCTGCCGGCGCTTTCGCGGTGTCGGTCTCTTCCGCTGGTTTCCCTTCACCGCTGGCAGGCGCCGATTTATTGACATCGGCGCTTTCCGTTGCCTCGACCTTACCGGCGTCATCAGGCTGGCTGGAAGCTGGGGCCATCTTTGCCTTGGGGGCTGAGTCTGCCTTAGCGTCTGGTTCAGCTTCCGGCGTTAACTCAGTTTTGGCTTCAGGTTCAGCTTCCGGTGTTTTTTCAGCCTGGGCTTCGGGTTCTGTTTGAGGCGCTGTTTCAACCTCAGGTTTTGATTCCGTTTCAGGTGTTACCGGCGTCTCCACGTTAGCTTTCGGCTCCGGTTGAGTTGCTTCCTCCGCTTTCGGCTGAGCGTCAGTGGCAGGGCGAGTCTGCGTGTCCTCCTTAGCTTCTTCGGTTGGCGCAGCAGGTGTAGGCTCGGTGTTGGCAGTCGTCGCCGGAGCGTTATCGGCTTTTTCTTCGGCTTTTACCTTTTCCGCGCTTGCCTCCGGCTCAGGCTTGGTCTCTGGCTTAACTTCTTCCGACTTAGTTTCTTCTGACTTAGGTTCTTCTGACTTAGGCTCGGTTGCTGTCTTAGCTTTCGTGGGTGCGTCAGTCTTGGCCTCAGGCTGGGCTTCAGGTTTCGTCTCAGTCGGCGCTTTCTGCCCTTGAGTCGCTGCTTCTTTTTCCGGCTCAGGCGTTGACGTCTCTTCCGCAGGTGCCTCAGCCGCTTGGGTTTGCAACTTCAGTTGCTCAGCCTCGGCTTTGGGGTTGATGGCGTGTTGGCGCGAGCGATTACGCGGATTGTTGCGAGTACGCTTCGGTTTGCCATCGTCCTGCACAGCGGCGTCGGCCTCAGGCGCGGCGGGAGCCTCCTGACGTGACGGTTTTGCCGAGGGCTTGCTGTTCTCATCGGACGCATCTTTCGCCGTATCCGGCTTGTTTGCTTCTTGCGGTTGAGCCGCTTCATTGCGCTGGCGATTATCTTTGTTATCGCCTTTTTCCTGCTGCGGATGACGACGACGGTTACGGGTACGGCTAGGGCCGCTGCGTTTCTCGCCATTGTCGTCATTACCGGCACTTTCTTTACCAGCACTTTCTTTACCAGCACTTTCTTTACCAGCGCTTTCTTTACCCAAGGAGTTGTCTTTGTCTGAGGGTGTTTCAGTCGCTGCGGTATCACTTGTCGGTTTGTTGCGCTGCGGACTACGCGTCTCGGCGTCTTCTTGACGTTTCGCTTTAGGTTCAGGCTTCGCGCTGGGTTTCTCGTCCGTCTTGGGGCTCTCTTTAGCGTTAGCCTTGGCATTGCCTTTTGTGCTTTCACGGCGTGAGCTTTCGCGACGCTGCTCGCTGGGCTTGCGCTGCTTTGGCGTTTGCGTGCGGGGTGTAGACGGTGCTGCTTCTTGCTGGGTGCTGCGCTCTTGCTCGTTACCGAGCTCGCTATCGTTGCCTAAGAACTTGGCCACGCCACGAATCATGCGGCTAAGTAGCGTTGTGGTAGCGTCTGCCTCTTTGTCAGCGATAGGCTGGCTGGGCGTGGTGTCATTTTGTAGCGATGCCGGGGCAGGCGCATTGTGCACGACGCTTTTGACCGCGGCTTCTGCCCGCAGGGCTGGGGGCGTAAAGCTTGGGTCTGGCTCTTTGCCAACATCCGTATCGGTGGAAAGCTCAAAGCTTGAGAGCGTTTGCGTGTCGTCCTCGTCAAGATGGTCGTCGCGGAGACGCTGCACATCGTAGTGAGGGGTATCCATCTCAGGGTTGGGCAGTAGAACAACGCGAACCTCTTGGCGGGCTTCGATATCCGCCAACACACTGCGTTTTTCGTTAAGCAGATAGGTTGCGACCGGCACAGGCAAAATGGCGCGGATTTGCGCGCTGCGCTCTTTCATGGCTTCTTCTTCGATCAGCCGCATGATCGAAAGCGAGAGCGAACGTACATCGCGAATGGTGCCTTGGCCGTTACAGCGTGGGCACACTACGCCACTGGTTTCGCCGAGAGAAGGCCTTAGACGCTGTCGCGACATCTCCATCAGGCCAAAGCGTGAAATGCGACCAATCTGCACCCGGGCACGATCGAGCTTGAGCGCGTCGCGCATGCGGTTTTCAACTTCGCGCTGGTTGCGCGCGGGGCCCATGTCGATGAAGTCGATGACCACCAAACCGCCAATATCACGCAGGCGTAGTTGGCGGGCGATCTCGTCGGCGGCTTCGGAGTTGGTTTGCAGCGCGGTTTCTTCGATATCGCTGCCGCGGGTGGCACGCGCGGAGTTAATATCGATTGATACCAAGGCTTCGGTGTGGTCGATCACAATTGAGCCGCCAGAGGGGAGTTTTACCTCGCGCTGATAGGCGGTTTCGATCTGTGATTCGATTTGGAAGCGCGAAAAAAGCGGGACTTCGTCAGCATAAAGCTTAATTTTTTGCTGGTACGACGGCATCACCTGGCGGATGAAATTGAGCGCGTCAGCGTGAATCTCCGGACTGTCAATCAGTACCTCGCCAATATCTTGGCGTAAGTAATCGCGCATGGCGCGGATAATGACGTTGGATTCACGGTAGATCAAAAACGGTGCAGCGCGCTTGCCCGCTTCGGTGGTGATGGATTCCCACACTTGCACCAAATAATCCAAGTCCCACTGCAGCTCTTCGGGCGAGCGACCGATACCGGCAGTGCGCACGATTAAGCCCATTTTGTCCGGTACGGTAAGCTGGCCCATGGCCTCTTTTAGTTGGCTGCGCTCTTCACCCTCGATGCGGCGTGAGATGCCGCCGGCACGGGGGTTGTTAGGCATCAGAACCAGAAAACGTCCCGCCAGGCTGATGAAGGTGGTCAGGGCGGCACCTTTGTTACCGCGCTCTTCTTTATCCACCTGGACAATGACTTCCTGCCCCTCTTTTAATACTTCTTTGATACTGGGGCGGCCAGACACGTCTTTGACAAAGTAGTCGCGGGAGATTTCTTTGAGCGGCAAAAAGCCGTGGCGCTCAGCACCAAAGTCGACAAAAGCCGCTTCGAGAGAGGGCTCGACGCGGGTGATTTTGCCTCGGTAAATGTTGGCTTTTTTCTGCTCTCGCGAACCAGACTCGATATCTAAATCGTACAGGCGTTGACCATCGACAAGGGCGACGCGCAGCTCTTCTGGCTGGGTCGCATTGATGAGCATCCGTTTCATGTTGTCTCACATAGCGTTGCGTGCCGGCGATCCGTCACATTCAGAACAGTCAGTACGCAAAACAGACTTCTGAAAGCTTAATACGGATGACGTAAAGCAAATCGCGTTGCTGCGTGCTTGTGCTCGGGCATAAATATGCTGACGCATTAAGCCGGATGGTAGGTGCCAACCCGGCTGGTTAGGGCGTTGAGTACGTGGCAGAGGCAGGACATATCTCGGTGGCTGTCATCTCCAACCGGTCCTGCTGACTCCGCCAACACCTGGCATTCATCGATTTACCAACGTCGGCTACCGGCACAACGTTGAACTTAGTGCCCGTCGCGCAATATGCCCTATGACATTAGGCATCTTCACGGCGGGCGTGGCGTTTTATCTTTTACGACTTCGCTGCCGTTAATTTGCGTTAACGACAGCGTTCTGACTATTTATCTTCTGACGTGAGTGTTTTGACTCGTGTCATTGTCTTTACTTGGCGCATATTGCCATGCTTACACGGCTATTTCCGCCTTGCTCTGGCCTGCGTGTTGGTCGGGCAGGCGCCTTTGGCCACATGGAGGGCGAGCGTTTAAGAATATAACAGCAAAGCGCTATGCCAGCAATTGACGCAATGCGCAGGCGTCTACGCTAGAATGCCGTTTTTAGCATAGAGCCGGAGCGTACGACCATGGCCGAAGGGCGTGAAGTGCAGTGGGTCGATATTGCCCCTGAGCAAGCAGGACAACGCATTGATAATTTTTTAATGACGCGTTTAAAAGGCGCTCCGCGGGCGTTGATTTACCGCATTGTGCGTAAGGGCGAAGTGCGAGTGAATAAAAAACGCGTCAAAGTCGACTACCGACTGCAAGGTGGCGACGTGGTCCGCGTGCCACCGCTGCGTTTGGCACCACGCGAAGCCGTTAAAGACGTCAGCGATAATTTGCGTGATGTGCTATTGGGCAGCGTTATCATGGAAGGGCCGGATTGGTTGGTGCTTAATAAGCCTTCAGGGCTTGCGGTTCACGGGGGAAGTGGTGTCAAAATCGGCTTGATCGAAGCATTGCGCCAAGTTCGAGACGACCTCTCTTTTCTCGAGTTGGTTCATCGTCTGGATCGCGATACATCGGGCTGTCTGTTACTGGCGAAATCTCGTGAAGCGCTGGTGACACTCAATGCCTCGTTGAAACAACACGCCATGGAAAAGCGCTATTTGGCATTGGTGGCAGGACGTTGGCCAGCGCGTAAAACCTATGTCAGCGCAAGGCTTGATCGCTATGACGCCGGCAACGGTGAGCGACGGGTGCGCGTTGACCCCAATGGAAAAGTAGCCCGTACGCGTTTTGCCGTGGTGGAAACGTTTTCTCGCGTCACGCTGATTGAAGCCGAACCTGTGACGGGTCGCACCCACCAAATTCGTGTTCACGCCGCCCACGCTGGGTATCCGTTGCTGGGAGATGACAAGTATTTCAACCGTGATAGTCAGCACCTCGCACGGCAATTGGAGGTAGGGCGGCTATTTCTTCATGCCCATGCGTTAACCTTTCCCGAGCCGACCAATGGTCGCCCCGTCACCGTCAAGGCCGCGTTGCCCGAGGCTCTTGAGACGGTGCTGCGTCGTGCTCGCCAGTAGCTTACAGGCCTACTATGCGTTTTGAACTTGTGATTTTTGATTGGGATGGCACGTTAATGGACTCCGTGCCGCGTATTGTGTCTAGCATGCAGTCTGCTGCGCGCGATGCGCAGTGGGGTGATTTGTCGGGACCAGCGGTTGAGGACATCATCGGGCTTGGGTTGCCAGAAGCGGTAGATAAGCTTTGCCCTGGGATTTTGCCCGAACAGTCGGCACACCTACGCGAGCGTTATGCGCACCACTTTGTGCATGCTGACCCTACGCCAATGACGTTTTTTGGCGGTGTAGAGGCGTCTATTAGTGCGTTACGCCAGCGAAAAGCATTAAAGCTTGCCGTGGCGACAGGCAAAACCCGCCGCGGGTTGGACCGTATTTTTCGTGATACCCAAAGCGGTGATTGGTTTCATGCCAGCCGTACAGCGGATGAAACGCGCTCTAAGCCGCATCCGCAAATGCTGAGCGAATTGTTAGACGAGCTCAAGGTACCGGTTGAGCGCGCGGTGATGGTAGGTGACACCGAGTATGACCTGGAAATGGCTCGTACATTAGGCATGCCGCGGGTGGGCGTTAGTTATGGCGTACATTCGGTGGAGCGCCTTTTTGCCAGCGAGCCAGAATACTTGGCCCACAGCGTAGAGAGTTTGTTTGAATGGCTGCACCGTGAGTGCTGGTAATGAGGTGTAATACGGTTTTTTAAAGGATATCCGCATGAGTGATGAAACCCCTAAAAAGCCCGCTGGCGATGAGTCTGAAGCGGGTAAGTGCGACCCTTGGACGCAAAATGCGTCGGTCGCGTCAGATAAGGTGAATCCAGAGAACGTCTCAACGACAGCCGGGAATCCAGGAGACGATGCAGCCACGCTGGTGGAGCGTCAGCGTTTAGCGCAGATGGAAATGATGGATCGCTGGATCGGTGGCGTATTGACCGAGCAGCGCCGTAGCCGTCGTTGGAAGCTGTTCTTCCGTTTTATTCTGGTAGCGATTGTATTGGCTTTTCTCTCGCTAAGTGCTTACAGCGTTTTTCAAGCCGGCATGGGTAGTGCTATGCCCACACAGCCGCATCTGGGCATTGTGGAAGTCAAAGGCGTGATTAGCCGCGATTCACCTGCTAATGCAGAGCGTGTTATTCGGGGACTTAATCGCGCGTGGTCTTCAGATAATACTCGTGCAGTGGTGGTGCACATCGATAGCCCTGGAGGCAGCCCCGTTCAATCACAGCGTGTTTTTGCTGAAATAATGCGCCTGCGAGAGTCGGGTGATAAGCCCATTATCGCGCTGATTGAAGATATCGGTGCAAGTGGTGCCTACTACATTGCCGCGGCGGCGGATGAAATCGCCGCTTCCCCGGTGAGCTTGGTAGGATCCATTGGCGTTATCTACTCGGGGTTTGGCTTTAATGAAGCCATTGACTCAATCGGTATTGAGCGGCGAGTAGTGACTGCAGGCGAAAACAAAGCCTTTTTAGACCCGTTCAAGCCCTTGGATGACGAAACGGTGGCGTTTTGGCAAGCGGTGTTAGACAGCACGCATCAGCAGTTTATCGACGATGTGCGCGCAGGGCGTGGGGAGCGCTTAAGCGATGAAGAGGAGATTTTTTCGGGCTTGATATGGAGCGGCGAGCAGGCGATGGAGCTTGGCTTGGTTGACCGGCTGGATTCGCTGGAGTCGCTATCGCGCGACTACTTGGGCGAGGTTCGCTGGGAAAATTATACGCCGAGTCTTGATCCGTTTGATCGTTTGACGCGGCGTTTTACGCAAACTGCTGCTCAGGTGCTGGGGATCTCCACGTCGCCATCGCCTATTGCCTATTAAGCCGTTTGATCTTAAATCCTTCGCGCAAGCGGGTTGAGGCCCGCTTGGCGCAGCATGTCGCAAAGGGCGATCAAAGGAAGGCCAACGAGGGCGTTAGGGTCTTGGCCTTCCAGCGAGGTAAAGAGGGCAATGCCTAATCCTTCCATGTAAAAACTGCCGGCACTGTCGAGCGGTTGTTCTTTTGCGACGTAATAAGTAATTTCATCCTCTGTAAGCGTACGGAATACAACGTCAAACGGTTCAACGTGAACCTGGTGGTGCTGGCGGCGCGTATCCAGCAACGCTAACCCGGTGAGAAATGTCACTCGCTGGCCCGAAAAGCGAGTGAGGTTTTCTCGCGCCTTCTCCGGAGTATGCGGTTTGCCTAGAATTTCGTCATCAAAAACGGCGATTTGATCAGAGCCAATAATGCAGTGGTCAGGATAAAGGTCAGCCACCGCAAAAGCTTTGCTGAGGGCAAGGCGGTGCACCAGAGCCCGCGGGAGTTCTCCTGGCCTTGGTGTCTCGTCGATATCGGGCGAATGGCACTGGTAGGGGATATGTAAACGGTCAAGGAGGGCGCGACGCGAGCGAGAACTGGAGGCGAGCACTAGAGGTAAAGGCGTGGGCATGGAGAAACTCTTGGCAAATAAGGTAAGATTGTCCAAGTGTCGCTGAGTCTCGCGAAGTCAGCAATACACGTCCAGAAATAAGAAATGCATCAGTGGCTTTGACAGACAAGGGGTGAGTGCCTATCATTGCGCGCCTATGTTGACCTCACAACTCCCCAGTCGGGTTGAGCCTTATAAGCTTGCAGCCCGCGACGAACGACTCGAAGGCCTTGTTGCGCTGAATCAGCTATCGCGACTGGTCGAAGAAGCCGGTGACCAAACGGGCGACTGCCATGTCGTGCTTGAGTTTGGCATTGATTCGCAGGGTCGTCGTGAAATTCGTGGCCACTTACAGGCGGATATGTTGCTTGCATGTCGTCGCTGTCTAGAGCCGATGCCGCAGCAAGTGGAAAGCCGGTTTGTGCTTGGTATGATCAGCGACGAAGCATTGGCAAGCGAGCTTCCTGCAAGCCATGAGCCCGTGCTGGTGAAAAATGAACAGCTGGACTTGCTGACGGTTGTTGAGGATGAGTTGATTCTCAGTCTCCCTCAAGTCGTATACCACGACGAACAGGAATGCAGTGTTTTGCCAGAGCAGCTGGTTAGCAAAGCCAAAGGGTTGGACGATACAAAATCGCCAGCCGACAATCCTTTTGCGGTGCTTAATGCCTTAAAGAGCAGTGGCGCCTTGAAAGGCAAAAAATAGCAACTTTTACCCTACACACCTGGAGTAAATACCCATGGCAGTTCAAAAGAACCGTAAAACTCGCTCTAAGCGCGGCATGCGTCGCAGCCACGATGCTCTGAGCGCGCCGACACTGTCTCAAGACAAAGAGACGGGCACGACGCACATGCGCCATCACGTCTCGCCGGACGGTTTCTACCGTGGCCGTAAAGTGGTAGAGGTTTAATACCTCGGGCCTCGTGTCAGTGGTCGAATCGCAATGACTCAGTAACGGTGGCTCAGTAACGCGTGCGTATCGCAATTGATGTAATGGGGAGCGACCAAGGTCCCCAATCCATCATCTATGGTGCTGCAAAAGCAGCGTTGTACCACGATAATTTAGAGCTTTTGTTATTTGGCCCAAGCCGGCAAGTTGTTGCCGAGCTTTCGCGCTTGCCGCAGCCATTGGCTGCGGCAGCGTCACGTTTGGTGGTATGCAATAGCCACGCTCATGTAGCTCAAGACGCGACAGCAGCGTGGGCATTGCGTCATGGTCAAGATACCAGCATGGCGCAAATGCTGCGCTGTTTGGCAGGTAATGGGCCGCACGGTGGCGCCGATGCGGGTGTTAGTGCAGGAAATACAGCGGCACTAGTGGCCTTGTCGCGGCGTGAGTTGGGCACATTGCCGGGTATTAGTCGCCCGGCAATTAGTACGGCGATCCCCACGCGAAACGGCGGACGTTGCTATCTGCTCGACCTAGGGGCCAACGTCGATTCTCCCGCACACCGTCTGGTGGATTTTGCCGTGATGGGGGCGGCGATGGCGCAGAGCGTTGACGCTATTGAACGCCCTCGTGTGGCGCTGCTTAACGTTGGGGCTGAAGCGACCAAAGGCAGTCGCAGTGTACGTGAGGCGAATGCAATGTTACGGCACCGTCCTTCTCAATGTCTTTTTGATTATCAAGGGTATGCAGAAGGCGGCGATCTTTTTCGCGGTAATCTCGATGTGGTGGTTTGTGATGGATTTGTCGGCAATGCGGTGCTGAAGTCGAGTGAAGGGTTGGCCAGTATGCTAATTGAGCGTGTTCAGGCGGTATTTGAATCGCGATTGAGCGGACGCTTGGCAAGTTTACTGGCGAGGCCTGCACTCAAGCGCTTAAAAAAGGAGCTTGATCCCGTGCGCTACAATGGCGCTAGCTTATTGGGGCTTTCGCGTATTGTGGTGAAAAGTCACAGCGGGACCCATGCAGAAGGCTTTTATTATGCGATTGTGCGGGCGATACAAGAAGTCGAGCACGATCTGCCTCAGCAAGTAGTGCAGCGCTGGCAGTCTATGCCAGAACGCTGAACAAATCGTGGCATTCATGAAGAATGCCGCGGTGTGACCTGGCCGGCAAGGTATCCTTGACCGTGCAGTGTCTTGTGCTCACATGAGCAAACGCCAACAAGTGCAAAGGTGAACGACATGTCTCAACCCCTTGCCCTCATATTCCCTGGGCAAGGCTCTCAACAGCTAGGAATGCTGCGAGAGCTGGCCGAACGCTACAGTGTGGTAGGTACCACCTTTGAAGAAGCGTCGGATGCTTTGGGCTATGATCTTTGGAAAGTGGTGCAAGAAGGCCCGGAAGAGTCACTTAACGCGACGGCTTGCACCCAGCCAGCGCTTTTAGCGTCAAGCATCGCCGTTTGGCGCGTATGGCAAGAGCTAGAAGGTCCGCGCCCCGGTGTTATGGCAGGCCACAGTCTAGGTGAATACAGTGCCATGGTGTGTGCCGGTGTGTTGGGGTTTGCCGAAGGTATCAAGCTTGTGCGCCTGCGTGGCGAGGCCATGCAGGAAGCTGTGCCTGCGGGTCAAGGGGCGATGGCGGCTATCCTGGGATTGGATAATGCCGCCGTTGAGGCAGCGTGTGAAAAGGCAGCGCAAGGTGATGTGGTTTCGGCCGTAAACTACAACGCTCCAGGGCAAGTGGTTATCGCCGGGTCTAAGCCAGCGGTTGAACGCGCCATTGCCGCGTGCCAAGAAGCCGGGGCGAAACGCGCCATGCCGTTACCGGTCTCGGTGCCGTCGCATTGCGCGCTAATGAAGCCAGCTGCCGAACAGCTATCAGCAGTTATTGGCAAAATTGATCTGCGTGCACCACGCTATAGTGTAATCCAAAATGTGGATGCGCAAGCGCACGCTGATATAGATACATTGCGTACCCGTTTAGTGGAGCAGCTTTATCAGCCCGTTCGTTGGACAGATTGCGTTGAGGCGATGAGTGCGCAAGGCGCGAAGGCGTTTATTGAGTGTGGGCCAGGCAAAGTGCTAACCGGCCTGAATAAGCGTATCGTACGGGGAAGTAAAGGCTTGGCGGTAAACGATCCCGATAGCTTGGATGCTGCGCTGGAGCTGGCGCGCGAAACGGTTGCAAATAACGACTAAACGTTAGCCGTTAGGTTGATGAGCACTTTTTCGACAAAGGGGTGTACGTGATGACACAAGAACGCAGAGTGGCGCTAGTCACCGGTGCCAGTCGCGGTATCGGTCGTGCCATTGCGCATGAACTTGGCCGGCAAGGCCGCGTTGTGGTGGGAACGGCCACAAGCGATGCGGGAGCGGAAAAAATTGATGCCGATCTCAAAGCGCAAGGCATTGAAGGCGCAGGCGTTTGTTTAAACGTTACGGACCTGTCAAGCATTGATAACGTGCTGAAAGTGGTCACCGAACAGTTTGGTGCGCCAACTATCTTGGTGAATAATGCTGGGATTACTCGTGACAACCTTCTCATGCGTATGAAAGAAGATGAGTGGGATGCGGTAATGGATACCAATCTTAAGTCTGTCTATCGCGTCAGCAAAGCATGTTTGCGCGGTATGACAAAGGCACGTTTCGGGCGAATTGTGTCAATAAGTTCTGTGGTAGCTTCCACAGGAAACTTAGGTCAAGCTAACTACGCGGCTGCTAAAGCAGGTATGGAAGGTTTTAGTCGTTCGTTGGCTCGGGAAGTGGCTTCGCGCAATATTACCGTCAATAATGTCGCGCCCGGCTTTATTGCCACTGACATGACCGAAGCGCTACCGGAAGCTCAGCACGATATGCTGCTTAAACAAATTCCACTGGCGCGCTTAGGCGCACCCGAAGAGATTGCCGCAGCGGTGGGCTTTTTAACCAGCGATAGCGCAAGCTATATCACTGGAGAAACGCTGCACGTTAATGGCGGCATGAATATGCGTTGATGCCTTGGGTTTGGCGGTTGCGTCTGCCAAAGGGCGTCTATAAACTACCCCGCAGCTTTTGGCTTGCGGTTTCCAAATGGCTGGTTATTAAACCGCTAATGTGAACAACTGGAGTACGTAGATGAGTACTATTGAAGAGCGCGTAAAAAAAGTTGTGGCCGAGCGCCTAAACGTTAAAGAAGAAGATATCCAAAACGGTTCTTCTTTTACTGAAGATCTAGGTGCCGACTCACTCGACACTGTCGAGTTGGTAATGGCGCTTGAAGAGGAATTTGATACCGAAATTCCTGACGAAGAAGCTGAAAAAATTACCACGGTTCAAGAAGCGATGGATTACGTTAACGCCCATCAGTAAGGGCGTTGTCGGCGCTATTAGCCGAGGTGGTAGAACCGCCTAAATAAAAGCCGCCTTCCATTAGGGCGGCTTTTTTGCTGTTTAGGGCAATGAACGCGGCAGGTAATCTCCGTTATACTGTTGCCCTTTGCTAAAAGCGAAATGCTCGACATTAACGACGTTGCGTCTTAACGTGCACATAGCCTATGCATTTTTACAGTAGACCGGCAGAAATGATCCAAGTGGGTTAAGTCACCATGGATGCCTGGAGGAAAACGAATGGCACGGAAAAGGGTAGTGGTAACCGGGTTAGGCCTGGTGACCCCTGTGGGAAATACCGTCGATGAGTCATGGTCCAATATCGTTGCAGGTAAAAGCGGTATTGCACCCATCGAACATTTTGATACCAGTGATTTTAATACGCGCTTTGGTGGGTCGGTTAAAAACTTCGATATTGGCCTCTATTTGAACCCGAAAGATGCCCGGAAGATGGATCTATTTATCCAATACGGTATGGCCGCAGGCGCGCAGGCCATTGAGGACGCGGGTATCGAGTGCAACGAAGATAACGCTGACCGTATCGGTGTCGCGATTGGCTCAGGCATTGGCGGGCTACCCATGATTGAGCACAATCATAATGCGTTGCAAAAAAGCGGTCCGCGGCGGATATCACCGTTTTTCGTGCCGGGCTCCATCATCAATATGATCTCCGGCAACATGGCGATTCAACACGGCTTTAAAGGCCCTAATATTGCTATCACCACTGCCTGTACTACCGGGACTCATAACATTGGTTACAGCGCGCGTACTATTGCTTATGGCGATGCCGATGTGATGGTGTGTGGTGGTGCTGAGATGGCGACCACGCCTTTAGGGCTTGGTGGTTTCTCAGCAGCGCGCGCTCTCTCTACCCGCAATGACAACCCCGAAGCGGCAAGTCGCCCGTGGGATGCGGATCGCGATGGCTTTGTGCTCTCTGACGGGGCTGGTGTGCTGGTATTAGAGGAGTATGAACATGCCAAAGCGCGCGGTGCGAATATCTATGCAGAGCTTGTAGGCTTTGGCATGAGTGACGATGCCTTCCATATGACGTCACCGCCCGAAGATGGCAGTGGCGCTGCGCTTTCCATGAGTAACGCGATTAAAGATGCGCAAATTGACCCGGCAAGCGTCGATTATATTAACGCGCACGGCACCTCGACGGCATCAGGCGACTTGGCTGAAAGTCGTGCGGTAGAGCGTGTGTTGGGCGATGCCGCTAAAAATGTGGCGGTGAGTTCAACTAAGTCCATGATTGGGCACCTGTTGGGGGCGGCCGGTGCCGTGGAAGCGGTCTTTAGTGTGCTGGCCATTCGCGATCAAATAGCACCGCCTACAATCAACCTCGATAACCCTCAGGAAGGCTGCAACCTTGATTACGTACCGCACAGTGCTCGCGATATGACCATTAACATGTCGCTCTCCAACTCTTTTGGGTTTGGCGGCACCAACGGGTCGTTGCTATTCAAGAAGGTATAGCAGTGAAAGTGTAAGGGTAAATAAGGATAACGCACGAGGATATGCGTGATGACGGCGTCTCCAATGCTACCGTTTGACGATCGTGGCTTCGCTTACGGAGACGGCGTTTTTGAAACTGTGTTGCTGCGCGATGGCGAGCCCATTTTGTGGGATTACCATCGTGCCCGTTTGCGCCGAGGCTGCGAAGTATTAGGCATACCTATGCCTAGCGATGCCGCGCTTGAAGCCACGTGGCATACCGCCGATCCGGGTGAGAGACTTCCACAGCAAGAAGTACTTAAAATCGTGTTGACGCGTGGAAGCGGAGGACGCGGTTATGCGCCACCACTAACACCGTTTCCACGCTTATTGAGCCACCGCATGCCGTTTACACCGAATTTTTCGCGTTGGTCTGAAGGGATTCATGTGTGTATTTGCGACTTGCGGCTGGCGCAGCAGCCTCGGCTTGCCGGTATCAAGCACCTTAACCGGTTGGAAAATGTACTCGCCAGACGCGAGTGGCAGCGTGAGGATATTGCCGAAGGGCTGCTCGCCGATCAGCAAAATAATGTGGTCGAAGCCACTAGTATGAACGTGTTTTGGCAACAAGACGGTGCTTTTTGGACCCCACCGTTAACGCAGTGTGGGGTGGCAGGCACGCTGCGAGAGGCGCTGTTATCGCATAAGCTTATTGCGGTCGCACCACTGCCATTAAGTGAACTTTGTCGTATAGAGCGGCTTTGGGTAGGTAACTCAGTACAAGGCATTTGGCCTGTGGTGGCGCTGGTAACGCACGATGGTCAAGTGCAAAAGCGCTGGACGCGGCCTACAAGCGATGTATTACAGGCGGCCGGACATCGGCTGTTAGGCTTTGCCGCTTAACACGTTTTATTGTTGACGCAAAATGATGAAAAGAGGTGGGGTTTGAAACGGATTTTTTGGGCGTTGTTGGCTGTGGTGGCGCTGGGCGCTATAAGCGCAGCCGGCGCTTACACTTATTGGCAAAGCCGCCTGTCAGCGCCGCTGACGCTTGAAGAGCCGCAGCTTTATCAGGTCCCATCAGGGGCGGGTTTTCATCGTGTGATTGCCGAACTGGGTGCACAAGGCATTATTAAGGATGCTTGGGCGTTTCGACTGTTACCGCGACTTGCGCCGGATAAACTGCCGCAGCTGCGTGCGGGCGAATATCAGTTGCAACCGGGGATGACAGGTCACGATATGCTTGAATTATTGGCCAGTAATGACGTCATGACCTATCCATTGACTGTGCCCGAAGGTTGGACGTTTGGCCAAATGCGCCATCTGCTTAGCGCGGCACCGAAGCTAGACAGTCGAACCGCAGAATTGAGTGACGAAGAGGTCATGGCGCTATTAGGTCGTGAAGGCGAACATCCTGAGGGCTGGTTTTTCCCTGATACGTATCGTTACCACTTAGGCATGAGCGACGTCGACATTCTGCAGCAGTCGCTTGAGAAGATGGAGCGGGTGGTGGAAGAAGTATGGGCTGAGCGTAGTGACGATTTACCCATCGACACACCCTATGATGCCCTGATTATGGCATCGCTAATTGAACGTGAAACCGGTGCGCCGGAGGAGCGGCGTGAGATTGCCGGGGTTTTCAAACGCCGTTTAGAGCGCGGTATGCGCCTCCAAACCGACCCAACGGTGATTTACGGCATGGGGGATCGATATGATGGCCGCATTCGCTATGCTGACTTGCGCGAAGCCACCCCGTATAACACTTACGTGATTGATGGGATGCCGCCGACACCGATTGCCCTGCCAGGCCGAGCATCCCTAGAAGCCGCGGTGAATCCGCTGCCAGGGGAAACGCTCTATTTCGTCGCCAAGGGAGATGGCACCCATCATTTTTCGCGTACGCTACGCGAGCATAATAACGCCGTTAATCGCTATATACGCAATCGGTAATTTATCATCCATCAAGTTGAGGCCACCATGAGCCAGCGCGGGCGCTTTATTACCTTAGAAGGCGGCGAAGGCGTGGGGAAATCGACCAACCTACAATTTGTGGTCGATTGGCTGCGTGCCCAAGGACGAGACGTTATCAGCACGCGTGAGCCAGGCGGTACCTCGCGCGCGGAAGCAATACGCCAGCTGTTACTAGACCCTGCGCCGGCCGAACCGCTAAGCGTCGATGCTGAGCTATTGCTAATGTTTGCCGCCAGAGCTCAGCACTTAGCTGAAAAGATTTTGCCCGCGCTTGAGCGCGGGACCTGGGTGGTCTGCGACCGCTTTACCGATGCGACCTACGCGTACCAAGGCGGCGGGCGAGGTATTGCCGCGGAGCGTATTGCCACGCTTGAGCAGTTCGTGCAGCAGGGGCTACAGCCCGATATCACGCTGTTACTGGATATGCCGGTGGACGCGGCAAGTGATCGCGTGGCCTCGCGGTTATCACATCAAGGGGGTGAGCGTGATCGCTTTGAGCGTGAGCATGGCGACTTCTTTGACGCCGTCCGTCATGCCTACCTTGAGCGAGCCGCCCAAGCACCCAAGCGTTTTGCCGTCATTAACGCGGCAGAGCCTCTGGAGCTTGTGCAGGTGGCGGTTGCTGATGCGTTAGCCAAGCAGGTGGCCGCATGGCCGTAGCGTCGGTACTGCCGTGGCATCACGGCATGTGGGCGCAGCTACTGCGTTTGCAGCAAGATGACAGGCTCCCTCATGCGCTGTTGTTTAATGGGCCTCACGGGGTGGGCAAACAAGCGCTGGCGGAGACGTTAATCGCCCAGGTACTGTGTGCTAACCCTCGCACTTATGCCTGTGGGGAATGCCATAGCTGCCAAATGCTCGCTTCGGGCTACCACCCAGATTTGCTGCGCGTATCGCCGGAAGAGGGTAAGCGTCAAATTCGCATTGACCCGATTCGTGGAGTGAATCGGTTTGTTAACCAAACCGCACAGCAAAGCGGTTATCGCGTGATTGTGATTTCACCGGCAGAGGCAATGAATGTGGCAGCGGCCAATGCGCTGCTCAAAAGCTTGGAGGAGCCGGGCGATAAGACGCTCTTTATTCTCCTGTCCGACGTGCCGTCGCGCATGCTGCCGACCATTCGCTCCCGCTGCCAGCAGTGGTCGCTCGCGAGTGTGGCCTTTGCTGAGTGCCGTTCCTGGCTTTTAGAGAAGCTTCAAAGCGAAGAAGAAGCCCGCTTTTGGTGGCAAGTTGCGGGTGGCTTGCCCTTGTTGGCAGTGGAATTAGCCGCGCCTGAGGAGCGGGCGCTTCGTCACCAATTGCATGATAGCTTTGAGCAACTGATGCGCGGTGCTGAGCCTGTAAGCGAAGCGGCTCGGCTCGACCGTCAAGCGTTGGACGGTATCCTGTGGTACGGTATCGCGTGGTTGGAAGACCTTATTCGTTTCGGGTTATCGGGGAATGAAGCGGGGCTACATAACGCTGACTTGGTGCCGCTGTATCGTCAAGCTATGAAGAATGGTCGTGTGCAAGACTGGTTTCGCCTGCTGGATTACGCCCGCGAGCAGCGTCGTTTATTAGCGGTAGGAGCCAACCCAAACCCGCAGCTGGTGCTTGAAGCATGGTTGGTGCGTTGGGCTGCGCTGTTGCGTTCGTGAGCAGCCCCTAGGAGACCCTATAATGATGCAAAAAGCGCTTTCACTAAGTATTCCCGATGTGCCGACGCTGCTCGCTGCTTATATGCCGTTTTTGGATCGTGGTGGTATTTTTGTGCCGACCCACAAGCCCTATGCCCTAGGGCAAAAAGTGGTATTGCTGCTGACACTGCCTGCTGACGAAGAGCGGCTGACGGTGAGCGGTCACGTCATTTGGGTGTCACCCGAGGGGGTGACTGGCCGACGTATGCCAGGGATTGGTGTGCATTTTAGCCAACAGGATTACAGTGTGCGTGATCGCATCGAAACCTTGCTGGCAGGCCAGTTAGACAAGGCCGCTCCTTCCTATACGCTATAAGTTTGTTCATGTTTCCCTTCTCATTGTTAATGTCGAGTGCGCTATGTTTGTTGATTCCCACTGCCACCTTGATCGTTTATCCGACAACACTCATGGCGGTGACCTTAACGCCACACTAGAGGCTGCCCGCGCGGCTGACGTTAACCAGTTTCTTGCTATCGCCGTGACGTTAGACGATATGCCTCGCTTGGCAGCGCTTGCCCGCGAGCATCAAGACGTGGTGATTTCAGCCGGTTTGCATCCCCTGCACACCGTGGAGCAAGAGCCTAGCGTTGAGGAAATTGTCGACACGGCAGACCAATACGGTGCGGTGGCCATTGGCGAGTCGGGCTTGGATTACCATTACCGCGAAAGCGTGCCTGCTGATGTGCAGTATGCGCGTTTTAAGCGCCATCTGATGGCCGCGCATGAGCTTGAGCTCCCAATTGTGGTACACACGCGCGAAGCCAAAGACGATACGTTGACCCTATTGCGTGAGCACATTGACCCAAAGGTAGGCGGCGTTCTTCATTGTTTTACCGAAGATTTAGACATGGCGCGTGAGGCGATCAAACTAGGTTTTTACATTTCACTTTCAGGCATTGTGACGTTTCGTAATGCCGAATCCTTACGCGAGTTGGCACGAAATCTCCCGCTCGATCGACTGCTGATCGAAACCGATAGCCCCTATCTTGCGCCAGTGCCTTACCGAGGCAAGCCCAACGAGCCCGCTTGGGTCGTGAAGGTTGCCGAATGTATTGCCGAGGAGCGCGGTATCAGCGTAGATGAAGTGGCCATGCAGACCACGGCTAACTTTTACCATCTATTTCGCGCGGCGGTTCCTGAGGCGCCTGCGCATATCCGCGATGGGCTGGCTCAGGCGGGCTTGGTTTAAGCTAAGGGTATGCTGAGAGGAGGGGCTTTAGTCAACTACTCGGGGCTAAAGCCTCCGAGCTTGTGACATCACAAGTTCGCACGGTTGACCAGGGAAAGCGGTACCCAACCCGCTACGTGCTACATAGGGTAAAGACCCACTCCGAGGTGCTTCCTCAGCTTCGGATTCTGGAACGAACCATCATGCTGGCGTAGGAGTAAGCGCCGAAGGTGGCAAGGCGGCGGAAAGCCAATCCGGTGTAGCACATTCCCGAGGGGAGACGGGGCACAAGCCCCGCGACACTAGGCCCGTAAGGGCACCAATAGGGAGGAAATCGCCATGGCGGTTTTCGTATTGGACAAACAAAAGCGGCCTTTGATGCCGTGCAGCGAAAAGCGGGCACGATTGCTGCTTGAACGCGGTCGCGCTGCAGTGCATAAGCGCTACCCGTTTACGATCCGGTTAAAAGACCTGATCGGTGGTGACACGCAACCGCTGCGCCTAAAGCTCGATCCGGGGAGTAAAACCACCGGCTTGGCGTTGGTGCGGGAAGCGAACGATGGGCAGCATGTCCTTTGCCTGTTCGAGTTGGTGCATCGCGGCTTTCAGATCAAAAAGGCCCTGCAACAGCGTGCGGCTTTTCGGCGTCGTCGCCGCTCGGCGAATTTGCGCCATCGTGCCCCGCGCTTTGATAACCGCACTCGGCCAGAGGAGTGGCTGCCACCATCATTGCAGCACCGCATTGATACGGTCATGGCGTGGATGCAGCGGCTCAATAAGCTTGCGACGATTACGGCACTCGATCAGGAGTTGGTGCGCTTTGATACGCAAAAGCTGGCAAACCCCGAGATCAGCGGCGTCGAGTACCAGCAAGGCACGTTACTCGGCTACGAGGTGCGTGAATACCTGCTGGAAAAGTGGGGTCGCGAGTGTGCCTACTGCGGCGCCACCAACACCCCGCTGGAAGTCGAGCATATCGTGGCGCGCAGTCGAGGCGGTTCTAATCGTGTCAGTAACTTGACCCTAAGTTGCCACGACTGCAACACCGAGAAAGATCGCCAGCCAGTTGCTGACTTCGTTGCCACGTCGAAAGGGTTGCGGCGCCGTTTGAAAAAGCACGGTTACACCGCCGAGGCGCGGCTTGAGCGAGTGCAGCGCCAGCAACGACGCCCGTTGCGGGATGCCAGCGCGGTCAACGCCACGCGCTGGGCGCTGTTTAACGCCCTCAAAGCCACCGGCTTGCCGGTCGCCGTGGGTACAGGCGGGCGCACGAAATACAACCGCCAGCGGCTGGGCATCCCCAAAACCCACGCCCTGGACGCGGCCTGTGTCGGCCCACTCGATGCCCTGCACGATTGGCAGATGCCAACGCTAACCATTAAAGCCACCGGGCGCGGGAGTTACCAGCGGACACGGCTGGATAAATACGGTTTTCGCCGAGGCATTTTAATGCGCCAAAAGCAGGTACACGGCTTTCAGACCGGCGATATGGTCAACGCCATCGTGCGCACCGGAAAGAAAATCGGTACCCATACGGGCCGTGTCGCGGTGCGTAAAACCGGAAGCTTTAACATCCAGACCGAACAAGGTGCCGTACAAGGCATTTCGCATAAGTACTGCACCGTGATCCAGCGCGGTGATGGCTACGGCTTTCACCTTTTACCGGCCATTAACCTGAGAGGAGATGCGGGACAGGCGGTAGCGTAATCCAGGTCGTGCTTCGCACGACGCGCACTCCCTCCCGGCGCTAAAAGCACCGGGTTTCCCGCGTAAAATCTGATGAATTTAGATCGGTTGCTCCAACAGTGTGACGGCGTGGCCAATGTGCCACCACTAGAAAAGTGGGATCCGCCACTAGCAGGCGATATGCCGATAGTGATTAAGGCAGATGGCCAATGGCTCCACGAGGGGCGAGTCTTTACGCGTCCTGCGCTGGTGCGTTTGCTTGCAAGCCTGCTGCGTCAAGACCCCGAAGGCGTTTGCTTAGTGACGCCGGTTGAGCGCTGGCGTATTGAAGTCGAGGACTGCCCGTTTGTGATGATACAAGCGCACAAGCAGGGCAGTGACTGGTATTTGGTGACGCAGTACGACGATGAGCTTTGCTTGGATGCGGATCATCCGCTAAGCATCACCCTTACACCCGCTGGCGACGCGGTGCCACAAGTGCCTGTGCGACTAGGTCTCTCGGCGCGCATTAGCCGTAATGTTTACTATCAGTTGGTCGAGGCCGCCACAACACGAGAGCAAGGGGATGGCACGATAGAAATTGGCATTGAAAGTGCTGGGCAGTGGCATGTGCTTGGGCATGTAGGCAGCCATGAGTTGACAGATAGCGAACGCGGGGCAGAGTGAAGCTCACAGCGCAGCAGCAAGCCGTGGTCGAGCACGCCAAAGGCCATGCCCGTGTGGCAGCGGTGGCAGGGGCCGGTAAAACGACCACCATGGCGGCCCGGGTATTGTATTTACTTGAGCAAGGTGTCTCGCCCAAGCGTATTTTGGTATTGATGTTTAACCGCTCGGCCCGAGACGACTTTCAGCGCCGTTTACTGGAGCTTGCCAAACCCGGTCAAGCGCTGCCCGATGTCCGCACGTTTCACTCGTTAGGGCACCGATTAACGCAAAGTTTGTGCCGCTGGGGTGGGCTTGCGCCGCGTCGATTGTTATCAGCAGATTGGCAGCTGGAGCGTCTATTGCGCCAAGCTAGCCTTAATGTGTTGCGTGACGAGCCCGAACGCCGCGACGGCGCCTTGGAAGGTGAGCGTCTGGAAGCATTGGCGCATTTTAGTAATTTAGTGAAAGCGGAAATGGCTGAGCCGGCTGAGCTCTACCAGCGCCTGCAATTTGACGCTGATACTGACTACTTCCCAGCTGCGTTTGAAGAAGGCGAGCGCCTGTTACGCGACGAAGGGGCCATGACCTATGCTGATCTGCTTTACCGTCCTCTTCAGGCGTTGGAGACGGATGATGCCCTTAGGTCGCGTGTTGAAGGGTTTCTTGATCATGTCATTATCGACGAGTATCAGGATATAAATACCGCCCAGCAGCGCTTACTCGCGGTGCTGGCAGGTTCGCAAGCCGAGGTCATGGCCGTCGGCGATGCCAATCAGTGCATTTACGAGTGGCGTGGTGCCCGCCCGGATACGATGCTGGAGAATTTCACGGCGACTTTTGGCGCTGCCATCGACTACCCGCTTTCCATAACGTTTCGCCATGGCCATGCACTGGCATTGGCGGCTAACCACGCGATTGCGGCCAATCGACGCCGTCCGGAACAGCTTTGCCTGGCCGACAACCGCAACCCGGCAACCTCGTTAGGTGTAGGGCAGGGGAGCCGTTTCTTTTTAGATGCGCTGATGGATTGGCAAGCCCAAGGGCGTGCGCTCAACGAGACATGCCTTCTGGTGAGGAGCTGGGCGCTTTCCGTGCCGTTTCAGCTTGCGCTTTTACAGGCAGGCATTCCGTTTCGCATGCTGCGCGAAGATCGTTTTGTTTTTCGCCTACCGTTGGTTCAGGCGTTGGCGGGCTATTTGAAGTTGGCGCGGCGCCCAGCACTTTTGCAAGACCCCGAGCAGATCCACCTACTGCTCGCACAGCCTACCCCCTTTGTCGCCCGCGAGCGCCTTCGTCGCCTAGCGCATCAGTTAGCGCAATCACAGCGCTGGCCCGAACGCCACGATCCGGTGCTATCGGACTTAAAGCCGATCCAAAAGCGCACGCTGAAAAAACGCTGGGCGCTGCTATGTGAGCTGCCAAAGCTTGCCGCTTGGCCACCGGCAAAACTGCTGCATCACGTTGTCGACAGCATTGAAGCGCAGAAAACGTTAAAACGCGCCGCCGCGCGGCGAGATAAAGGCGAAGAAGATGTGCGTTTACTGGACGTATTGATCGAGCAAGCGGAGAGCGTGCAAGACCCCGATGCCTTTATCGAACTGTTAGAGCGCCCGGTGGAAAACCAAGCCGGTGGCGTGCTGATCAGTACGGTACACGGGGCCAAAGGGCTTGAGTGGCCGTTTGTGTCAGTAGCGGGTGTAAACGAAGAGGATTTCCCCCACTACAGTCGCGATAACCCCTTGACCGATGACCGCTTGGAAGAGGAGCGGCGTCTGTTCTATGTGGCGATAACGCGGGCACAAGAAGCGCTTTTGCTTCTTCATGACGGGGGTGAGCACCGTCCCAGTCGTTTTATCGCAGAAAGCGCCTGGGAAGATAGCCTGCGTATCGCAAATGAGCTGAAGGGAAACGCTGATACAGGCGATCAATCCCTAAGTGTGTCGTCTCCAGCGCTGGTCAAACGCTACCTTGAGCAAGCCGGGCGCGATGATATTCCCGTGGCGGCGGCTCACGTGGATGAGCCAAAGGCGGGGTATCATTTAAATCTGCGTTTTTACCCCGGTCAGCGTTTACGCCATGCCGTGTTTGGCGAGGGTGAAGTCGCGGCTGTTGAAGGTTCATGGGATAACCCCGTCATCGACGTGCGTTTTACCCAAGCCGGTCGGCGTCGGCTCGTCGCACACCGCGCGCCGATTGAAGTGCTGACGAAACCTCGTGATACCGATGCACAAGCACACTGTTGACCGCTGGCAATGGTCTTTGAAAAAGGCCTTTGAAAAAGGTCTGAAATAAAGAGGATTCAGATGGTTCAAGGGTTTCTTATTTTGCTGCTGTGCCAGCTTACCGGCGAATGGCTGATGGTGTGGCTAGGGATACCGGTGCCAGGTCCGGTGGCCGGAATGATACTGCTGCTGATCGGCCTGGTGATTTATGGCCGCGTACCTAAGTATCTGCGACTGCCGGCGGAAGGGCTGATTCGCCACCTGTCGTTATTGTTTGTGCCAGCCGGCGTGGGATTGATGGTGTTTGCCGAAGTGCTGGCGCAGCAGTGGCTGGCGATTTTGGTCTCTTTGCTGCTCAGTACTTTTATCACGTTGGTAGTGACCGCCTGGATTTTACAGACGCTGGAAAGCCGTCAGCGCAAATAATACGAGGCGAGTATGGAGATCACGAATTTTTGGGTGTATTTCGCCGCCCGTCCGCTTTTCTGGATCGTGGTGACACTGATAGCGTTTCTGCTGGCCACGGCGTTGAATCGTAAAGTGGGGGGCTCTGCACTGCTGCATCCTGTGCTCGTTGCCATGGTATTGATCATGGGGCTTTTGCAGCTGAGCGGCACTGATTACGACACGTATTTCGAAGGCGCGCAGTTCATTCATTTTCTTCTTGGTCCTGCGACGGTCGCGCTAGCGGTGCCTCTTTTTGACCACCGAGAACGTATAAGACGCTTGTTGGTTCCTCTTGTTGTCGCGTGCATTAGCGGCAGTCTTACCGCGGTTGTCAGCACGGTATTCATCGGACAGCTACTAGGTGCCAGCGATGCGTTGCTGCTCTCGCTTGCGCCCAAATCGGTAACGTCGCCTATTGCTATCGGGATTGCCGACCAAATCGGTGGTTACCCATCGCTTGCTGCTGGATTGGCGTTGATGACGGGGGTCATTGGCTGCCTATTGGCGCCTTTGGTGTTCAAAGTGCTCAAGACGCGTTCAGAAACGGCGATAGGGTTTTCCCTGGGATTATCGGCGCACGGCTTCGGCACTGCCTATGCCATGCAGCGCAGCACGCTGACAGGGGCTTTCGCCGGGTTGGCCATGGGGTTGACTGGCGTGCTGAGCTCGCTGTTAATTCCCTTGGTGGTCAGGCTAATGGGCCTTGGTTGAGCGTGGCTAGGCTAAGCCAATATGACCGCCGCTACGAGCACTAAAATAAACGTGCCCGCAGCGGCGGCTAACATGCAGGATGAGGCTTACATGTTGGGATAATTCGGCCCACCGCCGCCTTCCGGTGCGACCCAGGTGATGTTCTGCGCGGGGTCTTTGATGTCGCAGGTTTTACAGTGTACGCAGTTTTGGAAGTTGATCTGGAACTTAGGGTTGCCCTCATCGTCCTCAATCACTTCATAAACGCCTGCCGGGCAGTAGCGCTGCGCGGGCTCGGCATATTCAGGCAGGTTATCGCGAATCGGCACCGCTGGGTCGGCTAAACGCAGGTGGCAGGGTTGGTCTTCCTCGTGATTGGTATTGGAGAGAAACACCGATGAGGGTTTATCGAACGACAATTTGCCATCCGGTTTGGGGTAGTCAATTTTTTCAAATTGATCCGCAGGCTTTAAATTGCCGTGATCGGTGGTGGTGTCGTGAACGTTGGGGAGCTTGCCGCCAAGTAGCTGATCGACGAAGTTGTATGCACCACCGCCAATAGTGCCGTATTTATGAATTGCTGGACCGAAACTGGCGCTCTCTTGAAGTTCGGCATACGCCCAGCTAGCTTCCCACTTCTCAGTGAAAGACGTGAGCTCTTGGCCCCCTTCGTCGCCCGCTTTAAGGGCTTCAAATACGCTCTCTGCCGCCACCAGGCCTGATTTCATCGCCGTATGTAACCCTTTGATCTTCGAGAAGTTAAGCGTGCCTGCATCGCAGCCGATCAAAAGCCCACCGGCGAACGTCATTTTAGGTAAGCAGTTTAAGCCGCCTTTCGTAATAGAGCGGGCTCCATACGCTACGCGCTTGCCGCTATCTAAGTGCTGGCTGATCACCGGGTGATGTTTCATGCGCTGGAATTCGTCGAACGGCGAAAGCCATGGATTCTGATAAGAGAGATCCATGATCAAGCCCAAGACCACTTGCTGGTTTTCAGCGTGATAGAGAAACCAGCCACCGTGAGTATTGCTATCCAGCGGCCAGCCCGAGCCGTGCAGTACTAAACCGGGCTCATGTTGATCAGCAGGCACATCCCATAGCTCTTTCAGGCCGATGCCGTAGTGCTGGGGGTCGCACCCAGCATCGAGAGAGAAATCGTTGATCAAACGCTTGCCCAAGTGTCCACGCGAGCCCTCGGCAAACAGCGTGTACTTGGCGTGAAGCTCCATGCCCGGCATGTAACCGTCTTTCTGCGAGCCGTCAGCCGCGACGCCCATATCGCCGATGATGATGCCGCGAACCACTTCGTCTTCAATGATCACTTCCTGCGCGGCAAAACCCGGGAAAATCTCGACCCCGAGCGACTCTGCTTGTTCGGCGAGCCAGCGGCTTAGGTTGCCGGCGCTGATCACATAGCGGGTAGCATCACCACCGGTATTGTGCATGCTCTTCGGCACGAGGGCGTTGGGTAGCTTCTGCGCTTTTTTCGCGTCTTTGAGCAGGTAAACCTCATCGCGCGTCGCCGGTGTATTGAGCGGTGCGCCGCGCTCTTCCCAGTCGGGGAAAAGTTCCTGTAAAGCGCGAGGCTCAAAGACAGCACCCGACAGAATGTGCGCGCCCACCTCGGAGCCTTTTTCGACCACGCATACGCTGAGTTCGTGTTCGGCCTCGTTGGCCTGTTGCATTAGGCGACACGCGGCAGAAAGGCCTGATGGACCCGCGCCGACGATGACAACGTCAAACTCCATGACATCGCGCTCTACGTTTTCAGTTACCGTGTTTTCAGCAGCGTTGTTTTCCACCCTAGTCACTCCTTAATGTTGCGTGTTTTGTATTATGTACTGACTTATTGCATAGAATAAATTTATGCAAACATAAGCTTAATTTTAAACGGCCGTTTGCTTCTGGTTATGACTCATCATAGGCATAATGTTCGCTTTTGGTCATCTACTTTGCACTATGCCTAGCATATCGCGCGTTAGACGGGCTTGCAGCCGTTGTAAAGTCAGATTGCGACCAAGGGCGTAGATGCTAAGTGTTGTCGAACTTTATAAAGCTGTGGCAACTTGGTAAGGTTTTTTAGCAGCGTGCCTATCAAACGCTTGCATGAATTTGAGCAATGATGACCAGGCGCTGACAAGAGCAGCGTTATCCAAGAGTAACGGCTTAATCTACAAAGCCAAGCGAGGAATCTATGAAAGTACTCGTCGCGGTGAAACGCGTCATCGACTACAACGTCAAAATTCGGGTCAAGCCGGATAACAGCGCCGTTGATCTCACCAACGTCAAAATGGCCATGAACCCCTTCTGCGAAATCGCCGTGGAAGAAGCCGTCCGCCTGAAAGAAAAGGGCGTGGCCACCGAGATCGTGGCGGTCACCATCGGCCCGAAACAAGCCCAAGAGCAACTGCGCACCGCCCTTGCTTTAGGCGCCGACCGCGCCATTCACGTTGAGACCGACGAACAGGTCGACTCGCTGGGGGCCGCGAAGGCGTTTGCCAAGCTAGTGGCAGACGAGCAGCCAGGTTTAGTCCTGCTCGGCAAGCAGGCGATTGACAGCGACAATAACCAAACCGGCCAGATGCTCGCGGCGCTCACCGACCTGCCGCAAGGCACGTTTGCTTCGAACGTCGCTATCGACGGCGAGAAAGTCACCGTCACCCGCGAAATTGATGGCGGCCTGCAGACCCTTGAACTCTCGCTGCCCGCGATCATTACCACCGACTTACGCCTCAATGAGCCGCGCTACGCCAAGCTCCCCGACATCATGAAGGCCAAGAAAAAGCCGTTGGACGTCAAATCTCCCGATGATCTCGGTGTCTCCTTTGCCAGCAACGTCAGCTTAGTCAGCGTCGAGCCGCCGGCCGAGCGTCAAGGCGGTATCAAAGTCAGCTCCGTGGACGAGCTGATCGATAAACTGAAAAACGAAGCCAAAGTACTTTAACAAAGTACTTTAAGAGGAGCTGATTGCATGAGCATTCTGGTACTTGCTGACCTCCACGAAGGCCAACTCGCCGGCGCCACCGCGAGCGTGGTTGCCGCCGCGCAACAGATTACTAAAGACAGCGGCGGCGATATCGACGTCCTGATCGCGGGCGAAAACGTACAAGCCGCCGCCGAGGCTGCCGCGAAGCTCGACGGCGTGAGTAAAGTGCGCGTGGCGGATAACGCCGTTTACGCCCACCAGCTCGCCGAGCCCATGGGCAAACTGCTGGCCGAGCTCGCCGGCGACTACACCCACCTGCTGGCCTCGGCCTCCACCACGGGCAAAAACGTCATGCCGCGCCTGGCTGCGCTCAAAGACGTTAGCCAGATTTCCGATATTATCAGTGTCGAGAGCGCGGACACGTTCAAGCGCCCGATCTACGCCGGTAACGCCATCGCCACGGTCAAAAGCGACGATGCACTGAAAGTCATCACCGTACGCCCCAGCGCCTACGACGGCGTGGCGGCAAGCGGCAGCGCCCCCGTCGAAGCGGTTGAGGTGGTCGTTGAGAACGCCCAGTCCACCTTTATCAGCGAAGAACTGGCCAAGTCCGACCGTCCCGAACTGGGGGGTGCCAAGGTGGTCATCTCTGGCGGCCGCGGCATGGGCAATGAAGAAAACTTCAAGCTACTCAATGGCATTGCCGACAAACTCGGTGCCGCCATTGGCGCCTCGCGCGCCGCGGTCGATGCAGGTTTTGCCCCCAACGACATGCAGGTGGGGCAGACCGGCAAGATCGTCGCGCCCGATCTCTACATTGCCGTGGGCATCTCGGGGGCTATTCAGCACCTGGCGGGGATGAAAGACGCCAAGGTAATCGTGGCGATCAACAAAGACGAAGAAGCCCCCATCTTCCAGATCGCCGATTATGGTCTGGTAGCGGATCTCTTTGAGGCGCTGCCAGAGCTTGAGCAAAAGCTGTAACTGATTGAACCAATAAAACTCTTTTCAATAAAACTCTTTATAGCCGGCCTGAAAAAAGCCGGCTTTTTTATATCCGTCAAATTAGGTAAAGTACCAATAGTTGACTAAAATGCTTGGGTAAAAGCTGAGAAAACATTGGGCGCTGGTTGAAATCTTGCTCAGGTGCCCGCACCTAAGCTAGTAGTGATAGAGGTCGAGGCTGAGATACTAGCCAAGATCGTTTAAACGTAACATTAGCCACTCAAGGAGATGATTAATATGGCACATACACTTCCAGATCTTCCGTATGCGTACGATGCACTTGAGCCGCATATTGATGCGATGACAATGGAAATTCACCATTCGCGCCACCACAACACTTACGTCAATAATCTAAATGCGGCGCTGGAAGACACAGGCCTCGAAGACGTACCGGTTGAAGAATTGATTGCTAACTTGGACCGTGTTCCGGAAGAAAAGCGTCAGGCTGTGATCAATAACGGTGGTGGTCATGCTAACCACTCCATGTTTTGGCAGATGATGTCACCCAATGGCGGTGGCCAACCGCATGGCGACGTGGCTAAAGCCATTGACGCTGAGCTTGGCGGATTTGATGCATTCAAAGACGCGTTCAAAAAAGCGGCGCTGGGACGTTTTGGTAGCGGCTGGGCATGGCTCTCCGTAACGCCCGAGAAAAAATTGGTGGTTGAAAACACTCTCAACCAGAATAGCCCACTAATGGACGGCAATACGCCGATTCTGGGTCTGGACGTTTGGGAGCATGCCTACTATTTGAAGTTTCAAAACAAGCGCCCGGATTACGTTGAAGCCTTCTTCAATGTGATCAATTGGGATGACGTTGAAAGCCGCTATCAAGCAGCGAAAGCGTAACCTTCATGTGATCTTCTCGCGATAATCCTTGCCTAAGCGCAAGGGTTTAGCCAAAAAAACCGTCTGCTAACGCAGGCGGTTTTTTTGTTTGCCCGGCGAAGCCGGCAAACCCGGCCACCTGAAAGAAGGTGGCGTCACCCCGACTGGGGGGAAGACAAACCGACTGGCAAGGGCGTTACTGGCTAACGGTGGGGTCTGAAGGAAGCCATAGGACGTTAACGGTACACAACGCAAGTGAACCTGCTTCGGCAGTACAGGTGGGTAAGCGTGCAAAATAGCGCGACGCCCGATACTCAGTCAGACCTGTGGAGTGGTCAACTAGTTTGTGACACCTCAGTTAAGACGCTTTCTTCAGTTCTACCATTGCTGATTCGTAATCATTGGGGCTGGTGTAATCTAGATATGAGTGTAGCCGCCGACTGTTATAAAACATCGCAATATAGTTCAGAATGTCTTGCTGCGCCTCGGCGCGGGTTTGGTAATAATTCCATTGGACTCGCTCTTTCTTAAGACTGGCAAAAAAGCTTTCCGCGACTGCGTTGTCCCAGCAATCGCCTTTGCGACTCATGCTACCGACAAGCCCATGGGCGTTTAGCAAACGTCGATATGCGTTGCTGGCGTACTGAGATCCCCTGTCTGAATGCACTATCAAGCCTGCTGTCGGCCGTCGCTGCCATAAGGCCATCTGCAGCGCATCAGTGACCAGACGGGTATTCATCCTCGATCCCATACTCCAACCCACGACCCGGCGACTAAACAGGTCAATATATACAGCCAGATATAGCCAGCCTTCTTGTGTCCAAAGTAGAGTAAGAAGCAGGGCGTAGTCGTACTATTTCCCTGCTTCTCCTCTCCGAACCGTACGTGCGCCTTTCAGCGCATACGGCTCTCCA
>NZ_JARWAN010000003.1:0-212777 GCF_031451755.1 Vreelandella vilamensis | reverse complement strand
TGGAATCGTGTTCTTGCCGGAACGTATTGATTACATTAGAGATTACCATCCACTATTTTTGTTTTCAGGCCTGCCTCGTGAATAACCCGGGGTTAGGCCTCTTCAAAACAGAGTTGCGTATTATTTTCGCGCGTTAGACGGTTGGGTGATTGAACCGGCGGCGCTATACTGCGGGAATGATCAAACAAAACTCCGATATTTATAGCGTTTACAGCGCTGACCCTGCCCGTTCGCGGCGTATTTCGCCTGCGATGTGTCACTATTTTTTAATAACGCCATCAAGGATGTTGACTGTATGAAGCACTGGTCGTTAAGTGATGATCCGCACGCCAGCCGCGAAGCGCACAAATACGATAACCCCGCGCCAAGCCGGGAATATTTATTAGAAGCGTTGGAAACGTATGGTAGGCCGATTACCCATGAGGATATGAGCCGAATACTGGGGCTTGAAGATGAAGACCTCCAGGAAGCGGTGCGCCGCCGTCTCGCGGCCATGGAACGCGATGGCCAGGTGCTGCGCGACCGACGTGGCGCCTATGCCCTGATTGATAAGCTGGATTTGATCAAGGGTAAAGTATTAGGCCACCGCGATGGTTTTGGCTTTTTACTGCGCGAAGATGGCAAAAAGCCTGATCTCGTTTTGCCCCCCAGGCAGATGCGGCGCGTGTTTCACGGCGATTATGTGCTTGTGCGCATTAGCGGACGTGACCGCCGTGGTCGTGATGAGGCCACGATTGCAGAAGTGCTGGCACGCAACACGCAAACCATGGTGGGGGTCTACCGCAGCAATACGCCTGAATTTGGCATCTTGATTCCGGAAAATCCACGTATCACCCAAGAGGTGATCATCCCGCACAGTGCTTGCGGTGGGGCAAAAGACGGCCAAGTGATTTCCGCTAATATTACCCAGCAGCCGGAGACACGCGTTCAGCCGGTTGGTGAGGTAGTGGAGGTGCTGGGTGAGCGCATGGATCCCGGTATGGAAATCGATATTGCGATCCGCAGCTATGACATTCCTGCGGAATTTCCGCCGGAAGTGCTGGATCAAATCGCCACGATCTCCGCAGAAGTCGAAGAGGATGACAAACAAAACCGCGTTGATCTCCGAGATGTCCCGCTTGTTACCATCGACGACGAGTCAGCCAAAGACTTTGACGATGCCGTCTGCGCGTGGAAAACCAAGTCAGGCAGTTGGAAGTTACTGGTCGCGATTGCTGATGTCTCCCATTACGTGCGCCCCGGCGCCCCGTTAGATGATGAGGGACGCACCCGCGGTAACTCGGTTTACTTCCCCGGCCAAGTGGTTCCCATGTTGCCGGAGCTTCTTTCTAATGGCCTCTGTTCGCTGAATCCGCAAGTGGATCGGTTGGTAATGGTCTGCGAGATGAATATCTCCAAGACTGGGGCTATCAGTCGTTACCGTTTCTATGAAGCGGTCATGAACTCTCACGCGCGCCTGACGTACAACAAAGTCGCGGCGATGCTCGATCAAGAGAGTGAAGAAGGTGAAGCGTTGCGCGAGGAGCACAAAAACCTCGTGACGCCACTTAAAAGTCTTCACGAGCTGTATCATCTGCTACGTAAGGCGCGGGAAGAGCGCGGCGCGATCGATTTTGATACCACCGAGACGGCCATCATCTTTAACGATGAGCGCAAAATCGAAAAAATCGTGCCGCGTACCCGTAACGATGCGCATAAAATGATCGAAGAGTGCATGCTTGCGGCTAACGTGGCGACGGCGCGCTTTTTGGACAAGCACGATCTTCCGGCGCTGTACCGTATCCACGAAAAACCCACGCCCGAACGGTTGGATAAATTGCGCTTGTTCTTAAACGAGCTGGGGTTAACGCTGCCGGGGGGAGACGACCCTACCCCACAGGACTTCCAAACGCTGCGTGAAACGATCGTCGACCGTCCCGACGCTGATATCATTCAAACGGTGATGTTGCGCACGATGAATCAAGCGGTTTATTCGCCGCAAAACGAAGGCCATTTTGGGTTGGCGTATCAGGCCTATGCGCACTTTACCTCACCGATTCGCCGCTACCCTGATTTGCTCGTTCACCGTGCGATTCGTTCGGTACTGCGGGGGCCAAGGCAAACCAATACGGTCTTGCGTGTCGACGGTGCGCCGGTAGAACCGCCGAGCAAGTGGTGCCCGTACACCTTTGAGCAAATGGTTGAGCTGGGTGAGCATTGCTCGATGACCGAGCGCCGCGCCGATGATGCGACTCGCGACGTCGAAAGTTGGCTGAAATGTGAGTTCATGTCCGACAAGCTCGGCGAAACCTTCGAAGGAACGGTGGCATCTGTCACGCAGTTTGGTCTCTTTGTGCGTCTTGATGAGTTCTATGTCGAAGGATTGGTGCACGTTACCTCCTTGCCGTCTGATTACTACCATTACGAGGCAGAAAAGCACCGCCTCAAAGGCGAGCGTAGCGGGACTACGTATCGCTTAGGCGACGGAGTCACGGTGCAGGTGGCGCGGGTTGATATGGATGATCGCAAGATTGACTTCAGTCTTGCCGATGAGAAGCCGCGCCCACGTCGACAGCCGCGTAAACAGCGCAATGAGCAACCGGCTAAGCGTAGTGATAATGATGGTCAGCGCCGTGGTCGCCGCGGGCCGCGCAAGTCGTAACCCTGTGGTGGGGTGTTTTGCTACGACTATTTTCTGCGGCTAACAGCAAGAAAGATTGGCAACGTAAAAGGATTGAGAGTGAAATCAGCGTCATCAGGTCGTGGGCCGCGCCCGCCCGAAGGGCTGGACCATGTGTTTGGGGTTCATGCACTGGAAAGTCTGCTGGAGCGCGGTGAGTCGCCTAAGGTGCTGTGGGTGCAGCAAGGGGCGAGCAAGCGGCTTCATGCGATCATTTCGCAGGTGAAGTCGGCCGGTGTAAGTGTGAAAGAGCACCCGCGAGAGGCGCTAGATCAGCTAACCCAAGGGGCTGCGCATCAAGGGGTGGTGGCTTTTTGCCCGCCTTTGGTGCCAGAGGGTGAGGAGTCCTTGCTGCTTAAATTGCGCGCGTGGCAACCGGCAGCGGCGCCCCTATTTCTTGTGCTCGATGGCGTGACCGATGTGCACAATTTTGGCGCCTGTTTGCGCAGTGCCGATGCGGCTGGCGCTCACGGGGTGATTGTGGCCAAAGATAAAGCCGCTCCGCTTAACGCCACGGTGCGCAAAGTGGCGTGTGGCGCCGCGGAAACGGTGCCAGTTTATCAAGTGACCAATCTAGCGCGTACGCTAGGCAAGCTCAAAGATGCCGGTGTATGGATTACCGGTGCCGCCGGTGAGGCCAATGCCAGCGTGTATGAGATGGATTTTACCGGCCCCGTTGCGTTGGTCATGGGGGCTGAAGGTAAAGGAATGCGTCGCCTAACCCGCGAAGCGTGTGACCACTTAGCCAAACTCCCGATGGCGGGCCAGGTCTCAAGCCTCAACGTATCCGTTGCCACCGGCATTTGTTTGTTTGAAGCGGTGCGCCAACGCCAGCTTGCAAGTCAGTCAATGTCCCACTAGAATGCATGCGCCTGTTTACCTTGTAAGCAGGCATTTGATATCTACTGGTTTTACCAGATGGTTTTACCAGATCTGCTTGATGCCTTGGCACTGCCGAATAGCACGGCGGTGCTGAATGCATTTCAGTTAACTCCTTGCTTCCTTGTGCACGTGTTGCCAACGGCATACGTCTCAGTGAAGCTGCCAAACCGCAAGGAGATTCCATGCGTCATTACGAAATCGTGTTTATGGTCCACCCGGATCAAAGCGAACAAGTGCCGGCAATGGTCGAGCGCTATACAAGCATCGTGACCGAAAACGGTGGTACGGTGCATCGCTTAGAAGATTGGGGACGCCGTCATATGGCTTACCCGATCAACAAGATCCATAAAGCCCACTACGTGTTGATGAACGTTGAGTGCGCCAACGAAACGCTCGAAGAAATCGAGAACATCTTCCGCTTCAACGACGCTATCATCCGCAGCCTGGTTGTTCGCTGCAAAGAAGCCATCACCGAAGCATCACCGATGATGAAGCCGGCTGAAGAAAAGCGTCCGCGTCGCGAAGAAAAGCCGAGCGCTGAAACCGCTTAATTCACCCTCATTGCACGTATAAGGAGCTCATCCATGGCACGTTTTTTCCGTCGCCGTAAGTTTTGCCGCTTCACCGCTGAAGGCGTCAAGCAGATCGATTACAAAGATCTCGATACGCTGAAGGCTTACATCACCGAAACTGGCAAGATTGTTCCGAGCCGTATCACCGGTACCAAAGCACGTTACCAGCGCCAGCTAGCCGGCGCCGTTAAGCGCGCCCGTTACCTAGCACTGCTGCCCTATACCGATAGCCACCAGTAAGCCGTTAACGTGATGCTGGCACTTGCCCGATGGCTGATGCAAGCGACGCCTTACGCCGTAGGCGGCGCGGCACTTGCGTCATTAATCCCCTGGCTTTTTTGGCTAGGGGCGGCGATAGCTGGGCTTGTCACACTTCGTAAAGGGTTTGCCCCTGCGTTACCCGTGATTATTGCCGCTGCACTCCCCGCTGGATGGTGGTGGATGCAAGGCGATGTAATACCACTGGCCAGTGTGCTGCTGGTGACCTTGATGGCGGTTGTCCTGCGTGAGCGCATGCGCTGGAGTGAAGCGCTGATACTTGGCGCTCTCGCCGCTTCTGTGATGGTACAGCTGGGTATTTTTACCCCGCCAGGAAGTACTGAGGCAATGCTCACGCAGCTGCGCGAGAGCTCGCAAGAGGTCGAGAGCGTGCTGAGTGAGCTGGCCCAACAAGGCTTTGACACGCAAACATTAGCTGAGCTAGTGGTTGGCGGCGTCACAGGGTTAGTGGTTTTGATCGCCGCGATTGTTTGCTTAGTGTTAGCACGCAGTTGGCAAGCCGGGCTCTACAACCCTGGGGGCTTTCGCGAAGAGTTTCACGCCTTACGCTTAGCACCAAAAGAGCTTGCTGTTCTTGTGGTGGTGGGCGTTGTGAGTATGCTCTTTGAGTTGCCAGCGTTTTCGATGCTTATCTGGGTGCCGTTGCTGATCGCGGGTATCGCGTTGGTGCATGGTGTTATTGGATTAAAGGGGATGAACGGGTTGTGGTTGGTGGCATTCTACCTATTGCTGATCACCACGTGGCCCACGATTCTCATTGTGCTGCTGTTAGGGTTAATTGATACATTCGCGAACGTTCGCGCACGCCTTGCCCGCAGCAACAATTGATAAGAGGTTTACGAGATGGAAGTCATTCTGCTCGATAAAATTGGTAAGCTAGGTAGCCTGGGTGACAAAGTCACCGTTAAGCCGGGTTACGGTCGTAACTACTTAGTGCCTTACGGTTTAGCCGTTCCGGCCACTAAAGAAAACATTGCTGCTTTTGATGCCCAGCGTGCTGAGCTTGAAGCCCAAGCCGCAGAACGTAAAGCGGAAGCTGAAGCGCGCGCTGAGCAGCTCAACGACATCGAATTGTCGTTGGTGTCTAAAGCGGGTGATGAAGGCAAACTGTTTGGCTCAATCGGTCCGCGTGATTTGGCAGATGCGATTTCTTCTGCTGGTATCGAAGTGGCGAAGAGCGAAGTACGCATGCCGGAAGGCCCGATTCGCCAAACTGGCGAATATGACATCGCTCTCCACTTGCACGCTGAAGTGGATGCCGCTGTTCGCGTGGTAGTTGTTGCCGAGTAATTTCGTGCGCCAATGCTAACGCCACAAAGGGCGCGGGGATTCCCGCGCCCTTTGTTGTTTATATCGACAAAATTTCTGTTTTTCTTTCCCCGTAAAGCTCGCTCTTATCATTCGTTCTTAACAATCGACCTGCCTGGTGAGCGATAGCAAAAGCAGGGGGCTCGCGTTAGGGTATTCTCTGTTTGACGATGGCGATTGAGCGAAGGAGACCGTGATGCCAGACGCCGCTGATCAAGAAACGGCAGCGCTGAAACTGCCTCCGCACTCCCTAGAGGCAGAGCAGTCAGTATTAGGCGGGCTAATGCTCGACAACCAGGCCTGGGATAATATTTCGGACCGTTTGGTCGCCGACGACTTTTATCGTTACGAACACCGTTTGGTGTTCAACGTGATGAATCATTTAGCCGAAGCGGGGCAGCCGCTTGACGTGGTGACGTTGTCAGAGGCGCTTGAGGGTCGTGATCAGCTTGACACCGTAGGTGGCTTAGCCTTCCTGGCGGAGCTTGCACGCAACACGCCTTCGGCCAGCAATATCCGCGCTTATGCTGATATCGTTCGCGAGCGAGCGACACTGCGTAAGCTGATTCGTGCGGCGAATCAAATTGCAGAAGGGGCCTTCGCACCGCAAGGGCGCCCAGCGGATGAGCTTCTGAACGAAGCAGAAAGCTTGGTCTTCCAAATCGCCGAAGAACGGCCGAAAACCGGCGGCCCGATTGGTATGAGCGATCTTTTGACCAAAGCCGTCGATCGCATCGATGAGCTTTTCAATCTCAAAGGCGAGATGACCGGCCTCTCTTCTGGATTTCGCGATCTCGATGAGATGACCTCAGGGTTGCAGCCCTCTGACATGGTGATCATTGCCGGAAGGCCCTCGATGGGCAAGTGTTTAATGAGTGGGTCGCGGTTGGTAGACCCTAACACTGGCGCTCTGGTCACTATTGATGAACTAGTGGCTCGTCAACAAGCCCCTCTTTTGACGTTAACCGATGATCTTAAGCTGAAGCAATCACATGCATCGGCGTTTGTTGATGATGGTGAAAAGCCCGTTTTTCGTGTTCGCACCGCGACAGGAAGAGAGGTTGCGACAACATTAACGCACCCGTTTTTAACCGGAGATGGCTGGCAGCCACTGCAAAAGATAGCGGTTGGCGAGCGGATCGCGGTGCCCCGTGAAATACCAGTGTTTGGTCGTGACGTAATGCCCGATCACCAAGTAAAAACCTTGGCCTTCATGTTGACCGATGGCGGCACAACACAAACCTGCCCCTTGTTCACCAACAATAGTTCGGAATTACGGGCTGATTTCACAGAGGCGGTGAGTCACTTTCCGGGTATAACGTGCCGTTTAGTTGAACGTGACGAACAAAATGCTGAGCGAACGCCTACTTTGCGGGTGAGCCGGGATGCAGCACGCTTACAGCCATTGCGAGCGCAGTTTTCACAAAAGTTGCGTGAGAAGCTTCAAGCGAAGAATATGACTGGTGAGGCGCTTGCCTCGTTGCTTAACGTGAGCAGAGCGGCGGTGAGTGCCTGGTGCAATGGAAAGTCTGTTCCCGTTCAGGCAACGTTTATGCCGCTTTGTGAGGCGTTGGACATGCCTTTAACGATCGACTACTCGGCGTCTGACTATAGCGCTTTGGCAAAAAACGCCCCAAACCCCGTGAGGCACTTTCTTGAAGCGCACGGTGTGTGGGCAAAAAAAGCGCTGCACAAGCGGGTGCCAGACTGCGTATTTCGCTTACCGAAACAGCCATTAGCACTATTTCTAAACCGTCTTTTCGCCTGTGATGGCAGTGCCTTTGTCCAGGCAAATGGCCAAGGCCGTATTAGCTATGCGTCATCAAGCCGCGAACTGATCCGCGATGTTCAGCATTTGCTACTGCGCTTTGGTATTTTGAGCAAAATTCGTGAGAAGCAGAATCTCTATGCCAATCTGAGCCAATCGCCTTGGGAGCTTGAAATACTCGACCAGGCAAGCCAAAAACGTTTCATTCGCGACGTTGGTATCTTTAGCAAAGAGCGGGCAATAGAAACGCTTAGCGCCTGTATTGACACTAAGCGCACACATAGCAATCGCGATAGTTTGCCTAAATCGGTCAATCGCTATGTACTCGCTAAAAAAGGGGGGCGTTCATGGCGCGACCTGTTCGTGCAATCGGGTAAAACTTTACCGGTTGGTTATAATCCTCATTTATCAGGCAGCAGTGAGCGTTGCCTATCGCGCTACCGAGCAGCCGAGTTTGCCCACCTTTTAGATGCCGATGTTTACCTCGAAAATTTAGCCTCATCCGATATTTATTGGGATGAAATTGTCGCCATCGAAGCGCTGGGCACGCGGCAGGTCTACGACTTAACGGTGGATGATACGCATAACTTCGTTGC
The DNA here is from genome assembly GCF_031451755.1 of Vreelandella vilamensis. Taxonomy (NCBI): domain Bacteria; kingdom Pseudomonadati; phylum Pseudomonadota; class Gammaproteobacteria; order Oceanospirillales; family Halomonadaceae; genus Vreelandella; species Vreelandella vilamensis. The sequence goes on along the minus strand of NZ_JARWAN010000003.1, from coordinate 204,713 downwards.
GGAAGATATTTGTGTCCATAACACCACATTCGCTATGAATATGGTCGAGCATGCGGTGATTTCCAGCGATAAGCCGGTCATGGTGTTTTCCATGGAGATGCCAGCGGAGTCCTTGATGTTGAGGATGCTCTCCTCGCTTGGGCGAATCGATCAAACGCGTGTGCGTACCGGTCAGCTTGAAGACGAGGATTGGCCGCGCCTAACTTCCGCGGTGAACTTGCTCAAGGATAAGCAGCTTTTCATCGATGATACGGCGGCACTTTCGCCTAACGAGATGCGCGCGCGGATTCGTCGGGTGGTACGCGAGCACGGCAATATGGCCTTGATCATGATTGACTACCTTCAGCTCATGCAGATCCCTGGCTTCTCGGAAAACCGTACCGGTGAAATTTCCGAAATATCACGCTCGCTCAAAGGGTTAGCCAAAGAGTTTAATTGCCCAGTGGTCGCGCTTTCGCAGCTGAACCGCTCGCTTGAACAGCGTCCTAACAAGCGCCCGGTGATGTCGGATTTACGCGAGTGCGTCACAGGCGATACGCGGGTTATGTTAGCCGATGGGCAAAGAGTGCCCATTGAGGAGTTGGTAGGTAAAACACCGGAGGTTTTATCTGTTAATGAGCACGGAAGTATCCAGCCAGCTAATAGTGATTTAGTTTGGCCTGTCGGGAAAAAGCCGATTTTTGAAGTCAAGTTGGCGAGTGGTCGACAGATACGTTGTACCGCTGAGCACCGTTTAAGGGGCTTGTTTGAGTGGAAGCATACTCACGAACTTAAGGTAGGTGATCGTCTCGCTGTTGCAAGAAAGGTGAGTGAGCCTACTTCCCCCGCCGTTTGGGAAGAGAGTGCCATTATATTACTGGCACATTTGCTCGGTGATGGCAGCTACATTAAGCACCAACCTCTGCGCTATACGACGGCATGTGAAGCCAATAGTCGAGCCGTTACTGATGCAGCTCAAGCATTTGGCTCAACGGTAACGCGACATGCAGGGCGTGGCAATTGGCATCAATTGGTTATTGCCGGTAACGGAAACCGTTGGCATCCAGCTGGGGTTGGCAAGTGGTTAAAAGATCTGGCGATATTTGGGCAGCGTTCTGCCGAAAAGCATATCCCTAATGAAGTTTTTCAGCTGTCTAACGATCAGCTTGCTCTATTTTTGAGACACATTTGGGCGACTGACGGAAGCATAACGCAAGATAAAAACAACCGTGTCCGTATCTATTTTTCCACGGTCAGCCGCAAGTTGATTGATGACATTGCAGCACTTTTACTGAGGTTCGGTATCGTCGGGCGTATCCGGCATGTGGTCTCGGGTAATGGGGAGGGTTGGTTTACCATCGATGTGTCAGGTGGAGAACAGCAGCAACGCTACATGTCGTTTATAGGCGCATTTGGGCATCAAGTAGCCATTGTGGAACAGCTTTTGAAAGGAGAACTGAAGAGCAATACGAATTTGGATACGCTGCCGCAAGAAGTCTTCAGTTATGTGAAAAATGAGATGCAAGCTCAAGGTATTAGCCAGCGCAAAATGGCTTCTTTACGAGGAACAGCTTACGGCGGTACAGCGCACTTTAAGTTTTCCCCTTCGCGAGAAACGCTCGAAAGTTATGCCGATATTCTGCAAGATGCCACGCTAAAACAGGTAGCCAGTAGTGATCTTTTTTGGGACCGAGTAGTGGATATTCATGCCAGTGGGGAGGAAGAGGTCTTTGATCTCACTGTGCCCGGTAACGCTTGTTGGTTAGCCGATGGCATTGTGAGTCATAACTCAGGCGCGATTGAGCAGGATGCGGACGTGATTGCTTTTGTGTATCGCGATGAGGTGTATAACCCGGATAACCCGGATAACCAAGGATTGGCGGAGTTGATTATCGGTAAACAACGTAACGGGCCGATTGGAACGGTTCACATGGCGTTTATCGGTAAATATACGCGTTTTGAGGATTTGGCGCCGGATAGCTATGGTGAAGCATTTGGCGACTAACTTGAGCCGTGGCGACGAGCCCGTATAATGCGCAGCCTTTTACACGTATTTTTGTATTTCATCATACGATAGGGGATTAGCGATGGCAGGTGGTTTTAAGCGCGGTAATCGGCAGCGCGTACCCAAGCTTCAAGGGCGAGGCGAGCTTCAGGCGCTGGAGAGAGAAGGGCCATTTAAAGAATGGCTGGGGATGCCGGACCTCTACCGCTACTATCTTACGGTCGATGGTGAGAAATACAGCTATCAAACTGAAGACCCGGAGGTGCCGGTTTCTATCGGTGATAAAGTGGTATTTCGCTATAAAGAAACCAAAGCCGGGAATTGGATTGATCGCAATTCGCTAGGTAAAGCCATCGACCCTTCCGAGTACCAATAGTGAAAGGCCGTGATGTTACATGGACGGATGCTTTTTCCCCGGGTATGAATGAACCGGGTATGAATAAATAAGCGAGGAACTCTCCTGTATTGCGACCGTCATATGGCTGACATATAAACGCCATTGGAATGTCATTGGGTGGCGTCATGCTAATCTTTATACGTGAAGTCATTCACCGACACACCCAACGACACGACGTAAATAAAAATAAGGTTACTAACAGGAGGGAACCATGGAGCTTAAAGCACTTAAGGCCTTTGTGGAAAAACACGATAATTTTGAAATTCGTGTCATTACGCACGCCGGTAGTCGTTTTTATCAAGCCGAGCTAGAAGATGTGGAAGGCGAACGCCATATGCTAACCCAGAAGGGTAAGCCGATGCTTTTTCGTTCGCTTGATGATGTTTACAATGAACTCAAACGGGTCGGTATTCATCGTGCGTATTTGGTACAGCATGTGCCCCACGACGAGGTGATCGGCCGCGATGCTCACTACAGCGAGCCGTTGACGTCACGCATGCCACTGGTTTTTTAAGCGTCTATCTTTTTAAGCGCCTATCATGCTCGCGATTGGCGCTTTTCCCACCATTGCCCCAGCTTTACCCGTCGGCGAGCAAAAAAACGGTAGCCAGCATCCATCACGGTATTAACAACGGGCAAGCAAGAAATCCACACCAGCCGCCGGTAGCCCAGTACCGCATAGAGGGCCCGGCTGGCATCCATCCCGATGTACCATCTTCCTTGGTTATCTAGCACGTGCAGTTTGCCCATCATGGCATCAAAGTGGGTGTCGTAATCGTCTGCACAAAAGTGCTCATCTTGAATATCCACGAGATTAACGCGTTCGCGGTGACGATGCTTGCTGAGCCAATTGACCTCAACGCGGCAGAAAGGGCAGTGACCGTCATGAAACAGCGTCACCGGAGCTTTGGCATCTAGCGTGCGAAAACGGGTCATTATGTTGCCTCTGGGTTTCGTTGGGTTTTATGGCGGCGTTGAGGGGCATGTCCGGGAGAATAATAGCCATCAGTGTGGATGGCATCGCCGTAGCCAGGTGCGGTGTCGAGTTGGTCGAGAAACGCTTCGGCTTGCTGGCGCATGGCGTCACGTTTTTCCGTTTTCATTTTGGCGAGCGAGCCGTAAATCAGCTTCATGCGCGGATTTTGGCTAAGCGTGCTATCATGCGTTTCGAGAAAGTGCCAGTACAAGCTGTTTAACGGGCAAGCCTTGGCCCCAGTGACTTGCTTTGGCGAGTAGCGACAGTGCTGGCAGTGATCTGACATCTTGTCGATATATTTACCCGACGCGCAGTAAGGCTTAGAGCCCATGAGGCCACCGTCAGCGTGCAAGACCATGCCGAGCGTATTGGGCAGCTCTACCCACTCGCAGGCGTCGGCGTAAACGGCGAGATACCAATCGCACAGGGCTTCTGGCTTTACACCGCACAGCAGTGCGAAGTTACCGGTTACCATTAAGCGCTGAATATGGTGGGCGTAGCTATTGTCGATTGTCATCTCAATTGCGCGCTGTAAACAGCGCATATCGGTGTTGCCATCCCAGTAAAAAGCCGGCAAGTCGCGGGTAAACCCCAACCGGTTTTCGCGTTTATAATCCGGCATTTGCGTCCAGTACAAACCGCGCACGTATTCTCGCCAGCCGAGAATCTGACGAATAAACCCTTCCACCGCGTTAATCGGTGCCGACCCTGTGGCATAGCAAGTTGCAGCGGCTTCGCACACTTCGCGCGGTGAAAGTAGGCCAATGTTCATCGCGACCGCTAAACGCGAGTGAAATAAAAATGGTTCGGTATCGCTGATGGCATCCTGATAGCGGCCAAAATCAGGCAGGCAGTGATCCAGGAAATGGCGCAGCTCTACCAGCGCCTGGTGCCGAGTGACTGGCCAGTTAAACGTCTCCAGCGTGCCCATATGGTGGTCAAAGTGTTGTTGTGCCACGGTGAGCGCTTCACGGGTTAACGCGTCCTGTGGGTGTTGCGGTGGGTGCGGTGCCTCAAATGTCTTAGGCAATGGCTCGCGGTTATCGTGATCAAAGTTCCACTGTCCGCCAGCGGGTTTGCCATTTTCCATCAAAAGTCCGCTGCGTTTACGTTGCTCCCGATAAAAATACTCAAGCCGCAGTTGCTTGCGCCCTTCGGCCCACTGGGCAAACTCCTCAGGCGTGGTGAAAAACCGGTCGTCTTCCCATAGTTGCCAAGGGACAGGGGCATTTTGGCGCTTTTGCATGGCTTGCCAAAGCCGCCATTCACCGGGTCTAACCGCTTGAATATGATCGCAGTCGTAAGCACTGGCTAACCGTTCGGTTTCAGTAATGATGTCGTGCGTGTTATCGGCATCGCCCAACGCGCTATAGTGAACGGTGAAGCCCTTTTCGCGCAGCGTTTGGGCAAAATGTCGCATTGCCGCCAAAAAAACACCGATTTTTTGAATATGGTGAGGAACGTAGTGTGCTTCTCGTGCCACTTCGCACAGGGCAACGACGGCGTTTTCTGGGGCTTCACGTAGCGTTGGCAGTGAAAGCGTCAGCTGGTCACCCAACACGATAATAAGCGGCCTGGACATAAGTTTGCCTATAGTTATACAAATTGTGCTGATAGTATAACTACATGCTGCTTATTTGCGAAAAATGTTAAAGTGAATTTACATATTATGTGTTTGCCCACATGGCGCGTTTGCGAGAGGAGATTTGCATGACCACAGATGTTGCGATGGATCAGCCGGGAGAAGGCCGCCTAGCCCACGCCCCAAGTGACCACCCCCCTATTCCGCGAGCAAAAGTGGGGGTTGTGCTGGCGAACCTTGGAACACCGGATAATACCGACTACTGGTCAATGCGCCGCTATCTCAATGAGTTTCTTTCTGACAAACGTGTTGTTGATTATGCCAATTGGAAGTGGCAACCACTTTTGCAGTTAATTATTTTGACCAAGCGCCCGTTTTCTTCCGGCCAGGCCTATAAAAGCATTTGGAACACAGAAAAAGACGAAAGCCCGTTGTTGACCATTACCCGCGCGCAGACGGAAAAAATGACCGAACGCCTCAAAGCGCTTTACGGGGATGATGTCGAAGTTGATTTTTGTATGCGCTATGGCAACCCCTCGACAGAAAGTGTGCTGACGCGCATGAAAGAGAAGGGCTGCGAGCGTATTGTCTTTTTCCCTCTCTATCCGCAATACGGCTCGCCCACCACCGCCACGGCCAACGATCAGGCTTTTCGCACGCTGATGAAAATGAAGTGGCAACCTTATATTCGTACGGTGCCGGCTTATTATGAGCACCCTGCGTATACCCAGGCGCTGGCGAATTCGGTGCAGGAAGCGTACGACAGTCTAGAGGGACGGCCGAGTAAACTCGTGGCCAGTTACCATGGTGTGCCGGAGCGCTATTTGCTCGAAGGCGACCCTTACCACTGCCAGTGCCAAAAAACGACGCGTTTGTTACGTGAAAAACTCGGGTTTAGTAAAGAAGAGGTTGATACCGCGTTTCAATCACAGTTCGGACCCGAGAAATGGGTGGGGCCGCAAACAGTGAATCACGTTGCGGAGCTTGCTAAACAAGGCCATAAGCATATTGCGGTAATGTCGCCGGCGTTCTCTTCGGATTGTGTGGAAACCTTGGAAGAGATTCAGGAAGAAATTCATGACAGCTTTATGGAAGCCGGTGGGGAAACGTTTACCTACATTCCCTGCTTAAATGATCGTGATGATCATATAGACGCGTTGCTTCAGGTGGTGAATAACGAACTAAGTGGATGGCTGCCTCGGTCTTGAGGCGTTAGCCCTAGATCGTCATGTTAAGCGGCCGCTTTAGCGGCCGCGACTTTTTAGCAGTTGGCGTTTTCGTGACTTTACACCGCTCGGTCGTTTAGGACGTCCAGGTCGAGCGACGCGGTTCTGGCCTACGTCCTCATCCAGCAGTTCAGGCAGGGAGCCACGCGTGCTGGTGATAAAACGCAGATGCATATGCAATCCCGTCTTGGCCAACATATGCCCTGTTACTGGGGCGGTAATAAAAAGAAAAAGGGTGATAAGCAGTTCCTGCATATGAGGTTCGCGTTGATATAGCGTGAAGTACACCATCGAAGCAATTAATACGCACCCGATCCCCAAAGTTGTCCCTTTTGTGGGACCGTGAAGACGCATGAAGAAATCTTCGAATTGCAGCATCCCCAGCGAGCCGGTAAAAGCGAAGAGACCGCCTAGAACAAGTAACAACGATACGAGGGCTTCAGCAATAAACGGCAGACTCATGGCGCTCTCCTTATTCGATGATATCGCCGCGTAATAAATAGCGGCAGATGGCCATGGTGCTGATAAAGCCCAGCATGGCAATGAGAATAGCGGCTTCAAAGTAAGTCTTTGTATTGAGCCAAAGCCCGACAATGACAATCAAGGCAATCGCGTTGACGTACATTGTGTCAAGCGCCAGCAAGCGATCAGGAATGTCGGGTCCCTTCGCTAGACGGTAGACGTTTATCGCCATGGCGAGAACAATAAGCGTAAGGCTAATCCAAAGGGCGATGATCAGCATTCGAAAATCTCCTTTATGGGCCGCTCGTAACGTTCGTAGATATCTCGAATCAATGCTTGTTCGTCGCTCATGTCGAGTGCATGAATCAACAGCGATGATTTATCCAGGCTAATGTTGGTAGAGACAGTGCCGGGTGTCATGGTGATCGTATTGGCTAGCAGCGTGATCGCCAGGCGGTCTTGAACGTGTAATGGATACTCGATAAACCCTGGGTGCGGTGCGCGCTTTGGGCTCCAGATCAATAAGCTCACTTGTATATTCGCGACGACGATGTCGCCTAGTACTCGCAGCACAAAAAAGGCTAACTTGATGGGATGCTTAATGCGTGGAAGTGGCAGCCAAAAGCGTCGTGTAATCAGAGGAATGCCCAAGGCCAGTATGAGACCAAGCAAAATTTGTCCAAATGACAGACTGCTGACCATTAACAGCCAGGTGATGAGCAAAATCAGCGACAGTGCCGGCGCAGGTAAGTAACGTTCTATTTTCATCGTTTATCCCCTGTCACTGAGGCTGCCGTGTGTGCGAGTGCAGGTTGTTTCGCTGTTGCTATATCAGAACTAACGGCTTTCGAGTAGTTCGTAAGAGAAGACGTATCTATTAGTGGTGCTTTTGTTCGAGTTGCTTCTGTTCGAGATGTTTTTGCTAGAGGCTCTTTAGCTAGAGGCACTAAGGGAGGGAGCAGCGTTTCTGTAAATTGCTGTGGATTAAATAGCTGCTCGGCTGTCGCGTCGGTGTAATGGCTGACCGGGCTGGCAAGCAAAACCAGTAATGGTGCGCTAACCAACAGCCAAGTAGCCCCCGAGAGTTGCCGTCTGTTGGCGACTGGCCCGCTAGGCTCGCCTTTATAGCTTGCCCAAAAAAGGACGGAACCCGCTCGTGACAGCGCCACTAAGGCTGCGAGGCCGGCTAATAGCAGCAGTGGCCAAAGCATTAAGCGCTGGGTCTCATCAGCCGCTTGCATGAGCAGTAGCTTGCCAAGCGCACCGGCAAGCGGTGGAATGCCGGCGACGGCGACGGCGGCGATCATAAACATACCACCAAGCAACGTGGGCTGGCGCAGTTTGCGGGCCCGAACTAGGCGTGTGCCGGCTTTCCCGCGCTGCATGCCAACAAGCTCTGCCAAAAGAAATAGCGCGCCGGCAATCAAGGTGGTGTGAACGAGGTAGAAAATGAGGGCGCTGACGCTGGCAACGTGGCCCATACCGCTGGCACTCATGAGCGTGCCCACCGAGACCAGCACCAAATAGGCCACCAGTGTTCGCATATCGCGCGCGGCAAGTACGCCGATGCCGCCAAAAAGAATCGTGGCAAGACCGCCCCACCAAAGCCAAGCTTCGATAAAGACAAGCGCGGGGCTCTCGGCAAAAACCAATGTATTGACCCGCAAAATAGCGTAGAGGCCAACTTTGGTCATAATGGCGAATAGCGCCGCCACGGGGGCGGGTGCTGAGGCGTACGTCGATGGGAGCCAGAAGTAGAGGGGTAAAATCGCCGCTTTGAGACTGAAAACGACAATCAACAGCAGGGCGCCGGCACTTGCCAAGGCGCTTTTATCAGCGCTAAGCATGGCGATGCGTCGCCCCATGTCCGCCATGTTAAGCGTGCCGGTAGCGCCGTACAGCACGCCAAGAGCCACCAAAAACAGCGCCGAGCCAACCAGATTTAGCACCACGTAGTGTAGGCCAGCGCCAATGCGTGCTTTGCCACCGCCGTGCATCAATAACGCGTAGGAGGCGAGTAGCAATATTTCAAAAAAGACGAATAAATTGAACATATCGCCGGTGAGAAAGGCGCCGTTGAGCCCCATTAATTGAAGCTGGAAGATAGCGTGAAAGTTACTGCCTCGGGTATCGTCACCAGCGCTGGCAAAGAGCACGCAGCCAAACGCCAGTACGGCCGTTAGCGCCACCATCAAAGCGGATAAACGGTCGAGCACAAGCACGATGCCGTAAGGCGCTTGCCAGTTGCCTAGTGCGTAAGCGCTAATGTCACCGCTACCAGCACGATAAAGCAGTAGGGCGCCGAGAATAACGAGTGCACCTGTCGCGGCAATGCTTGCCAGCCGCTGAAATGAGGTAGACGTTTGCCCAGAGAGTAACAGCGCAAGCGCTGTCAGCATGGGGAGAAGAATGGGCAAAATAAGAAGATGTTGGCTCATTTACTTTGCTCTCCTTCATCGCCCTGTTTGCCATCGACATGATCGTTACCTAATTCGGCGCGTGCCCGAATGGCAAGGATCACGATAAAGGCGGTCATGGCAAACCCGATGACAATAGCAGTGAGCACCAGTGCCTGAGGCAGCGGGTCTGCTGGTGCTTCTGAGGCGCCAATGACGGCTGCCGCATTAGTATGCAGCCCTCCCATTGAGAACAAAAATAAGTTAACGGCATACGAGAGCAGCGTCAGGCCGACAATAACGGGAAACGTACGCCCACGTAACAGCAGATAAATACCGCTGGCACTGAGTACGCCAGTGACCAATGAGAAAAGGAGTTCCATTACTTCTTCCCCTCTGCAGGTGCGTTCTGCTGAGATGCTTTGAGCGTTGGACGATGGATTGTCGTGATGCTGCCTAGATTGACCAGAATCATTAATGTGGCACCCACAACGGCCAGGTAAACGCCGATATCGAATAAAAGCGCAGTCGCAAGCTCTGTCTTCCCTATCAGTGGGATATCAAAATAGCCGAAGGAAGACGTCAGGAAGGGGTAGCCGAATACCCAGCTACCAAGGCCTGTGGTGACCGCAATAAGAAGTCCTATTACCGCGACAACAGGATAGGAAATGGGCAGTCGATTGCTTGTCCACTCATAGCCGCGAGCCATGTATTGCAAGAGGAGCGCAACCGCGGTGATTAGCCCGGCGATAAAGCCACCGCCAGGTTCATTATGACCACGCAAGAAAATGTAAACGGAGACAAGGAGTGCCAGCGGTAGAATAAGCTGCGCGACGACTTCCAGAATCAGTGGATAGCGATGGCGCGACCAGCGAATCCCTTCAAGGTTGCCAGAGGGTTTAAATAACCGTAGGCGGTTAAGTAATTTGTAGGTGCCAAGCCCAGCAAGTGTCAGAACGGTGATTTCGCCAAGGGTGTCAAAACCGCGGAAATCCACCAGAATCACGTTAACCACGTTAGTGCCGCCGCCGCCAGGCACGCTTTGCTCCAAGAAGAAGTTCGCAATGCTCAGTGTCTCGCGCGTTAATACGGCGTAGTTAAGTGCCGCAATAATCAATCCAAAGGCCGTAGCCAAGATAATATCGCGCATGAGGCGTCGAGGTGATACCCAGCGGGGCGGACGCTGTGGCAAGAAAAATAGCGCCAGTATCAACAAAATCATTGAAGCGACCTCAACCGAAAGTTGGGTGAAGGCCAAGTCAGGTGCTGAAAAGCGAACAAAAGTCAGTGATACCATCAGCCCAACAACAGATAACATCAAAAGTGATACCAGCCGCCAGCGATGCGCTAATGCACTGCTTACCGCGCCAAAAATCATCACGATAGCACCTAAGATGGCCAAACCATCTACCGGCTGAAGGCCAGCGTCACCGGTGAGCAGTCCCAGTCGGCTTAACCCTAATGCCGTCATGCCAATGGCGCTGAGTAGAAGCAAGGCTTGATAGCGTTGTAGTGAACCGTTTTCCAGGCGTAACGTTACCCACAGAGCTGCTTTCACAATACGAATGGTAGCGCGCTCGAAAATCATCGTGGCATCTTTTGGGGTAAGTAATGAGGCGACAGCGCTCAAACGAGAGTGACGCCACAGCAGCAAAACGCCCAAGCCAATTGCGATTAAGCTCATCATCAGTGGGAGGTTGAGACCGTGCCACAGTGCAAAATGAAAGACGGGGGTGTGAAGTCCTTGTACCGCGAGGCTTGCACTGTTGATAAGAGGGGCGGCGAGCGTCATCGGGAATAACCCTACCAATAAACACAGCACGGCAAGGCCCATGCCAGGTAAGTACATGCCTTTAGGCGGGTCGTGAGCCTGGATACTGGTTTCTTCTTCATTTTCGCCTGTTGCACTTTCTTTTAGTGCATTGTCTTTTGGTGAGCGGGGGGCGAAGAAAACCCCGTAGATCAAGCGTAGCGAATAGGCGACAGAAAGAGAGGCGCCTATAAGCACCAGTAGGGGAATTACTACACTAAGGCCGCCGAAAAGTTGGGTTGTTACCGCTTCCGTTAGCAGCATTTCCTTGGAGAGAAAACCGTTGAAAGGGGGGATGCCGGCCATCGCAGCCCCTGCAAGAAGCGTTAGCGTGCCGGTAAGCGGCATCAAGGTCCATAACCCACCCAGGCGGCGAATGTCGCGGGTACCCGTCTCGTGATCAATAACCCCCGCACTCATGAACAGTGCGGCTTTAAAGAGCGCGTGGTTAAGAATATGAAAAAGGGCAGCCACGATAGCCAGTGGAGAGCCCAAGCCAAGCAAGAGTACGACTAAGCCTAGGTGGCTAACGGTCGAAAATGCCAAAATCCCTTTTAAGTCGCGCTGTAAAAGGGCAAACCAAGCACCGTAGACAAGCGTGGCCAGGCCTACCATCGTTAGGCTTATTGCCCACAGCGAAGTATCGCCAAGTGCTGGGTGTAAGCGTGCGAGCAAAAAGATACCGGCCTTCACCATGGTGGATGAATGCAGATACGCTGATACAGGCGTTGGCGCCGCCATTGCGTGGGGTAGCCAGAAATGAAATGGAAACTGGGCAGATTTGGTAAAAGCCCCGAGCAGTACCAGGGTGACGATCAATGGATAGTATGATGAGCCGCGTAGTTGGTCACCAGCAGCTAGCACGTCTTGCATGGCAAAACTGCCCACGATGTTGCCAATTAGCAAAATCCCCGCGAGTAATGCCAGACCTCCTGCACTGGTGACAGTGAGTGCCATGCGTGCGCCACGTCGCGCGTCACTGCGGTGGCTCCAGAAGCCGATCAAAAGAAAAGATAATAAGCTGGTCAGTTCCCAAAAAAGCCATAGCAACAAGAGGTTGTCTGCCATGACAATACCGATCATGGCGGTCATGAACAGCAACATAAAAGAAAAGAAACGGCTATCTTTCTCTTGCGGTGAGAGGTAATACCCCGCATAAAAAAGTATTAAACAGCCGATACCTAGAATTAACAACGCAAAGAGTAGCGTCAGTCCATCGAGCCTAAAGGCAAGGTCCAGGCCGAGTTGTGGCAACCAACCAACCTGCATGCTGATGACATCACCGCTAAACAAGGCGGAGGTGTGGGTTAAGACAATCAGCAGCGCGAGAAGGGGAAGCGCCATCGTGGCGAGGGTACTTCGTCTGCGGCCTAGCGTCTCAGTAAGCACAGGCACTAAAGTGCCCGCCAGGGTAAGTAGCGGTATCCATAGCAGAGACATTGCCAGCGTTCCACACTTTGGGGGTGGCAACCACCGTCGGCGTCAAGCGATCCGGACGTGTAGCCGCCACGCAAGGGCCAAAAAGACTTGTGAGTAATAGCGGCAAAGCAGCGTTGGGTACGCCTCTGGTAAGCTAAGGCCGGCTGTTGTAATTTTTGTGGATAAGGGCGAGTTGACACAGCCTTGCCAGCTATTCTTAAGCGATCTTATGCTACCTGTGTAATAGTTGGATAGGCGACTTATGCCTAACAAATACACGTTTTTGCATGCCATTTTTCAGCTCACTTATTGATGACGTCGGGTAGGCTCAGGAGACTTTGCTAAATGCAATTTGCCGTATTGTTTGGGTTTGTGTTGGCAGCGTCATCACCGCTGCTTAACCGCAGGTTTGCGGATCGCACCAGTTTAGTGTTGGCGCTTTTTCCAGCGCTTTTGGCGATCTGGTTGCTGTCGCACGCCCCCGCCGTGATCTCCGAGGGCGCTTTGTTGCTGGAATGGTCATGGGTGCCGTCGTTAGGTATCAGCTTAACGTTTATGCTCGACGGACTATCGCTGCTGTTTGGGCTGTTGATCTCCATTATTGGGGCTTGCGTGCTGGTTTACGCAGGAGAGTACTTGAAAGGCCACCCGGACTTAGCGCGTTTTCACCTCGCGTTAATGGCTTTCATGGCGTCGATGTTGGGGCTGGTGTTAGCCGATGGGCTGTTGACGCTTTTTGTTTTCTGGGAGTTGACCAGTATCACCTCCTACCTGCTGATCGGGTTTAATCACAGCGATATCGAGGCACGTAAGTCGGCGCGTCAAGGCCTTTTTGTCACGGTCGGGGGTGGGCTTGCACTGATGGCTGGGCTTGTGATGCTCGGTGTTGCCAGTGGTAGCTGGTCGTTGTACGAGATCCGCTCGCTGGAAGTGGATCTCCGCGAGCATGCACTGTATACGCCGATGTTGATTTGCCTGTTACTGGGTGCCTTTACTAAATCTGCGCAATTTCCGTTTCATTTCTGGTTGCCTAACGCAATGGCCGCGCCATCGCCTGTATCAGCGTATCTGCACTCGGCGACCATGGTGAAAGCCGGTATTTATTTGCTCGCGCGTTTGCAGTCAGAGCTTGGTGGTACGGAGCTATGGGTTAGTGTGTTGTCGGTCGTCGGGGCGCTCACCATGTTTACCGGTGCTTTCATGGCGATTCAGTATACCAATATCAAGAAGCTGCTGGCGTACTCCACCATCATGGCACTCGGTACGTTGACGATGCTATTAGGTATCGGCACGGAAGGCGCCATGATCGCTTTTGTTGCCTTTTTGCTCGCGCACTCGTTGTACAAAGGTGCCCTGTTTATGGTGGCGGGAATTCTCGATCACGAGACCGGCACCAAAGACGTGACCGCGATGGGCGGTTTGCGTCCCTTGATGCCCATCACGGCAGGGGTCGCTCTGCTTGCCGCTTTGTCTTTGGCTGGTGTGCCGCCGCTACTGGGGTTTATTGGCAAAGAGTTGATGTTTGAATCCGTGCTAGAGGCGAGCCGCTTTGGTTGGTTACTGATTTTGCTGGCGTTTGTCTCGGCATTTTTGACGATTGCGGTCGCGGCCGTCGTTGCATTGCGTCCGTTTTATGGCAAGCGCCACCAAACACCGCGTGTGCCTCATGAGGCGCCTCTGGGCATGCTGATAGGGCCAGGGCTTCTTGCCGGGCTTTCGCTAATAGTTGGCGTGATGCCCTCGCTTGTGACGGGGCTAGTCACCGCCACGGTGTCAGCGGTCGCGGGTGAGTCCGTCAATGCCTATTTATCCCTTTGGCACGGCGTGAATATACCGCTTGTGATGTCAGTGATTAGCTTGGGCTTGGGTTACTGGCTATTTAAACGCTGGGATCGGGTGCGTGCTAAGTTGCTCTTGATGGCGCCAATCACGCGTCACGGGCCGGAAGCAGGGTATGAAGCCATTATGAACGGTATTGTTGTCATCTCGGAGTGGCAGACACGCTTGCTACAAAATGGCTATATGCGCAACTACATCATGGTGATGTTGTTGACACTGATCTTGCTTATTGGGAATTCCATTTTAGTGCGTCACTCGCCGATTATCGCCTTCGATCTCGATGTGCGTTTCCATGAACTTGTCGTCGTGGGCACGATGGCGATGGGGGCACTATTTGCCACAATTTCACGTTCGCGGCTTGGCGCTGTGGTATCGGTTGGCATCATGGGGTTCTCCATTGCCCTCATTTTTATTCTGTTCAGCGCGCCCGATTTGGGAATCACACAGCTACTGGTTGAAACCCTAACCGTCATTTTGCTGGTGCTGGTGCTGTTCCGCTTGCCGCGTTTTTCTAATCTTTCCTCAAGTCTTGAGCGTATCCGTGATGGCATCGTGGCGGCAGTCATGGGGATTCTGGTATGTCTGCTGATCCTTACAGCGTCAAGTATTAATCAATTCGCCCCGGTATCAGGCTACATGGTGGAAAACAGCATCCCGCTGGCTCACGGACGCAATATCGTCAATGTCATCCTGGTGGACTACCGCGCGTTGGATACGTTGGGTGAAATGTTTGTGTTGGCGTTGGCTGCCATCGGCGTGATCGCCATGCTCAAGTTAAGGCATACAAACGAAAGCGAAACCAAGTCACAAGAAACACCCAAGGCGGCGACCAAGGAGCCTAACGATGGTTAAGTCAGGCACGATTATTCTCAATACGGCGGCACGCTTTTTGATGCCGCTGCAGTTGCTTTTCTCGGTGTTTTTGCTTTTGCGCGGGCATGACGAGCCAGGCGGTGGCTTTATCGCGGGTTTGGTAGCGGCTGGGGCATTCACGCTGTATCTCTTTGCTTTTGGTGTCAGTGCCACCAAAGAGGTACTGCGGATGGTAGATCCGCGCGATTTGATCGGTATTGGGCTGCTGTTGGGTATGCTCTCCGTGGTACCTGCTTGGTTTAATGGCGAGCCATTTTTGACAGCTCAGTGGTGGACGATCCCGGTCATCAACTACAAAGCTTCAACCGTGCTGATTTTTGATATCGGGGTGTATCTTTCGGTGCTCGGCGCCGTTACCGGCATGGTCATGACGCTGATGGAGGTGGATAAAGATGAGCCATAATCGCAAGCACAAGCTGAAAGGGGGTGCTGCATGGAGCCTGTAATGGCGGTTGTGATCGGCCTTTTATACGCCGCAGCGATTTTCATGATGTTAAGACGCTCAATAGTCAAACTGGTGATTGGTTTGATGCTGCTTTCAAACGCTGCCAACTTGTTGATTTTTACTACCGCCGGCATGACGCGTGGTGCGCCCCCCTTGATTCCAGAAGGGATGCTGGCACCTGCAGGGGAGGTGGCCGACCCGCTACCGCAGGCAGTGGTGTTAACCGCTATTGTGATTGCGTTTGGTGTGCTGGCGTTTGCCGTCGTACTGATTCGGCGTGCCTATGAAATCGTCAAGGCCGATGATTTGGATAAGATGAAGGATACTGATACGTGAGGCCAGAAGTCGCTCTTCCCGTCTTACTGCCCCTATTCTCCGGGGCGCTTTCGCTACTGTTCTGGCGTTCTCGGCCGATGCAGCGTTTCATCGCCGTTGCCGGCAATATCGCACTCTTGGTCGTGAGTTTGTGGCTTTTTATCGCCACTTTGAACGAAGGCTACTTGACCATCGAGATGGGCAGTTGGCCCCCGCCGTTTGGTATTGTGCTGGTGGCCGATCTTCTCAGTGCCGTGATGGTGTTGATGACCGGTATTGTGGGATTGGTCATGGGCGTGTATTCACTTGCCACGACAGGGCGTGGCCATGAGAAGTTTGGTTACTATCCGCTTATGCACCTGGTGTTGGCAGGTGTGGCTGGAGCCTTTCTCACTGGCGATATCTTTAATCTCTACGTGTGGTTTGAGGTCATGCTGGTGGCGTCATTTGCGCTTTTGATTTTGGGTGGCGAGCGTGCGCAAATGGAGGGTGCCATCAAATACGTCACCTTGAATTTGCTGGCATCGGTCATCTTTCTCACCGCCATCGGCCTGACCTACGGCATGGTGGGCACGCTCAACATGGCTGACATTGCGCTGCGCTTAAACGAAGCTGATCACCAAGGAATGGTGGAAGTGCTAGCCGTCATGTTCATGGTCGCCTTCGGCATTAAAGCGGCTGCGTTCCCGCTGTTTTTCTGGCTGCCAGCGTCGTATCACACACCGCCGGTGGCGGTCTCGGCCCTGTTTGCCGCGCTCTTGACCAAGGTTGGTGTGTACTCGATTTTTCGCACTTTCACGCTGATCTTTGATCAATCGATGGGCTATTTGCAGGACATCATGTTGTGGGGCGCTGCCTTCACTATGGTGACCGGCGTATTGGGGGCAGCTGCACAGTATGAATTCCGTCGGATTTTGTCGTTTCATATTGTCAGCCAGATTGGCTATATGATCCTAGGTCTGGCGATTTACACACCGCTGGCGATTGCCGGTGGAGTGTTCGCGATCATGCACAACATCGTGGTAAAGACCAACCTATTCCTGGTCAGCGGTATTACCTATCGCTTACAAGGTACTTATCAGCTTAAGAAAATGGGGGGTCTATATAAAGAACGTCCATGGCTTGCCATCGCTTTTTTCCTTTCGGCGTTTTCACTGGCAGGTATTCCGCCACTGTCAGGCTTTTTTGCCAAGTTCGTGATTGTGCGTGCCGGTATAGAAGCAGAAGCGTATGTGGTGACCGGTATTGCGTTGGCCGTAGGGCTTATGACGCTATACTCAATGGTCAAGATATGGAACGAGGTGTTTTGGAAAACGTTGCCAGAAGAGAATCTGGTGCCGCAAACACAAACCTCCCAAGGTGATGATGGCCGCTTGGTTAAACCCAGCCTTTGGCTGATGTACCTACCGGTGATCGTGCTGGCATTGGCGACGCTGCTAATTGGCATATTTGCGGAACCGATCATGCAGGTGATGAATGCTATCGGCGATCAGTTGTTGACGCCGCAAGGTTATATCGAGGCTGTTCTAGGAAAGGCCGCCAGTGCGGAAAGTGCCTTGATTGATGCGGTGAATGCCGAGGAGATAACGCCATGACCGGTGCTATTTGGAACCTATTGCTCGGGCTTGCGTGGGTGGTTCTCAGTGGTAACTTCACCGGGCTTAACCTGTTTGTTGGGTTGGTGTTTGGTTACGTGACACTGATACTGATAGAGCCGCAGCTAAAGGCCTTGAAAGGGTATCCGGCGCGCATCCCACGCATTATCCGCTTTATTGGCTTTTTTCTTAAGGAGCTTGTGCAGGCCAATTTGCGCGTGGGGTTCGATATTGTGACACCACCTTGGCACATGCAGCCGGGCGTTATTGCCTTACCGCTTGAAGCGCGTACGGAAATGGAAATTACGATGGTCGCCAACTTAATTTCACTGACCCCCGGTACATTAAGCCTGGATGTTTCCGACGACCGCAAGGTGCTCTACATTCACGCTATGTTTTTGGATGATGAAGAAGAGTTGCGGCGTAACCTAAAAGAGATGGAGCACCGAGCCTTGGAGCTTTTTCGCTAATGGATACGGTTATTTTGATAAGCCAAGTGATCATGAGCTTGGCACTGATACTTTCCTTTGTGCGCGTTGTGCGTGGGCCGAGTCTGCCTGATCGCGTGGTGGCACTGGAGCTTTTTTCGACCACGGTAGTTGGGCTAGTGGGGGTTTATGCTATTAAAACAAATGTTCCCATCTTTCTTGATGCGGCGATTGTGATCGCGCTGATGGGGTTTTTAGCCGCTATTGGCTTTGCGCGTTTTCTGGAGCGGGGTGGGCCCCGAGATGATTGATTTCCTTAAGGGGGCATTGGTGATCGCGGGGGCACTCTTTATGTTGTTGGCATCTTTGGGGTTGTTGCGCCTGCCAGATTTGTTGACGCGTATGCATGCTACCACCAAGGCGGCTACGCTTGGGGTGATTCTCATCATGCTGGCAGCAGCAATGCATTTTGCCGAACCTAGCATCATCGCACGTGCCTTTGCCATCATTGTGTTCATCTTGATGACCGCGCCGGTGGCAGCCCATGTGATTGGCCGCGCGGGCTATTTTGTCGGTTCAAAACTTTGGAGCGGTACGGTAAAAGATGAACTACGGCCCAACTATGACCCGCTTACGCATGAGTTGAAAAGTGGTATGGAAACGCAGGAAAATGCCAAACGCCAACCGCGTGAGACAGATCCTGATTGATAACCTGACCCCACTATCAAGCTTCAAGAAACGGGATGCGATCTGCATCCCGTTTCTTGTTTTAGTGTTTCGTCATGTTGTGTTTAAGTCGTCGCTTTCTCGATGGCCTGCTCTAGTGCGTCGACGCTGCGCTGAGTATGGTGCAGCTTATCAAGGCCGAAAAGCCCAACGCGGAAGGTGTGAAAATTATCGCCTTCGTCACACATCAGTGGCACGCCACCGGCCACTTGAACACCTGCTTGGGCGAGCTTGCCTACTAGTGCGTTATCGTCTGTATAGCAAACCACTACGCCGGGCGCTTGAAAGCCCTCAGCTGCCACGCTGACAAAACCATGGCGTTGGAGCATGGAACGCACCCTCTGGCCAATCGCTTTCTGCTCCTCTTTCACCTTGGCAAAGCCATAGTCGCGGGTTTCTTCCATGATGTCGCGAAGACGACGTAGTCCATCCGTGGGCATGGTGGCGTGGTAGGCGTGCCCGCCATTTTCGTAGGCCTGCATAATGCTGTGCCACTTACCTAAGTCGCAGGCGAAGCTATTACTTTGTGTGGTTTTTAGGCGCTCTGTGGCGCGCTCAGAGAGCATCACCATGGCGCAGCAGGGCGAGCCGCTCCAACCTTTTTGCGGCGCGCTCACGACCACATCGATATCCAACTCCTGCATATCCACCCACAAGGTACCGGCTGCGATGGCGTCCAGAACAAAAAGGCCACCTACGTCACGGGTGGCTTGAGCCACGGTACGAATATAGTCATCCGGTAACAACATGCCCGCAGAGGTTTCCACCTGTGGTGCGAACACGACGGCGGGTTTCTCAGCGCGAATGCGCTTGACCACCTCTTCAGCGGGTACCGGTTCAAAAGGGGATTGTGGGTTTTCCGCGTCAAGGCGACGAGCTTTTAATACTGTATGTTGCTCGGTTAGCTGGCCCATCTCGATGATTTGCGTCCAGCGATAGCTAAACCAACCGTTGCGGATCACCAGCGTTTTTTGCTCGACAGCAAATTGGCGCGCGACGGCTTCCATCCCAAAGGTACCGCTACCGGGCACAATCACCGCCGCGTGAGCGTTATACACCTCTTTCAGTGTCGCGGAGATATCTCGCATCACGCCTTGAAACTGCTGTGACATATGATTGAGCGAGCGGTCAGTATAAACAACGGAATATTCGAGTAAGCCGTCGGGATCGACGTTGGGTAGCAGGCCAGCCATGGCGTTCTCCTAATGGGTTGTTAAGCACGCTAAAAACGTGCTTTTATCATAAACAAAAAAACATGGTGTAAGAATACGAGTAGTAGAGCGCCAAGGCTAAAGCTAAAGCAGGAGAAATAGCTATCTGTGACGTGCTGGAAGGATGACGCCCCGAATCAACGCACAGAATGATTCGGGGTTGTATTTTTGGGAAGACAGTTTAGTGCGTGAGCATTTTGTATAATTCGTCTTTTAGCGCGAGACGCTCCTTCTTTTTCTCTTCAATCGTAGGATCAGAGACAGGTAAGTCTTCCTTTTCGAGACGTTCGATGTCCGTAGTGACCGTGTCGTAGCGTTCAAATTGTTTACGGAAATGCGCATCCTGAGTTTTCAATACATGTATCTGTTCTTTTAACTCGGGAAATTCGTGGGCTAGATCGTGGTGTTCGATATCCATGTTCATGCTCCTAATGTTGAGTTGGGTTTTTCTTGGATCACCGTAAATGATGAACCTGGTTGTTGAAGTAGGACAAAAGTAATAATGGGGGCATTAATCGTTAAAACAATCCATGTGTTATATGAATAATGAGAACCTAATAAGCCATCTTTGATCAGCGAAAGCGTACCGGCCGGGCAGACGCTATGCAATGTAATCTAGCGGCTTTTTACACTTAGCGCGGAGGGAAATTCTCAGGCCCAAAAGCATCGGGAAGCAGGGTGTCGATGGTGTAGGTTTTAAGCACTTTTCCCTGAGGGGAAAGCACGAAGATGCGCGTATTAAGGGTGGCAAATTCACGAATCCGCTGGCGGCAGTCGCCACACGGTGTGCATAAATGCTCGTTCGGCCCCATGACGTAGACGTTAGATAACTTACGTTGCCCAGCGGTCACCATGGCGGCAATGGCAGAAGCTTCCGCGCAGAGCCCTTTGTAGTGGGCCGCCTCTACGTTGCAGCCGGCAAACTGCTGGCCGTCAGTGCTCTCCATCACCGCTGCGACCGGGTGGTGGGAGTAGGGCGCATAGGCGTTGTGACGCGTGCGAATGAGTACCTGCACAACGGGCTCTGGTGCTTGGTTCATACGTTTCCTGTGACCGTCAAGCGCTGGCGGCATCGTCGCGCAAGACGGTATCCAGCGCGATGGTCACCATGTCGTTGAAGGTAGTTTGGCGATCATGGCTGGAGAGCGAATCGCCTTTCAGAATATGGTCGGAGACCGTGCAGATGGTGAGTGCCCGGGCGCCAAATTCCGCCGCCACCCCGTAAAGCCCTGCTGCCTCCATTTCCACCCCCACAATCCCGTAGCGTTTTAGCAGATCGGCCATCTCGGTTTGCGGGTTATAGAACAGGTCCGCCGAGAAAATATTGCCGACTTTTACCGGCACGTTTTGCGCATTGGCAGCGGCGACCGCGTGCTGGGTTAGATCGAAGTCGGCAATCGCGGCAAAGTCGTGGTCGTTAAAACGCATGCGGTTCACTTTGGAATCGGTGCAGGCGCCCATGCCAATGATCACGTCGCGCACGTTGACGTCATCGCGTACCGCCCCGCAGGAACCCACGCGAATGATCGATTTCACGCCGTAATCGGTAATGAGCTCTTTGGCATAAATAGAGACCGAAGGGATGCCCATGCCGTGGCCCATCACTGATATCTCACGGCCTTGATAGGTGCCGGTGTAGCCGGACATGCTGCGCACATCGTTTACTTGGCGCACGTTATCCAAGTAGGTCTCGGCGATGTACTGGGCGCGCAGTGGGTCACCGGGCATCAGTACGGTATCGGCGAAATCACCTCGGGCGGCGTTAATATGCGGCGTTGCCATTACAGTCCTCCTATGCGGCATTATCGTTTATACACGCGACTCACGCGGTGGATTAGGCGTCGCCTCGAAAGGTATCTTGCAGCAGTGTCTCGGCGGTAGCGGCCGCTTCACCTAGGGTGACGGCGGCACGCAGTTGGCCTGTGGCTTGCGCGGCGGCATCTTCGCTGCAGGCGTGAACAACGGCCAATGGGCGTTGATTGTCGACCCGCTCGCCCACTTCGGCAATCTCGCTAAACCCCACGCGGTGATCAATGCGAGCGTCGTTACGCAGGCGGCCACCGCCCAGCTCCACCACGCTCATGCCCACGGCACGGTTATCAATGCGCTGTATAATACCGCTTTGTTCGGGGTAAATCGCTTGAATCACCGGTGCGGTGGCTAAGTAGCTGTCTGAATGCTCCATAAAGTCGGCAGGGCCACCAAGCTCGCGCACCATGCGAGCGAACGCTTCGGCGGCGGCGCCGGACGTGAGCGTTTTTTCCAGCTTGGTCAGCGCTTCTTCACGGTTGGCAACAAGCTTGCCTGCCATCAGCATCTCAACGGCTAGCTCTCGGGTGATCTGCATCACGCGGCTATGGGGCCTTTCGCCGCGCAAAAGGGCCAGCGTCTCGTTGATCTCCACTGCGTTGCCCGCACAAGGGGCGAGCGGTTGGCTCATATCGGTGAGTAGCGCCGTGGTCGGCGTACCGGCCTGGGTCGCCACAGTGGCAATGCTCTTGGCAAGCTCGCGGGACTTTTCTGGCGTGGGCATAAAGGCGCCGCTACCGACTTTAACGTCCATCACCAGCGCGTCCAGCCCCGAGGCCAGTTTTTTGCCCAGAATTGAGGCAGTGATCAGCGGGATGGACTCTACCGTGGCGGTGACATCGCGCACGCCGTAAAGGCGCTTATCCGCCGGCGCCAAGTTGCCGGTTTGGCCGATAATCGCCACGCCAGTGGTTTTCACCACCTCGCCAAAGCGCGCCGGCGTCGGGTAGGGGTTGTAACCGGGAATCGACTCAAGCTTATCCAGCGTGCCGCCAGTATGGCCGAGGCCACGGCCTGAGATCATCGGCACGAACGCACCGCAGGCCGCGACCCACGGCCCCAGCACTAGTGAAACCAGATCGCCCACGCCCCCGGTGGAGTGCTTATCGATGATTGGGCCTGGCAGGTTCAATGCGTCCCACTGCATCACCTGGCCAGAATCCCGCGTGGCGGTGGTGAGTGCGACGATTTCTTCGTGGTTCATGCCGTTTAAAAACACCGCCATGCTGAACGCGCCAATTTGCGCGTCGCTGATGCGGTCGTCGGCAATGCCTTGGACAAACGCTTGGATCTCGCGCGCCGGTAGTGACACACCGTCGCGCTTAAGGCGGATCAGCTCTTGGGGCAGAAGTGTCGCTGTCATGCGTCGTCTACGGGGCGGTTGAGGCGTTAGCGCTTAATGTCGCCAATATATCCGTTAACAGGGCTGAGGCGCCAAAACGAAAGTGCTTAGGCGTTACCCATTGAGCCCCCATGATGTCGCTGGCAAGCGCAAGGTAGGCAGCGGCCTCTTCAACCGTTTTGATTCCGCCGGCGGCTTTAAAGCCAACGTCTTTCCCGCTTTCTTTGATTGTCTTAAGGATAATCTCAGCGGCTTCAAGCGTCGCGTTGACCTCGACCTTGCCCGTGGAAGTCTTGATGAAGTCAGCGCCGCCTTCAATGGCAATTTCGCTGGCGCGCTTGATCAAGGCTGGCTCTTTGAGTTCGCCGGACTCGATGATGATCTTAAGTAGCGCCTGACCACCGCACGCCGCATGGCACATTTCCACGAGCTCAAGGCCCGTTTCTTCGTCGCCCGCCATAAGCGTGCGGTAGGGAAACACGACATCGACTTCATCGGCCCCTGAGGCAACGGCTTCGCGGGTGGCGCGGGCGGCGGCCATGATGTCATCGCCGCCGTCGGGGAAGTTGGTGACGCTGGCGATTTTGACCTCACCGCTAAGTTTATGGGCGGTCAAGGCGCGGCGTGCCGTGACGATAAACTGTGGGTAGACACACACCGCCGCCGGATGGCCCAAGGGCGTCTTTACCTGCTGGCACAGCGACTCAATGGTGGCGTCGGTATCGTCAGCGTTAAGGCTGGTTAACTCCGTCAGCAAAAGCGCCTGGCGCGCGGCTTGGGTGAGGTTAATCGAAGCAGTCATGGGCATCCCTTGGGGTTAAAAAGGCAATATGGAATCGCGAAGTGGCATTGTAATGAGTGTACTAAGCACGTGGCAAAAACGCTTAACCGCTTTGCTGCGCCGACTGAATCGCGGTGAGCGCGATGGTATAAACGATGTCATCCACCAGTGCGCCACGGGACAAGTCGTTCACCGGCTTGTTCAAGCCTTGCAGCATGGGGCCGACGCTAACCACTCGTGCGCTACGCTGCACCGCTTTGTAGGTGGTGTTGCCGGTGTTGAGGTCGGGGAATACAAACACCGTGGCGCGACCTGCCACCGGCGAATCCGGGGCTTTTTGTTTGCCCACGCTTTCATTGGCGGCGGCGTCATATTGCAGCGGGCCGTCAATGGCCAGATGTGGCGCGCGCTCTTTGGCGATGCGAGTGGCTTCGCGCACTTTCTCGACATCTGCCCCGCTGCCGGAATCGCCGGTGGAGTAGCTGATCATCGCCACCCGCGGCTCAATGCCAAACGCTTCGGCTGAGTGCGCGCTTTGCAACGCGATTTCGGCCAGTGTCTCCGCGTCCGGGTCGGGGTTGACCGCACAGTCGCCGTAAACCACAACTTGTTCGGGCAACAGCATGAAAAAGATCGACGACACCTGGTTGTATTCGGGCGCGGTCTTGATCAGCTGAAACGCCGGGCGCACGGTATTGGCGGTAGTGTGAACGGCGCCGGATACCAGGCCATCTACCTCGCCAAGTTGTAGCATCATGGTTCCTAGCACCACATTGTCGTGTAGCTGAGCATCGGCGGTAATGTCGTTGAGCTTACCACGGCGCAGCGACACCATTGGTTCGATGTATTGAGCGCGGGAGCTTTCCGGGTCGATGATGCTGAGCTCATCCGGCAGCGTGAAGCCACGATGCCGTGCGACGTTTTCGATTTCTTCCCGATTCCCTAACAGCACGCAGTTCGCAATGCCACGACGCTGGCAGATAATCGCTGCCTCGATGGTGCGCGGCTCGTTGCCTTCCGGCAGCACAATGCGTTTGTTCGCCTGCTGCGCGAGTTTGACCAACTGATGGCGAAATGCAGAGGGTGACAGTCGCTTGGTGAAGCCGCGATCAAGGTGGTCTTTAAGGCTATCTTTTAGCCAGTCTAAATCGATATGGGCGGCGACAAATTGGGCCACACGCTCGGCGCGCTCAAAATCATCGACGGGGATTTCCGCGCTGATTCGGCTGAGGTTGGTGGCCGTGGTCAAGCTATTGGTGTCGACGGAAAGCACCGGTAAACCCGTGCGCAGAGCCGGGCGGCACATTTCAATCATATCGTCATTAGGGGTAAAACCATTGGATAGCAGTACACCGGCTAAGCGTGTGCCGTTCATGGTAGCGAGTGCCGCGGCCAGCACGACGTCATCACGGTCGCCGGACGTCACAACGAGGCTTCCTGGGGTGAAGATATGCAGTGCATTGGCCGCGCTGCGGGCGCATAGGCTGGTGTTAAGCACGCGACGCTGAGTCGCTTCACCCTCGTTGAGTAGCGTTGCGTCTAAAGCGCGGGCTACATCTAACGTACGCGGCGCGCTTAGCGCTTTGCTGTAGGGCACCACCCCGATCAAATGGAAATGCTCGGTGGCAAGCGCTGGCGAGTGGCGACGCAGCTCCGTGAGAACGGGTTCTTCAAGCTGCGGCTTAATCGCGCCTGGAGTGGCCGTCAGATCATCTAAGTGGCCATCATCTTGTGCGTAGGGCAGGTTGCGCATGCGCATGAGAATGCAACCCAAGGTACGCGACGAACTAATACCGCCAAAGCTTCGAGCGTGCATATCCAGCTCTTCTGCGAGCTGCTGCGGTGCTTCGAGATCGCCGGTCCCCACCAAGATAATACGCGCATTAAGGGCGTGAGCCAGTTGGGTGTTGGTTTGGGTGGCGTAGGTGGTGTGCGTGGTTGGCACGACGCCTTCCACCACGACCAAATCGAGCGCGGTGTTATCACGCTTGGCCTGCTGGGTGACTTGATCGTAGAGCTCGATGACGCTTTCCATCAAATCATCGGTTTGGTCATCGCGCAGCAAGCGCTCTAAGCGGGCTTGGGATATTGGCGAGGGCGGACGCTGGTGCAGCGTGCGTGAAACCAGCGCGGTCGAGCGGTCAAGTCCTGGGCCGTTGAGCTCATCTTGCATAAACGGCTTTAAAAATCCCGCCTTTAAGCCGATGGTGTCGAGCGCTTGAATTAGCCCTAGACAGGCGGAGGTTAAGCCTGCCCCTTCGCTAGTAGGGACCAACAGAATCGTTTGGGGCTCACTGTGCGTATTCATGCATGGCACTCTCAGTATAAAGTTCGACCTTAGATTAACATGCTGCAGCGCAGAACAGCAGGGTCCGCCCGATGTCGTTTGCGCACCTGAATGGTGCAAAATAATAGGAATGGCGCTCGCTTTACGCGCATCCGTGATAATACGTCGCTTGCCCGTGTGACCTTGCGCTTATCTCACCGTTGACATCGTGGTGGTTGGCACGAACTATGCAGTCTCGAGCTATACAGTTATGGACTATGCAATCTCGAACTTTTCGATCTCGATCTTTGTAATAAAAGATAAAAGCAATGAGATACCTAACCTCTGCTCAGGTGCTGCCATGCCTTCTTTGACCACGCCCGATACAACCACCAATGCGGCGTCTGATGCTATCTCCATGCCGCGCCTTTTGTTTACCGATTTGGACGGTTCGCTTCTGGATCATCACAGTTACGATTGGTCGCCGGCCGTTCCCTGGCTCTCACGGCTCAAAGAGCATGGCGTGTCGGTGATTCCTGTAACGAGTAAAACCCGTAGTGAAATTTTACCGTTGCGCCAAGCATTGGGTTGCGAGAATACGCCTTTTGTCGCCGAAAACGGTGCGATTGTCGGGTTGCCCGCTGATTGGTGCCATGCGCGCCTGGATCGTCACATAGGCCGCGATGGGCTGGTGATCCAGACCCTTGGAGTCGATATCGGCTTTATTCGTCAGCGGTTAAACGTCTGGCGCGCGCGCCTTGAAGAGACGCCTGGCATGGCATTTACCACCATAAGTGAAATGACCTTGGATTCGCTGTGCGATTTCACCGGACTCCCTGACCCTGAAGCACGGCTAGCGCGGCTGCGTGAAGGGAGTGAACCGCTGATTTGGGAAGGCGATGAAAACGGCCTAGATGCATTGCGACAAGGGCTTGCCGGCGATGGCTTGCAGCTGGTCCGGGGCGGGCGTTTTTGGCACGCGACGGGGCACTCACACAAGGGCAGTGCGGTGAATTGGCTGATCGAGCGCTTCCAGGCCCTTAAAGGTATTAAACCGCAAACGCTGGCGCTCGGAGATGGCCCGAACGATACCGCCATGCTGGAAGCGGTGGATCAGGCGGTGGTCATTCGTGGCTTTCACGGGTTTGAGGTGGCGCCTCAGCAAACGGCGCTTTACCGCACTGACGCCACCGGGCCAACCGGGTGGGCAGAGGGGGTCGATCACTGGTGGGGACGAGACCTTTGCCCGGTAACATCCGCGACGTTGGATACACCTGGTAGGGAAGAGGTGACACGATGAGCGATTTCCATCAAAACGGGATTATCACCGATTTTCATAACCTCACCCGACGCCCGGTAGAAGCGCTGGAAGAAGCGTTAGTGGAGTTTAGCCAGCGACGCCCCATGAGCCTGATTTTGCCTTCGCTCTACTCAGAGCTGGAAGGGCCGGCGCTTGCCCACATCGTGAATGAAATTGCCCAGGTGCCTTATCTTTCCGAGGTGGTGATTGGGCTGGATCGTGCCGACCGTGAGCAGTTTTTGCACGCACGGGATTTTTTCTCGCGCCTGCCGCAGCGCCACCGAATTTTATGGAACGACGGCCCCCGCCTGCGCGCCCTGGACGATGAACTGGAAGCCCAAGGGCTCTCGCCGCGTGAGCCGGGAAAAGGGCGTAACGTCTGGTTTTGCGCCGGTTTTGTCCAGGCGTCAGGCCGTGGCGAGGTAGTGGGGCTGCACGACTGCGATATTCTCACTTACGACCGCGGCTTGCTGGCGCGGCTATTTTACCCGGTGGCGCATCCGTACTTTAACTACGAGTTCTGCAAGGGTTATTACCCGCGCATTGCCGAGGGCAAGCTCAACGGTCGCGTCTCCCGGCTAATGGTGACGCCGCTTTTGCGCGCGTTGAAAAAGATTTACGGCCCGCTGCCGTATCTTGAATACCTGGATAGCTTCCGCTATGCGCTCTCGGGCGAGTTCTCGATGCGCGCCGAGGTGCTTGACGGCATCCGTATTCCCGCCGATTGGGGGCTGGAAATCGGCGTGCTCTCGGAGGTGCATCGCAATTACTCGACCAAGCGGCTGTGCCAGGTGGATCTCGCCGACGCTTATGATCACAAGCATCAGCCGGTATCGGAAGAAGACGCCACCGCCGGGCTTAATCGTATGAGCTTGGATATTGCCAAGGCGCTCTACCGTAAACTGGCGACTCAGGGCGTGACGTTCAGCGCGGAGGGGTTTCGCACCCTAAAAGCCACCTACTATCGGCTGGCGCTGGACCTGATCGAAGCCTACGACCACGATGCGGTCATGAACGGGTTAAGCCTGGACCGCCACAACGAGGAGCGCGCCGTGGAGCTATTCGCTGCTAATTTGCTGGAGGCGGGCAGCGCTTTTCTCGATAACCCCGGCGAGCGGCCGTTTATCCCCAGCTGGAACCGCGTGCGGGCGGCCATTCCCGACCTGCCCCAGCGCATGCACGCCGCGGTGGAAGCGGATAACCAAGGTGATGTTTAAGCACGGCATCGCTTAAAGCAGGGCGTGTACCCGTTCGCCCTGAGCCTGTCGACAGGCTCCCTTCGACAGGCTCAGGGTGAGCGGTGAGGTATTAACTGCCAACCAGCCACAATACGGCGTAGGGCGGCAGTTCCGCCTGAGGCGTCCACTGGGTCTCGCTGACGATATCCCGCCAGTGACTATCATCTAGTTCAACGGCGAGAGGGGTTAGCGGCTGCGGCGCGTCGGCGACGTTGTGGATCGCCAATAGGCGGCGTCCGTCACGCAGCGGGCCGCGCTCAAAGGCCAAAAGCTCGGACGGTGTTGTTAGCACGCGCTGTGAAGCGTCGGGGTGAAAGCACGGCTCCTGTCGGCGAACGTCCAGCAACGTTTTAAGCGCAAAAAAGACGTCGTGGGTGGTAGTGCTGGCGGTTTCTAACAAGCGCTCAAGCTCGTCGCGTTGCCAGCGGCGGCGGTTGATGGAACGCAGCCGTCCACTGCGCTCCACGCCTTCTAAATCGTTCAACGTGCCGGTCAAGGTATGCACGTAGACAGCGGGAATGCCTTGTAGGCCCAACATCAACTGTTGGCCGCAGAGAAAGCGCGGTACCTGCCAGTGATCGACACCGCGGCGCGTGCCTTTCATGGCGTCAAACCAGGTAATGTTGATTTCATACGGCGAGTCGCTGCCATCCGGTTGGCGCCGCATGCTCACAAAGCCGCCAAAACGGTGCATCAGCTCGGTCAATGCCTCTACCTCGTGTTTCGCCAGCCAGCCTTCCAAAGGTCGCACGCCAATGCCGTCGTGGCTGGCGGTAAAGTTGAGAAAGCAACATCCCGGTGAAAGCTCGGGCAAGCTTGTCAGCCAAGCGGCCAGAGTCCCCGCCTCCCCGCTGGTCAGCGTATGCAGCAGAAGCGGCGGCAGCGGAAATTGATACACCATGTGAGCTTTGTCGGCGCCAAAGTAGCTGATATTTTCTTCATGCGGCACGTTGGTTTCGGTGAGCAGTAGCGTCCCAGGGGCAATGTGGTCTACCACCGCGCGCAAAAGGCGGACGATTTCGTGGGTTTCCGGCAGGTGGATGCTGGACGTGCCGGCTTTTTTCCACAAATAAGCAATCGCATCAAGGCGAATCACCCGGGCGCCTTGCTGCAAATAAAAAAGCAGGATGCCGATAAATTCCAGCAGCACATCGGGGTTGGCAAAATTGAGATCGATCTGGTCTTCGGAAAATGTCGCCCATAAATAGCGCGTACCGCGTCGCGTTGATACCGGCACCAATAGCGGTGAGCTGCGTGGGCGAACCACGGCAGACAGATCGGTTTCTGGGTCCATTTCGATAAAGTAATCGCGCCCCGGCTGGCTGTCGGAAAGATAATCCACAAACCAAAGCGACTCGCGCGATACATGGTTAAGCACAAGATCGACCGCTAAATCGCCATATTCACAAAACGCGCGTACCTCTGGCCAGTCGCCTAGCGCCGGATCCACCTCGCGGTAGTGAATCACTGAAAAGCCGTCATCGCTGCTCCAAGGAAAAAACGGCAATAGGTGCACGCCGCTGAAGGTCCCCGTTAAATGCGTGGTCAGAAAATCCGCGAGCACGCTCAGCGGCGGGATATCGCCGTCAACAAGACTGTTGCCGTAGGTGATCAGCCATTGGTCGCGTTCGCTCCAAAGCGGTATGTCGGGGGGATTTTGCAGCGGCGCGTGAGGTAAAGTTTGGTGGGAGAGACGTGTTAATAGGCGGCGCATGACTTCATCGGCGCGCTCACCGTAGAGATAGTGTAAGTGCCGATGCGCGCGGTCTTGGAAGGCGTCAGCGTCAAGCGCGGTGGTGGTGGACGGGGTAAAAAACAGTGGCTGCGGCATGAAGGCTCCGGTAACACGTAGCTGTTCAGTCTAAACGCGGTGTCGACGATAGAGCCACCACACGTCCACCGCGAAAGAGTAAACCAGCATGATAAGTGCGCTGAGCGCGAGCAGTGCGGACACGCCGCTTGGGGTAAGCGGGGTTAGCGCCAGCAATAAGGCAGCTACCTGCCAGACACATACCGTTTTGCGTCGCCAGCTGGGAAAAAGCGGCGCTTTTAGCCACGGATAAATGCCGCTGGTCAGCACAAAACCGTAGCGCATCGCGCCTATTAGCACTACCCATGGCCCGAGCTTGGCGGTTGTGATCAACGCCAGGCAAAGGAGCAAAATCAGCAAGGCATCCAGCTCCATATCAAAGCGCGCGCCGAAGTCGGATTCGCAGTGGGCTTTACGCGCAACAAAGCCATCGACACCATCCAGCAGCAGGGCAGCGGCGGCAATGCCTAACCACTGCCATTGGCCAACGGTTGAGGCGTTGGCAATCAGCCCACCGGCGATAAGCGCTACTAGCGCACTGCGCACCAGCGTAACGCGGTTGGCCCACCCTAAAGCGCCATGCGGCCAGAAGCGCACGATAAGCGCCCCAATCAAGCAATAGACCAGAAGCGCCACGGCCCATTCGCCAGAACCTTGCATAAGGCGGGGAAACCCATGGCCTATCGCCACCAGGGCAAGGCCGACAAGCACTATTTCCACCGCCGTATAGAGGCGCTTGGAAAACACTAAAGTGGATATAGCCTGGCGAGACAAGAACATGGCGTCGCTTCCGAAGGGCAATAAAAATTAAACCGTTGCAAAAATTCTTTCATGTACCATTCTTGTAGAAGAAGGTGGCGTTGTCGAGTAAAGTCACTTACGTTGAAACTATTCCTAAACACGTTGATGAAAGGATGATGCATGGCAAATCAATATGCCACGGCTTTCTGGGTAAGTGCTCCCGGCAAAGGAGAGTTGCGCCAAACGCCACTGCAGTTGTCGGACATCGAAGCCCCGGTGGAAGTGAAAGCGCACTACAGTGGGATTAGCCGTGGGACCGAATCGTTAGTGTTTAATGGCTGCGTCCCTGCCTCAGAGCATGCGCGAATGCGCGCCCCTTTTCAGGAGGGCGACTTCCCCGCGCCGGTTAAGTATGGCTACAGCAGCGTTGGTGAGGTGGTTGCTGGCCCTGCAGCGCTGAAGGGGAAAAAGGTGTTTTGCCTTCACCCGCACCAGGATCGTTACGTCGTTCCCGCCAGTGCCGTTCATGAGTTACCCACTAATATTCCACTCGAACGCGCTGTGCTCACGGCCAATATGGAAACGGCATTGAACGGCATATGGGATGCAAAGCCTCTCCCTGGTGAGCGCATCAGTGTTATTGGGGCCGGGGTGGTGGGAGCGCTGATGGCGTATCTTTGCCAGCGCGTCATCGGTACCGATGTGCAATTGGTGGATATCGATCCTAAGCGTCAGACTCTTGCTGAAGCGCTTGATATACCGTTTGCATTGCCTGGGGACGCCCACCCCGATCAAGACCTTGTCATTCATGCCAGCGGTCAAAGCGAGGGATTGAATACGGCGCTTTCCCTTGCCGGCGTGGAAGGGCGCATTATTGAAATTAGCTGGTATGGCGAAGGCAACGTTCCGGTGTCGCTCGGTGGGGCATTTCATTCGCAGCGGCTTACCCTACGTGCCAGCCAAGTCGGCCGCTTGCCAACTGACCAGCAGCCGCGTTGGGATTTTGAGCGACGTCTCATGTTAGCGCTGCGCTTGCTCAGTGACCCTGCTCTGGATGCGTTGATCAGTGGTGAGTCTGATTTCGCTGATTTGCCCCACGTGGCCGCCGATATTTTTGCCTCGGGCAGCGGCGTGCTCTGCCACCGGATACGGTATTAACGAAAATACGTGATTGAGAAACACGTAACTGATTCAAAAAAGGAGCTTTTATGTACCGTCTTTGCGTTCGTGATCATTTAATGATCGCCCACAGCTTTACCGGTGAGGTGTTTGGCCCTGCGCAGCAAATGCACGGCGCAACGTACGTGGTGGACGTTGCCTTCCAGCGTTCAGCGCTGGATAGCGATGGGTTGGTGATCGATATTGGCCTGGCGAGTGAGTCCCTCAAAGCGATGTTGGCTGACTACAACTACCGCAACCTAGACGAAGTCGAGTCGCTTAAAGGGCACAACACCACGACCGAGTTCATGGCTAAAGTGATTTTTGACCGTATTGCGGCGGCAATCCAGCAAGGCGAGTTAGGCGAAACGGCAAAAGGGATTGAGCGAGTGGAAGTCAAACTCCACGAGTCACACATCGCCTGGGCAAGCTTTGAGGGCGCGCTGTGAGCGAGCGCTTGACCTTGGTTGTCGCGGGCGATCCAGCTCAGCGCACCGGAGGGTATCACTACGATGCCCATATTGTTTATGAATTGCGTGAAGCCGGTTGGCAAGTTGACGTTGTCGGGCTTGAGGGGCGATTTCCTGACGCGGATAGCATCGCGGAAAACGCCCTAGGAGCCGCTTTGGCCGCACTACCTGATGGCCGCCAGGTGATTATCGATGGCCTCGCGATGGGCGCGCTGCCCGAGGTGATAGTTCGCCATCACGCGCGGATTAATATCACCGCGCTGGTGCATCACCCGCTAGGCGATGAACAGGGGTTAACGCAGGCCCAACAAGCGCAACTGCACCAACGCGAGATGGCCGCGCTGGCGACGGTGGCGCGCATTATTGTGACTAGCCACTTTACGCGGCGCCGCCTGAAGACACTGGCTGCCGAGGTGGGTGTTAGGCTGGCCCCCATCAATGTCGTGGAACCCGGCGTGACGCCTGCGCCGTTAAGCGAGCCCTCCGTTAATGGACCCTTGAATCTACTTTGTGTTGCGACCGTCACACCACGTAAGGGCCAGGATATCTTGACCAGCGCCCTCGGGCCGTTGTCGCACCTTGATTGGCAATGCGACTGCTACGGCAGTAACGAGCGTAACCCTGAGTTTGCCAAGCACGTGGCGACGCTAATCGATGAGCATGAGCTTAATGACTCGCTACGCTTGCACGGCGAATGCGATAGTGCCGAGCTTGAGGCCGCTTACCAGCGAGCCGACGTCCTGGTGCTCCCTTCCTGGTACGAAGGCTACGGTATGGTGGTGACAGAAGCGCTGGCGCGTGGCGTACCGGTCATCACGACAACAGGCGGCGCGCTAAATGACACCTTGCCCGATGCGGCCGGGCTGAAAGTGCCTCCTGGGGATAGCGACGCGTTAACCGCTGCACTGACGCGATTTCTCACCGAACCTTTGCTGCGCGAGCGCCTACGCCGCGGGGCTAGGCAGGCCCGCGAGAAGTTAAATGATTGGCAAACGGCGGGTGAGCAGTTTGCCCGAATGTTGCAACCTTCGCCGCCGGGCAGCCATTTCGCCGCCGATTGGCTCGCGCTGCGTGAGCCAGTGGACGCCAACGCTCGCAGCCAGCATTTAGTCGATGTGGCGGCTACGTGGTTAATGACAGATCGGCCGCCGGCACGCAAGAAGCCGCTTGAAATAGTGGATCTTGGCTGCGGTCGGGGCAGTAACGTGTGTTTTCTCGCCCCGCTCTGGCACGGTTCGCAGCGTTGGCAGCTAATCGACCATGATCCGGCGCTCTTGCAACAGGCACGCAAGCGTTGCGATGTGTTATGCGACGGCGACATTCAGCCGATCACGGTGCAAACGTTGATGTGTTCGCTGATTGAGCTTCCTTCACGCTGGCCAGCGCAGGCGGATGTAATCAGTGCCTCGGCGCTTTTGGATCTCGTCTCTGCCGAATGGCTTGACGTTTTGGTAGCGCGCTGCGCTGAGCATCGTCAGGCGCTTTTTATCGCGTTAAGCGTGACCGGCGAATGGCATTTGAGCGATCGTCACGGCAAGGCGTTGGCAGATGCCGACGACAAGTATATCGAAACGCTTTTCAATGCCCATCAGCAGCGCGATAAAGGCTTCGGGGCGGCACTCGGCGGCCGGGCGCATGGTGAGCTGGTCAAACGCCTTAACACCGCTGGCTTTTATGTGGAAGAGGCCGCCTCGCCCTGGCGGCTAAACGCGGGCCAAGCCGAACACATCGCACTGCTTCACCCGCTATTCGACGGCTGGGCGCAGGCAGCGCTTGAACAAGCCCCCGAGGCCGAAGTGCGGATTGACGCTTGGCGTGCCCAGCGTTTGGCGCAGGTGGACGCTGGCGAACTCGGTGCGTTTGTTGATCATCGGGATTTGTGGGCGAGGCCTGCACATGGCTAAGCACACAGCCGTGAAGCGGCTAGCGATCAGCGCCGGCGTTTTGTTGGCCGTGGCGCTTTTGCTCGACCCGCGCGCGATTATTCGGGAGGTGCAGACGTTTTCGCTGCCCTGGCTTTTACTGGGGTTGGCGATTAGCGTCTTGCAGGTGCTCTTGTGCGCGTGGCGCTGGCGCTTAACGGCGGGGTTAGTCGGTGTGCCACTGCGCTACCGTTACGCGGTGGCGGAGTATTACTTGTCACTTTTTATCAATCAGGTGTTACCCGGCGGTGTGCTAGGGGATGCCGGGCGCGCGCTACGTCACGCGCAGCAGACCTCAAAACGGGGCAGCGCCTGGCGGGCGGTGATTATCGAGCGTGCCTCGGGGCAGCTGGCCGTGGGGTTATTAACCGTGCTGGCGCTGATCAGTTCGCCCTTATGGCATACGGCGTTGGGCAAAAGTGGCTATCTCTGGCTGGCGGTAGGCGCAGTGAGCGTTGTGCTTTGTGTTGGCTTAATCGCGACGGTTATGCCGGAGCGGGTGCACCTGCCGGGTTGGGTGAGCGCTTTGTGGGCGGATATTCACCGTGGGCTCTGGCATGGCGGGGTATGGGCTTGGCAGTTGGCGTCGTCGTTGCTGATTGTTTTCAGCTACGCTTTAGTCATGCTGTGTGCAGCGCGGGCGATCGGGGTGGATTTACCGGCCGGTGTGCTGTTGGCATTGGCGCCGCCGCTTTTGCTCTCCATGCTGATTCCGCTTTCCGTGGCGGGCTGGGGACTTCGCGAAGGTACCGCCGCCAGCGTTTGGGCTTGGGTGGGGTTAGCGCCCAGCCAAGGCGTGGCGGTGTCGCTGGCGTACGGGGTGATCGTGCTGGTGGCGACATTGCCCGGGTTTTGGGTCGCGCTTTCGCGCCGCCGCCGTGCTACGCCTGCCGGTTCAGGCGGTGTCGGTTCCCCGCAGGCAGAGGTCAAACAAGGTGTCATCGCCACAGGCAAAACGCCGCGCACGCGGGCGCAGGGCCGTTGCGAGGGTATCGATTGGCGTCATGGTAAGGCCAGGGCGACCCGAACCAATCAGCAGCGGCGCGACGAGCAGGTGCAATCGCTCAACGACGCCGGCTTCGATGAATTGCGAGACGGTTACCCCGCCGCCTTCGACCAATATGCGCGCGTAACCCAGCGCTTTCAGGTGCGCGATGACTGCCGCAGGCGAAAACTGCCCGTTAGCCGTCAGTGGCAACGATTGCCGTCTAACGTGCGGGGCTGGGGCGGGCAGCGAGATCTCAGGCCCAACCAGGTGCAAGGTGAGGGTCGCGTCGTCTTGAAAAAGTGTCAGAGCCGGCGGCACGCGCCCACGGGGGTCGAGCACCACCCGCACAGGGTTCGCGCCACTGACGTGGCGCACGGTGAGCTGCGGGTTATCGGCGCTGGCCGTGCCCGCCCCGATAATTACCGCATCGCAGAGGGCCCGCAAACGGTGCAGGTGCACCAGGCTCTCATGGCCGTTGATGTAGTGGGAGTGACCGCTTTCGGTGGCGATGCGCCCGTCAAGGCTCTGCCCCAGCTGAGCGATCACCCATGCTTTACGCGAGATCAGCGGGGTCAAACAGTCCAGCAGGTCGGTGGCGTCGGGCGTCGCGTTATTGTCGGGCATGGTGTTGATGTCGGAAATGGTGTTATCAGACATGGCGCCTCCGTGCGGTGCAAGAGGAATTCATCATGCGCGGGTGTCAGCGGCCGTGCAAGTACACGGTTATTGTCAATCACCCACGCATCATCCGCTTCGCGGATAGAAGCGGGGCTTGGGTGAGGTAATCTAAGCCCTGGTTGACTAGGTCGAGTGCGCCTTTGGGCGTACTACGTTAATGGGGTCACGACACCTTGGAATGTTTCGCTAGTCCCTCGCTCTGTCGCCATGCGGTAAACAGCGCTGATGGGTAGGCGCCGTCCTCATGGCATGACAAGCCCCCTTAACATGGCCGAAGCGAACCTTACCTCTGTTTAACACAGAGCGTTCTTACCACTATCAGAGGTTGTGCTATGAAGGTCTATGTTCAAAATCAGCAGGGGGCGTGGTTGATGCCGACACACTCCGCCAAGGCACGCTGGTTGTTGCGAACCGGTAAAGCCAAGGTGGTGCAGCGCACTCCGTTTGCGATTCAGTTGACCTATGCCGCCACCGATCATACGCAACCAGTGGTTGTCGGGATTGATGATGGGGGCGTCACCGCAGGGATTGCAGCAGTAGCAAACGACATGGCGCTGTATCAAGAGGAAGTGCATCTGCGCACTGACATTAAAACCAAGATGGATACCCGCCGTGCGTACTGGCGTGGGCGGAGGTTTCGCAAGACACGCTACCGCGAGGCGCGGTTTGATAATCGCCGTG
Organism: Vreelandella vilamensis; assembly: GCF_031451755.1. NCBI lineage: Bacteria > Pseudomonadati > Pseudomonadota > Gammaproteobacteria > Oceanospirillales > Halomonadaceae > Vreelandella > Vreelandella vilamensis. The sequence continues at coordinate 167,845 of NZ_JARWAN010000003.1, read as the reverse complement.
CGTCACGCAGGACGGGGCGCATCCCGCCCTCTATCCGATCAAAGAAAGAGGCCATCTGGCGTGCCGTGAAGACGATTCCGCTGCCAGCGCCGACCCTGATCCGTCTGGAAGATGCCTACTTCGATATTCAGGCCATCGAAAATCCCAATATCACGGGGGCAGAGTATCAGCAAGGCGCTTTGTTATACGCGAAGAACGTTAAGTCTGCGTGCAAAACCCGTGACCAACACCGCTGCCGCGTCTGCAAAAGCGAGGAACGATTGCAAGTCCATCACCTGACACCACGCTCGCAGGGCGGTAGCGACAAGCTGAGCAACCTGATGACGCTGTGCAAGGATTGTCACGAGGCGCACCACAAAGTGGGGCTGAAACTGCCCAAGCAGAAAAACGCCTCGTACCGTTCAGCAGCGCATGTGCAACAGGGTAAATACTATCTACGCGAGCGATTGGAAGCCCTTGCCCCAGTACAGACCACGTTCGGCTACCTCACGGCGCACTACCGCAAGCAGCATGGTATCGACAAAACGCACACCAATGATGCCGTGGTGATTGCACAAACCAGCGTCATGCCCACGGGCAGCTTCATCAAGACGATCTGCCTGGGCGGTCGCAAGCGTTCGCTGCATGAAGCCAAACCGCGTAAAGGGCGTAAAGAGCCTAACCGTGAGCAGAAACGCAACGGCAAGAACGTCGTCAGTCTCAAAGGCTTCAAACGGCTGGATACGGTGATCTATCAAGGCCAAATCGGATATATCAGCGGCTTTAACGGCACCACGATGGCGTTTGTACGTGGCGCTGATGGCGGCTATATCGCCACGCAGGGCAAATCCTACAAGCAAGTGCCATTGTCACAGGTACAACACCGGCACCATAACCAGACGCGTGTAGGGTTCTTGGTTACGGAGCCTGCGAATACACCGCCGCCTTCCTCCCTCGCATCACTGGCTTGCGCCAGTTGAGGCGGGGAATCCGGCTGCCCTTTTGTTGAATACAAGCGAGCTTGAATAAAAAGCGAGGAAGCTTCTATGTACCACGTTGAACGCGCTATTTTCGATATTCGCCGTGGGCTGCCGGTGGTGATTCATACCGGGTCACGACCGCTTCTGGTGCAAGCCTTGGAGGGAAGCGACTCGGTAGCAGCGCTTGCTAGGCTTTCAGGCTCGCGCCCGGCACTGGTGTTAACGCGTCATCGCTTAGCCGCGATGGGGCACTCGATCAGCGCCGAAGCGGCAAGGTTGCCGTTGGCCACTGAAATGAGCACGGCAACCCTGCACGCGCTAGCGGTGGCAAAACCGCACGAGGAAAAACAGCGCTTAAGCGGGCTCTCACCGGCGGGGCCGGGCGAGCGCAGCGCTCTGGCATTGTTGCGCCGTGCGCTGTTACTGCCGGCGGCTTTGTGTGCCGAAGTGGCTGAGGCGCAGCAAGCCGCTATCGAGGCTAAGATTTCACAGGGTGAGCTTTTACGTTTGGACGCCGGTGACGCCTTGAAGGCCCTTCACGGGGCGCCGGGGATGCTCAAGCGCGTTAGCGAAGCGGATATTCCACTAGAGAATGCGCATGGGTCGCGGTTTGTGCTGTTCCGTGAGCCTGATGGCCTGCGCGAGCACGTGGCGGTGGTGATTGGGGCAGTGGAAAACGCCGAGGTGCCGGTGCCGATTCGCCTGCATTCCGCCTGCTTGACCGGGGATCTGTTTGGTAGTCTACGTTGCGACTGCGGTGATCAACTGCGTAACGCCGTGGCGGAAATTAGCGCCATGGGCGGCGGTGTGCTGCTCTATTTGGCACAAGAGGGCCGCGGTATTGGGCTTGCGAACAAGCTTCGAGCCTATGCGCTGCAGGACGGTGGGCTGGATACCGTCGATGCCGATCAGGTGCTTGGGTTTGGCGACGATGAGCGTCGTTACGGCGTTGCGGTGGATATGCTCAATGCGCTGGGGATTACCCAGGTGCAGCTTTTGACCAATAACCCGCTGAAAATGGCCGCGCTGCGTGATGGCGGCATTGATGTCGTTTCAAGGCAGGCGCTTTACGGTAGCGTGACCGACCATAACCAGCGTTACCTTACCGCCAAGGCGAATCGCTCGGGTCACTACCTTCATGATGCTCTGCGCGACGTGCTAAATGATACCCAGCCCAATGGCTAGACCGCGTTTTTACTGGGCTAATGGCGGTAGTCGCGCGGTTTCTTCCACCACTTGGGCGAGCAGTTGTCCGTAGTGATGCACCAAGCGCTCACCTAACATTGCGGTGGCTTGGGAGGCATTACCGGCAATGCCCTCGGGCGACAAATCTTCCGCCAGCCAGGCAAACGGCGCCACTCCTTCAGGACCCACCAGCGTATTCGGGTCTGGCGCTGGTGTTAGGGTATTTGTTGCACGCTGCATGTTGACCCTCTCTGGCGCCAAGTAAAGCATTATGGCGGTTTCCAGCGCGCCGCCGTGCAACCCACGGCGCAGCTCATCAGCATCAAGTGCGGCGTCCAAAGGCGGTAAGCGGGTATACGTGGCTTTGACCACGCGCATGCCATGGCGGCGGCGCAGCGTTAGCGCAGCGAGATCCATCACCGCTTTGTTGCCGCCGTGGCTATTGATTAGCACCAACCGCTTGATACCCGCTCTGGCGAGACTGTCGCCGTAGGCTTCAAGGGTTTCGATGGCAAGCCGAGCGGGCAAGCTCAAGGTGCCAGGGAAACTGGCGTGCTCGTCGCTGGCGCCAAGCGTCATGGGGGGCAGGCACAGCACTGTTATGTCATCAGATAGCGCCTCACGCATGGCTTGCTGTAGGCCGATACCGATGGTGGTATCCGTATTTAACGGAAGGTGCGCGCCGTGCTGCTCGGTAGCGCCAAGCACCAGCACCGCCACCGGGTCGCGCTTGGCCATGGCGTTAAGTTCAGGGGCAGTTAAATGGTGCCAGTCAAAGTGCATACAAAGCCTTAAACGATCAGAAAGAGGAACTTAGCAAGGGGTGGTCGGTACGGCAGGCGTAAATGTCGCCAGAGGCTAGCCCCTCTGCGCCCGCTGTAAGCCACGCGTGTACTTCCGCCTCACTTTTCCAACCTGACCAGCGAAAGTGGCGCTGCTCGCCGACAACGATATTGTAACGGTAGTCGCCCAGGGTGCTTAAGCGCTCAACACAGGCGTGACTGACCTCCAACGCGCCGCTAACAAATTCAACGGATAGGGCGGCGACCGGTAGGCTAAGCCCCGCCAGCACATCGGCTTCAAACCCTTCGACGTCGATTTTGATAAACGCAGGCTCGCCATACTGAGCAATCAGCGCATCAAGCGTTGTGACATCCACGCGCTCTCGCTCACCCCAGCTAAGGTGAGCAAACCCCGCGTTATGGCGACCAATCTGCTCGCGCCACTGATCCGCTAGTGTGGAAACGGTTAAGTTGGCCGGGTTGATGGCAAGTTCAGCGTGGCCGGGAGTTTTTCCCGCCGCCAAAGGGAGCAGCGTGACGCCGTCACCGATCATGCGGCGGCACCAGCGCGCCAGCAGTGGATGTGGCTCTAACGCCACCACGTGGGCACCAAGGGCATGAAAGGCTGCGCTGCGGTCGCCCAAATGAGCCCCAATATCAAAGGCCAGCGCGCCGGGTGATAAAAACGGCTGATACAATTTTTTAAGCCCACGCTGACGGCCGGGGCGCCAGTAGATCAGAAGCGAGCGCGCAATCCCCAAAGTGCTTAACCAACGTGCTTTGAGGGCGGCGTGTTTTGCACAGTGGCGCATCAATAAGGGTCCTTAAGCGCGGTGGTCGGTAAGCGACGAGTCGCCGGCGTAAAGCAGGAAAATGACTGTATGGGCATATCGCCGGGCTGTTCCGGTGGCGGCAGCAGGGGGGCGTAAGTCGGCGGTTGTGGGCGGGCACGTGCGCCTTCCACATGCCGCGTGTAAGCGCTTAGCACCGGTTCCTTGTGTTGATAAGGGGTGTCGAGTAGCTGTTGACGAGCAAGCCAATTGCCAAGGGAAATGCTACTGGTTATTTTGACCAACAGCATCGAGGTCACAAGGCCGAGCCAAGCGGGCGCCAGCCAGCCAAGTGCGGCGGGCGAAAGCCACCCTAAGGCGAGCATCCACACGCCTCCGGCAACGGTGGTACTACGGGTATGTTGCCAAGCTTCTGGCCATGAAAGCGAGCGTTCACTTCTTGGTTGGGTATGCCATTGGATGGCGCGGCCGCGCAAAATGGCAAGGATAAACAGGCTATGCCACGCCATCATCAAGGGGGCGAGCAGCGCAGCAAACGCTATTTCCAGAAGTGTGCTCGCCGTTAACCGCAAACGCCCCCCAAAGGCCTTGGGTGTTTGACAAAAGGCCAGGGCTAGCCCCATGAGCTTGGGCGCAATTAGCAGTAGAAGGGTGGTGCCCAGCAGCCCCCATGAAAGCGGTGTAGCGTGAAGCGTTGGCGTGTCGGTTAAGGTCGTATACCCGATTAATACGCTGGTACAAAAGAGTAACGCCAGCCACACCGGCGAGGAAAGATACGCAAAGGCACCGAAAAAGAAGTGCCAGCGACTCAACGAATGAAGCCCGGCGCCGGTTAACAGCCGCAAGTGCTGCAGGTTGCCCTGTAGCCAGCGCCGGTCGCGCTTGGCGAAATCGAGCAAATTACTGGGCATGGCTTCAAAGCTTTGCGCCTTGCTTAAGGGTAGCGCCGTATCCAGCAGCACCTTCCAGCCTTGGCGGCGCAGCAACGCGGCTTCGACAAAGTCGTGGCTCAATAACTCACCACCCAGCGGTGGCTTTCCCGGCAGCGTGGGTAGGCCGCTGCTCGTCATGAAGGCGCGAGTGCGTACGATGGCGTTGTGGCCCCAGTAGTTGGCCGTGTCGCCCTGCCAAAAGCTCTGCCCGGCGGCGAGCATCGGGCTGTAAAGCGCGGCGGCAAATTGCACTAAACGCCCGAACAGGGTGACTTGCCCCACGGGTATCGGCACGCTCTGAATAAGCCCGACGTCAGGTTGCTGCTGCATTTTCCGGACTAAGTGTAAAAGCGTGGCGCCGCCCATGATGCTGTCGGCGTCGAGCACAATAAAAAAATCGTAGCGACGCCCCCAGCGACGGCAGAAATCAGCGATATTACCCGCCTTGCGACCGTGATTATTCGCCCGGCGGCGGTAGTGAAGGCGTAGCTGCCCTTTCAAGCGATGCTGAAGGGCAGCCACGTGCGCGGCTTCGCTTTCGGCGGCATCCGGGTCTTGTGTGTCGCTTAACACAAAAACCTCAAAGTGCGCGTTGATGAACGAAGCGGTATGGCCTGGCTGCGCTAGGAGCGAGCGGCAGCTGGCTTCTAGCCCCGCGAAGGTGGCCTCGGGAGGCTCCTGGAAAATCGGCATGATTAACGCTGTGCGGCTGGTGTCGCGTAACGTCACCGGTTCCGGTGCGGGGTTTCTGGCGAGTGTTAGCGGGTCTCGTTGCATAAGGCATAGCAAAAAACCGCACAGCGCACTCCAGAAGGCGAGCGCTACCCAGGTGAACGTCAGGGCGAAAAGAATGAGCAATATGACTTGCAAGCCCCAAGGCAGTTCGTGTGTGACGCGCAGCATGGTGGTACATCCTGCAACGCTGGTGGCTAGCACCAATGTAAAAAGCCCCCAGCGGCGTAGGCGCAACCACGGTATTAAGCGGGAAGCTGGAGTGTTAGGCATCCTCGTCCCCATGCTCGACAAGCGGGTCAATCACGTAGCTCCACGTTTCACTAATGACGTTACCTCGCAGGGTGAGCGCTAGGCGAACATCGACAGGTATGGCGCTAGGTTGAACGCGAAAGGTGGCGCGCCAGGTTTTATCGGGCAAGGCGTTAATCTGTGCCAGTGTCACGGGACCTTCTTGAGTGTCCTGAGTGTTTTGAGTGTCAGAACTAAAGGTTTCAAAAGCCAAAGTGTCAGGGTTTAGGGTTTCAAGTCGCAGCTTGACAGGCTGGTCGACGGTTAGCCGCGCCAACTCGCCACCGGCAAAATCGACCACCCACTGGCGTTGACCAGCACTTTGTGAGTTAGCCTCGCCGGGTACCGCGGCGCTGCCTTGACGGGTGCGAATGACCTGGGCAAGCAAAGGGGCGGTGGGTGCTTGGTGGCGTGTTTGCGTTTGGTAGCGAAGATGGCGCGTTTCGCCCGCTCGCAGTGGTGTCTCACTGACCCAATACGCCACGATGTTGTCGTGGGTTTCATCCGGGGTAGGGAGTTCAACCAGCTCCACATGGCCAGCCCCCCAATTATCACGCGGTGTGACCCAGTGGCTAGGGCGGCGGTGGTACTGCGCTTCGGCGTCTAGGTAGTGGTCAAACGCTTGCTCGCGCTGCATCAGCCCAAACCCTCGTGGGTTGGTGTCTAAAAACGCCGATACTCGGACCCGGCGAGGGTTATTTAGTGGCCGCCAGATCCATTCACCTCGGCCGGTTTCCAGCAACAGCCCGTCGGAGTCGTGCACGCGGGGTCTCACATCGTCCGGGCGATTGCGGCTAATATCGCCGTAGGCAAACATGCTGGTGAGCGGGGCGATGCCGAGTTTTGTGACGTCCTCGCGTGCGTAAAGCATGGCGTCTACGTCAATCTGAGTTTGGTGCCCTGGTTCGAGGCGAAAGTGGTAAGCGCCACTGAGCGATGGGCCATCTAACAGCGCCATTATATGGACAGCGGTGTCGTCGGCCTCCGGGGTGAATAACCAGAATTCGCGGAAGCTCGGGAACTCTTCATCGCCCGCTAAGGCAGTGTCGATGGCTAACCCGCGGGTGGAAAGGCCGTACACCTGATCGCGCCCTATCAGGCGGAAATAGCTCGCACCCAGAAACACCGCGAATTCATCTTGATAGTCTGACGTGTTGAGCGGGTAATGAAGGCGAAAGCCTGCGTGCCCGGCGCCTTGTAAATCGGATGTGCTCAGTTCTGCCGCGTTGCCCTCATAGATAAAATCGTCAGGATCAAAGGCAAGCAAGGTGGCGTCTTTATCTTCCACGAGATTCAGCGCGACAGGATGAGGGAACAGATAGCCACTATGAAATAGCTGTATAGAGAAGAGACTGTCGTCGCGCCAATAGGCACGCTCTGGGTCAAAACGAATCTGTCGGTAGGTATCGTAGTCAAGTGATTGTGACGCCTGGGGAAGCGCACGGCTTGGTGGGGAATAGGGGGCGTCAGCCAGCGATTGGGCACGTTGACGAATTGTCTCTTGCCATTCGCTGAGTGCGGAATCGCTAGGCTCGGCCATCGCGGCGGTGCTGAATATCAACCATCCTAACGTCAGTAAGCGTTTCAACACGTCGCGCTCCTTGAGGTGAATAAAGCAGTGAACCAAACAGTAAATTAAACAATACTTGTACGCATATTTATTACAGTACACGATAAGCGTGTTTTCCAGGGTCCTTTTTAGCAGCCAATAGGAACTTTTTTATGTTCGCTTGCGTTTGCCCAACGTTAGTCACAATGACGGTAAAAACGCCATGCTGCGACTTCTCATAACCGCGGCGACGCTTAATGCGTTGCTAGTGGCGCCGCTTTGGTGGCGGTTTAACGACATCGGCGCGCGGCTGATTGCTTGGGAAGCGTGGCTTGTCGTACCGCTTTTGCTGTTGTTGCCAAAAGGCATTTGGCGTCGCGGGCTTGTTGGCCTTTGGCTCTTGTGGTTGTTGCTGGTCAGCGTGGCTAACATTGGCGATGGGGCGACCTACGAGGCTTTTGGTCGATCATTCAACCTCTATCTTGATCTGCCACTGCTGCGCTCGGTATTTCATTTGCTTGAAGGTAATGTAGGCCAACTGGCTGCGTTCAGCCTCATGGGTGTGGCGATGGCGCTGCTTGTCGGGGTGTTTGTGGTGGCTGGGTGGCTGCTTCTGCCGTCGCAACCTTATTCGCTGCGGGAGCCCCAAGGCAAGGTGGCGTTGGGGATCGCGGCGCTAAGTGCTTTGCTCATCACGTTAGAGCTCAACGGGCAGCGTCTTGTGCCGTTTGCCCGGGTGCCGATGATCAACACCACGATGTTTCAGTGGGAACAGGTGACGCAGACTCACGCCGCTCGTCAGGAGTTCGCCCAGACGCTGACGCAGTCGCCGCTGCCGGTTAAGCCGCTCCCAGGCTTGGCGGGGCGCGATGTGCTGCTCACCTTTGTTGAATCTTACGGCGTGGCAGCCATCGAGAACCCGCGCTACCGCGATGTGCTGCGCCCTACATTGACCGAAATGCAGACGCGGCTTGAAGCGCGGGGCATCCATGTGGTGTCGGGGCTTCTGGAGGCGCCCATCCAGGGCGGGCAGTCGTGGCTTGCTCATGCCACGGCGCTTAGCGGGCGGAAAGTGGAAAATCAGATGTGGTATCGCCTGCTGCTAGAGAGCAGCCACGGCACCCTGGTGGATGACTTCAACGCCACCGGGCATCGCACGTTGAGCGTGATGCCCGCGATCACCCGGGCCTGGCCGGAGGGGCAAGCCTATGGCTTTGATGAGATCTACGCGGCGGATGATCTTCCCTACGCTGGGCCGCCTTTGCACTGGGTGACGATGCCGGATCAGTATACGCTTGACTATACCGCGCGCCATTTGCTGCAAGAGAGCCCGCTATTTGCGCAGATCGCGTTAATTTCAAGCCACGCCCCCTGGACGCCGATTCTGCCAGTACTCGATGACTGGTCGCTGATTGGCGATGGCGCTATCTTTGCCCCTTGGGAAAACGCGGGCGACCCACCCGATGTACTATGGCAAGACTTGGAACGCATCCGCGACCACTACGCCTGGTCGGTCGACTACGCGGTCAAGCTGGCCGGGCGCTTTGCCGAACGCGTGGCCGATGAGCAAACGCTGCTGATCATTTTGGGCGACCATCAGGCCGCGCCCTTGATCACGGGTGAAAACGCCAGCAAAGCCGTACCGGTACATGTCATTAGCGCTGATTCTGCGCTGCTGGCACCCTTCATTGCCCGCGGGTTCGAGCCCGGCATGCAGCCGCCCTCGGCGGATTTAGTAAAAAACATTGCTGGCATGAACCAACTTCGCCGTTGGCTACACGCCGATTTCGCTGCCCATACGCAAGAGAGTTCACCATGATTCAGCCCGTCATTCTAAGCGGGGGTAGCGGTACTACCACAACCAACTGCCAGGGCGGGCAGGCGGTTCCCCTCTGCGCAGGGCAAGCCAGCCGGTGACGCAGCGCACGCCTAGCCAAACCGCCAGCAACAGCCCGAATAGTGTGCCCGCCACCGTCAGCACGCTCAAGGTGAACACCAGGCAGAAGTAAAGTAGTCCGATCCAAAAGGTGCGAATCAAATAGCGGTAGTGCTGTTGCAACCAGGGCGCGGCATCTTTGCGGTACACATAGGCAAATACAACGCCGATGAGGGTGGTTAAGTTAGCCGTGATCAGCCCGGCTAGATACAACGCATAGAGAACCTGCGGCATGCGGGTTTCATTTCGCGTTACATCGCTGTCAGGCATATCGGTATTGGACATAGTGAACTCTCAGGTGAGGCGTAAGAGGGGAAACGCGTCTTAGAACCGCCTTAATAGAGGCGAAAATCGCGATAATTGGATAGCTTCTGCTGCTCTTCTACCACCTTACGGTAGCGTTTGTACTCCCATTGATACTGTGCTGGGGCAAGGGTGATGGCCGCTTCCACACAGGCGTTAACGCCGGTGGCCGAGGTGGCATCGTCGTCACTGTAAACGCGCGCATCGGCATCGAGAAAGTGAATCTCAAAGCCTTGGCCCGGTACGCGCTTAGCGACGCCTGTGACCACTCGTGCTTGGGTGCGGGCGACCAGTTTGGGCAGCAGGGTGCCAGTATAAGCATCGCGGTGGAAAAACGGCGCAAACACGCCGCTGCCCCAGTTCGGCTCTTGATCGGGCAAAATCCCGATGGCTTCTGTGCGTTTGAGCGCTTTTAACAGTGCCGCCACGCCGCGGGAGTTGGTGGGCACTAACGTCGCGCCCATACGTTCTCGGCCCTGGCGAATCACGGGGTCAAGGGCGGCAATTTTGGGCGGTTCGTACATCGCCGTGAACGGGAAATGGCTTGATAGCCAGAAGTTGAGCACTTCCCAGTTGCCGAAATGGGGCGCAAGTACAATCACGCCACGGCCTTCGGCGCGCGCACCGTCGAGCTTGTCGCGACCATGCACGGCAAGAATGCTAGCCTCGACGCGCTCGGGCGGTGCCATCCAGGCGTGGCCCAGCTCTAGCATGGTAGCGCTGGAATGGCGCAGGCTCTCACGGGCGAGTTGTTGGCGCTCACACTCGCTGAGTGCCGGATAAACGGTGTTGAGGTTGATCTCTGTCACCGAGCGCTCGCGTTGGCTAAAACGGTGTACCAGTGGCCCCAACCGACTCGCTAGCCGCCAAAGCCTTGTGAGTGGCCAGCGGGATAGCCGCTGCCAAAGCCAGGCGATCGCGCCAGCGCGAGAAAATAACGAAGGGACGCTTTGGGGAGTGTCGCGAGGTGAAGCCATAGGTCAGAGCAGCCAGGTATCCACATTGCTCGGTGCGCGCTTTTCCTGCAGCCCCTTAAAGCCTTTAACGCAGCGAACAATCAGCCACACCGCTAGCGCTAATAGCAGCGGAAAGCCAATCAGTACAAAGGTGAGCAGTGAAAAGAGTGTGGCGTAGAGAAGGCCAATCCAGAATGTGCGGATCTGGTAGCGAAAGTGCTCGTCCAACCAATGAGGACCCTTACCGCGGTAAACGTAGGCGATGACCACGCCAATTAGCGACGTAAAACCCACCACAAAGCTGGCGAGATAAAGTGCATACACCACCATGGCCATGGTGGTGTCCGGCCCTTTGTCCGATTCACGGATGATGTCACCCTCAGGGGGCGTTGTATTCTCTTCACCTTCGCGCATAGGGTGTCATCTCTCGTCATGTTCTGATCAATAAGTCGTAAAGCGCTATGGTAACGCGCCGTGTGTTACTTAGCATTAGAACAGCGTGACATTAGCGCGTCGGTCGGGAAACTTCTAAAAGATTGCCATCTGGGTCGCGTAGGTAAATCGACTCAATGGGGCCATTGGCCCCTTGGCGGTTGACCGGGCCAAGCTCAATATCGATGCCGAGCGCATCAAGGTGCTGCTTGAATTCAGATAGCGGCAGTTGGCAGCGCAGGCATAAATCTAAGCTGCCTGGGGTTGGCGTGGCGGAAACAGGGGCTATGTCGGTATCAGTTTGGTGGAGCCGCAGGGCGGTATCACCGAGCATCAAGTCGACCCGCTGGGCGTCGCGGTAGCGCACATCAAGCCCTAACACGCGCGAATAAAAGTCCACCGCGCGCGCCATATCAGTCACAGTAACGACAAGATGGTCCAGACCTGAGAGCATGCCACAATCCTTAACGTGTGAAATTTATCAAGAGAATACGATGATGTGGCGCTGTCCGCTATGCCATGACCCAAGAAGCGAGCTTTACCACCGCGATCAGCGCCGTGAGTATCATCAGTGTGCCACGTGCGCGCTGGTTTTTGTGCCCACACCATGGCATTTATCCGCCGCCGAGGAGAAAGCGGAATACGATCGCCACGAAAACTTTCCTTATGATGCGGGTTATCGTCGCTTTCTGAGTCGCTTGTTCACCCCGCTCAATGAAAAGCTGGCGCCCGGTGCTGAAGGGTTAGATTTTGGCTCAGGTCCTGGGCCTACGCTTTCCGTGATGTTCGAAGAGGCGGGCTATCCAATGGCGATTTATGATCTTTTCTATGCGCCAGAGGCGTCGGTGCTAGAAAAGACCTATGATTTTATTACCGCCACTGAGGTGGTGGAGCATTTATCCGCCCCCGGAGAGGTATTGGCTCAACTGGTTTCCTGTCTGCGCCCGGGCGGCTACTTAGGGCTTATGACCAAACGAGTGAAAGACCGCGCGGCCTTTGCTTGTTGGCACTATATTCAAGACCCGACCCACATCGCGTTTTTCAGTCAGTCGACGTTTTGCTGGTGGGCGCGAAAGCACGGAGTTTCGGTAGAATTTCCAAGCGCTGACACGGTGATCATGCAAAAGCGTTGACTTTCTTACGGTGGTGGTAATAATTGCGCGCCGCTTTAATTCGAAAGCGCTTATCCACATGTCGATAAGAGGTCGCGATGTCTCGCCAAATGCTCGCTATAGCGCTGGCGCCCCTGCTGGGGCTCTTCATTCTCGGGATTGGTAATGGCTTTCTGTCCACGCTAATTACCGTGCGCTTAGATTCGGCGGGGGAGTCGGCGACGATGATCGGTATCGTTTCGTCGGCGTATTTTGTTGGCCTGGCGCTTGGGGCGATGTTCAACGACCGTCTGCTGCTGCGCATTGGCCATATTCGCGCCTACGGAAGTTTTGCTTCCTTGGTAGCCGTGACCGTGCTGATGCAAGGCCTTGTCAATGATCCTTGGGCCTGGTTTGCGCTGCGTTTGATTGGTGGTTGGGCAACGGTTGGTGTGTATCTCGTTATCGAAAGCTGGCTTTTGACCTCGGGCGAGCCTAAATCGCGCGGCCGTCTTCTCGCGCTGTATATGATCTCGCTTTACGCCGCCGGCGTGCTGGGCCAGCTTTTACTTGGGGTGGTCAATGACATGGGGGAGACAGCGCCCTTTATCGTGATTGGCATGCTGGCATCACTGTCGGTGTTGCCCATGGCAATGATTCCGCGCGTCTCACCGTTGGTCGAGCATGCCGAACCGCTACCGCCGCATCGCTTGATTATGTTGACGCCTACCGGCGTGGTGGGGAGTCTGGGCTCTGGCATGGTAGTGGCCGCCGCGTACAGTTTACTGCCGCTTTATCTACAGCGCATTGGCATGAGCGTAGCGCAAGTAGGGCAGATGATGGCCGTGGTAATTCTCGGCGCCATGTTGTTGCAGTATCCGATTGGGCGCTGGTCAGACCGCCATGACCGTCAGGTGGTGCTGATCGCTATCAGCGCGTTTTGTGTGCTGATTTCCGCGGCTATGCTGTGGTTGCCGCTTTCCATGGGCCTTTTGGCTGCCTTACTGTTTTTGCTCGGCGGCGGGGTGTTTGCCCTCTACCCGGTGGCGGTGAGCCACGCCGCTGACCGTGCTCCTTCTGGGGCGTTGGTGCGTATGAGCCAGGGGCTTCTGCTCATTAATGCCATTGGCTCGACGATCAGCCCCTTGGTGATTTCACCGGTAATGACCGCGGCCGGAAATGACGGGCTTTTCTGGGCATTCGGTGGTTTGAGTCTCCTCTTTGTTATGTTCTTCGCTTGGCGCCGTAGTGTGCGCCCGGCACCGGTGCCAGTGGCGCCTTTTACCGCGACAACGCCGATGTCGGCGGCCGGGGCCGAGCTTGTGGTTACCGAGGCGCTGCTGCAAGGGGCGCTGGAGCATGAGTACTCAGAGGATCTTTCCGATGCCGTACTAAATGTGGCGGTGGCAGAGCCGATGGTTGGCCCACCGGCGGAAGATGAGAGCCGTGTGACCTATTACGACGATGACAATCATGTAAGCTCCACGCGTTAAAACATGCGCTAGTGAAGAAGTGCTTCGACTTTAGGTGAATGGTGTGTGGGGTATAGGGAAACTACTATCATGGGTAGATAATTCCCTAATTTCACAATGATTTCTATCGTCATTCTCTCAGTTGAGGCTTTGCATGAACTACTACGCCGCTCCCGTGCGTGATTTGCGCTTTGTATTAGAAGAACAGCTAGAACACCGTTCACTTAACCTTCCCGGCTATGAAGACGCTTCGCCTGATTTGATCGAAGCCGTGCTGGAAGAAGCGGCCAAACTGGCCAACGATGTTTGGGCACCGCTGAATGAGGTGGGTGACAAACAGGGCACAACGCGCAACAGTGACGGCAGCATTACCACCGCGACTGGTTTTGCCGAGGCGTACCAAGCCTATGCCGAGGGCGGCTGGAATGGCATCGGTGTTTCCGAGGCACTTGGCGGACAAAATCTGCCGGAAGTGGTGGCAAGCTCGGTACAAGAAATGCTTCACGGGGCCAACATGGCGCTGGGGCTCTGCCCGATGTTGACCGCCGGTGCCATCGAGGCGCTGGCTCACCACGGCAACGAAGCACAAAAAAACCTCTATTTGCCCAAGCTGGTCGAAGGCACTTGGACAGGCACCATGAACCTCACTGAATCTCAGGCGGGTTCGGATTTGTCTAAAGTGCGCACCAAGGCGATCCCCGAAGGCGATCATTACCGTATTAGTGGCCAGAAGATTTATATCACCTGGGGCGAGCACGATGCCGCTGAAAATATTGTTCATTTGGTCTTGGCTCGCAAACCCGATGCGCCGGAAGGTAATCGTGGTATCTCGCTGTTTTTAGTACCTAAATTTTTGGTCAACGACGATGGCTCTTTGGCTGAGCGTAACGATGTCACGTGCGCTTCCATTGAGCACAAGCTTGGCATCCACGGCTCTCCTACTTGTACGCTGAGTTTCGGCGAGAAAGAGGGCGCGATTGGTTATCTCGTCGGCGAAGAGGGACGCGGGCTCAACCACATGTTCACCATGATGAACGAGGCTCGTCATAAAGTCGGTGTTCAGGGCATCGGCGTCGCCGAGCGCGCTTGTCAGCATGCCTTCGCCTATGCATTAGATCGCACCCAGGGCCGTAGCCCGCGCTCAGGGAAAGCCGATTGCACGATTAGCGACCACTTAGATGTGCGTCGGATGCTGCTTTCCATGCGTGCGCGTACCGACTCGCTGCGCGCATTAGCGCTAACGTGCGCGGCCGAGATGGATACTGCCCGCCACGGCGAATCAGACGAGGTGCGCGGTCAGGCACAGGCGCGCGTCGATCTGTTGATTCCTGTTATCAAAAGCTTCTCCACCGATCAGGCGGTGGAAGTTGCCTCAATTGGCATTCAGGTCCACGGGGGGATGGGATACGTGGAAGAGACCGGCGCCGCGCAGTTATTGCGTGATGCCCGAATCGCCCCGATCTACGAAGGCACCAATGGCATTCAAGCGCTGGACCTTGCCGGTCGCAAATTACAACGCGATGGTGGCGACGCCATGAACGCGCTTATCAACGACGTGAATGCCACCGCTGATAAGCTTAAAGCGCATCCGCGATTTGCCGGCCTTGGCGAGGCGCTTGCCGCAGGCAGCGACGACCTGCGCGCCGCGATGGCCGTGGTGCTGGGGCAAGGGCAAGAGATCGGCCCAGATGCCGTTCAAGCTTATGCCACGCCGTTTTTGAACCTTACTGGGCACGTGCTTTGTGCTTGGCAAATGGGCGAAGCCGCGTTAAAAGCGCAGGCGGCCATCGACAACGGCGCGAATGATCCGTTTTATACCCAAAAGCTTGTTAGCGCCGATTACGTTCTCAAACAGTGGTTGCCCGTCGGTCGTGCCCAGCGCGCTGTGATTGATGCCGGTATGCAGTGCCTAAGCGATTTTACCGTTGGCGCGTAACACGGTTCGACTTCCGGATACGGTTCACTGAAAATGACAAATGAGGCCATGATGACGTCCATCTTCGAACAGGATCTGCCCAAAACGCAGGCCAATCACGTACCGCTGTCACCGCTGACGTTTATCGAGCGCTCAGCATCGGTCTACCCAGACTACCCAGCGGTTATCCACGGCAGTACGCGCCGCACTTGGTCGGAAACTTGGGCACGCTGTCGGCAGCTTGCCTCAGCACTGCAAAAGCGGGGTCTCAACTCGGGAGATACCGTTGCGGCGATGCTGCCGAACGTGCCGGCAATGTTTGAAGCGCACTTTGGTGTGCCGCTGTCGGGCTGTGTGCTAAACACTCTGAACATTCGCCTTGATGCCGATGCCATCAGCTACATGTTGGAGCACGGTGAAGCCAAAGCCGTGCTGGTCGATCCGGAATTTGCCGATGTTATTCAGGAAGCGGTCGCCAAACTGAACACCAAGCCGCTGCTGATTGATGTCGCCGACGTGGAATTTGTCGGCGAGACCCAAGGGATTGGTGACGTGGAATACGAGGCGTTGCTTGCCGAAGGCGACGCGGACTTTCCCTACCAGCTGCCGACGGATGAATGGCAGGCAATCTCGCTCAACTACACCTCAGGGACGACTGGTAAGCCCAAGGGCGTGGTCTATCATCACCGTGGTGCTTACTTGAATGCGGTGAGTAATATTCTTGAGTGGGCAATGCCTCACCACCCGGTCTACCTGTGGACGCTGCCGATGTTCCACTGTAACGGTTGGTGTTTTCCGTGGACCATTGCCGCCAACGCGGGGGTAAGCGTTTGTCTGCGCAAGGTCGACCCCAAGAAAATAATGCAGCTGATTGCCGACGAGGCGGTCACGCACTTTAGCGGCGCGCCGATTATCCTCAATGGCTTGGTGAACCTGCCTGACGAAGATAAGCGCGACTTCGATCACGTGGTGAAAGTGACCACTGCCGGTGCCGCGCCACCTGCGTCGGTGATTTCCGGGGTAGAAAAGCTCGGCATCGAAGTGACCCATGTTTACGGTCTGACCGAAGTGTATGGTCCAGTGACCGTTTGCGCTTGGCACGACGCGTGGAACGAGTTGCCGCTTGAAGAACGCGCCAAGTTAAAAGCCCGCCAGGGCGTTCGCTACCACATGCTTGAAGCGCTGTGCGTTGCCGACCCCAACACGTTAGAGCCAGTACCCAAAGACGGCGAAACCATCGGTGAAATCCTGATGCGTGGCAATAACGTGATGAAAGGGTATCTGAAAAACCCGACCGCAACTGAGCAGGCATTGGAGGGTGGCTGGTACCATACCGGCGATTTGGCGGTATGGCACAAAAATGGCTACATCGAAATCAAAGATCGCTCCAAAGACATCATTATTTCTGGCGGCGAAAATATTTCCACGATTGAGGTGGAAGATGCTATTTACTCGCACCCGTCCGTGGAAGAGGCAGCCGTGGTCGCTAAGCCCGATGAGAAATGGGGCGAAACGCCGTGTGCGTTCATCAAGCTGAAGGTGGGGTATGGTGAAGTGACCGCAGAGGACATCATTGCCCACTGTCGCGAGCACTTAGCCGGTTATAAAGTCCCCAAAACCATCGTGTTCAGCGAGTTGCCGAAAACGTCCACGGGTAAAATCCAAAAATTTGTGTTGCGTGAAGAAGCGCGCAACCAGTCATAGGGAGCAACAATGAGCGAAACTATTATTGGCGTTGTGGGCGCCGGCACCATGGGGCAGGGAATTGCCCAAATCGTGATCGCCAGTGGCTTTACCGCAAGGCTTTACGATGTCGCCGATGAGCAGCTTTCCCGCGCTCAAGGCAATATCGAGAAAGGCCTGAGCAAGCTTGTCGCCAAGGAGAAAATGAGTAAAGCGGATAAAAACGCCGCGCTTGAGCGCCTTAGCACTTCTACGGCCTTAGAGGCGTTAGCGGATTGCGCTATTATCCTGGAGGCGGCGCCGGAACAGCCAGCGCTCAAAGAGAAGCTGTTTCGTGATTTGAGCCATTTAAGCAGCGACGCGATTCTCGCTTCCAACACCTCATCACTTTCGCTCACGCGTCTAGCCGCCGTCTGCGAACGTCCTGAACGCGTGGTGGGGATGCACTTTTTCAACCCGGTGCCGGTGTTGAAGTTGGTTGAAGTCATTCGCGCCGAGCAGACCAGTGATGCCACCGTCGAGCGTATTGAGCAACTTGCCCGCGATTTGGGCAAAACCGCTGTTCCGGTGGGTGACTCCCCCGGGTTTGCGGTGAATCGCTTGCTGGTGCCGATGATTAACGAAGCGGCCTTCCTCGTACAGGAAGGGGCCGCCACGCCCGAGGCGGTGGACGAGGCGATGAAGCTTGGCGCCGCCCACCCCATGGGGCCGTTGGCGCTGGGCGATTTGATCGGTTTGGACGTGTGCCTTGCGATCATGGAAGTTCTGCAAGAAGGTTTTGGCGACCCAAAATATCGTCCTTGTCCGCTGCTCAAACGCATGGTTGACGCCGGTTATCTTGGTCGCAAGTCCGGTCGCGGCTTCCACGTTTATGACTAGCGTTCTTTGCCGTTAGAAAACGTCAGCGCTAAAGGCGCTCGACAAAAGAAGTGATTGCCACCCAACCAAGCGTTAGCTAGGGTTGGGCGGTGGTTTTAATAACGGTTTTTAACTAACGACTTTTAACAACAACAGCATGCTTTAGAACGCATGCTATAAAACAATAGGGAGCCCCCATGAGCGAAGCCGTGATTGAGAAAGTCGATAACGATGGCGTGGTGCGTCTAACGATCAACCGCCCTCAGGCGCTGAATGCACTTAACAGCCAAGTGCTGACCGCACTGGAGAAAGAACTGACCGAACTGGAAGCGCACCCAAACCTGCGTGCGGTGCTGATTACCGGGGCGGGCGAGAAATCTTTTGTCGCCGGCGCGGATATCACCGAAATGCGCGAAAAAACGCCTGAGGAGGCCCGTGCCTTCGCCGGACAAGCGCTGCGTACGATCAAACGTCTTGAAGCGTTACCCGTGCCGGTGGTCGCGCTGGTTAACGGGTTTTGTCTTGGCGGCGGCTGCGAATTGGCGTTGGCCTGCGACTGGGCCGTAGCCAGCGACAATGCCATCTTCGGCCAACCGGAAGTCCTTCTTGGCGTCATCCCTGGTTTTGGCGGCACCCAGCGTTTACCGCGCCGTGTGGGGCCAGCGATGGCGTTAGACCTTTGCGCCACAGGGCGTAAGATCGACGCTACTGAGGCGCTACGTATTGGCTTGGTTAACCGTGTTATGCCGCAGGCTGAGCTTGAAGCCTATGCCGATGAGTTGACTAAACAGCTAATGGGCAATGGTCCGCGCGCGGTGCGCGGCGCCAAGCAAGCGATTCACGACGGCATGGACCAAGACCTTGACAGCGCCTTGGCATTAGAGACGTCGCTGTTTGCGCTCTGTTTTGCCAGCGAAGAGCAAACCGAAGGCATGAGTGCTTTTGTAGAGAAGCGGAAGCCTAACTTCTAATCCATTATTTTATTTAAGTGTTACTTATTTAGGGGGTGGCGCTTGCGTCACCCCCGTTTTGTCCCCGGGTTAGCTACCACTGACATTTTTGTGTTGCCGAGATGCAATTCACCAGGGACGCTCTGCATCGAGTACACTGGCGCAAATTTTTGTTTGGAAATTTCGATGGCTCTTAGCGCAACGCCCTACAAAGTGGATATTAACCTGACCGATCTGGATCGCGGGGTGTACGAGACGCTGCGCTTTACCGTGGCGCGCCACCCATCAGAAACCGAAGAGCGCATGACCGCTCGGATGGTGGCCTATGTCTTGTGGTACAGCGATGCGATCAGCTTTGGTCGAGGCCTTTCCGATGTGGACGAGCCGGCCCTGTGGGAAAAAAGCCTGGATGGGCGCGTACTGCACTGGATTGAGGTCGGCCAGCCCGATGCCGAGCGCCTGACCTGGTGTTCGCGCCGCGCCGCGCACGTCTCGCTGCTTGCTTACGGGCGTCTGGACATCTGGGAGCACAAAGTGTTGCCAGCCGTTTCTAAGCTTAAGAACCTGAGCATCGTGGCGTTACCCCAGGAACCGCTGGCGGTAATCGCCACTGGCTTGCCTCGTGCCATTGATTGGGCGGTGATGATCAGTGAAGGCACGCTGTTTATTACCGATGAGCGCGGCCAGCATGAGTTGGCGCCGCGCTGGTTGGTCGGTGATCGCTGATAGTTGCGTCATCCGGGCTCGAGTGCCCGCTCCCGGCACGGGAACGGGTCGCTTTCCCGCTTAGTCACAGTTTGTCTTGCGTTTTGTACTCGAAGTCGCTGGCGTCGTGGCGTTCGTGCAGCTGTTCATCAGGCTCACCCCAGGTGCGGTTGACCATACGACCACGCTGAACGGCCGGGCGTGCATCAATCTCGTCAGACCAGCGCCGCACGTGGGTATAAGTGTGTGCTTCCAGGAATTCAGCCGCATCGTAAAGACGGTTTTTAACTAATGCGCCGTACCACGGATAAATCGCCATATCGGCAATGCTGTACTCATCGCCGGCCATAAAGCGGTTTTCCGCCAAGTGGCGGTTTAGTACGTCGAGTTGGCGTTTAACCTCCATGGTGAACCGGTCAATCGGGTATTGAAGTGGCTCTGGGGCGTAGGCGTAAAAGTGGCCGAAACCGCCACCCAGCAGCGGCGCGCTACCCATTTGCCAGAATAGCCAGGAAAGGCACTCGGTACGCTTTGCTGGGTCGTCGGGTAAAAAGGCACCAAACTTTTCGGCTAGATAAAGCAGAATGGCGCCGGATTCAAACACGCGCTGCGGCGGGTTCGTGCTGTTGTCGTGCAGGGCGGGGATTTTGGAGTTGGGATTCACCGCGACAAAGCCGCTACTGAACTGCTCGCCTTCGGTGATGCGAATCAGGTGGGCGTCGTACTCAGCGCCGCTTATGCCGCGTTCAAGCAACTCTTCCAGCATCACGGTCACTTTGACGCCGTTGGGAGTGGCTAGTGAGTAGAGCTGTAGCGGGTGTTTACCCTCGGGTAGCGCCTCATCGTAGGTTGGCCCGGCTTTGGGGCGGTTAATGTTGGCAAATTCGCCACCATTACCTGGTGCCCATTTCCATACACGGGGTGGCGTATAATGTTCTTGGTTCATATTCGTGCTCCTTTTGTATCAGTGCCCTTAGCCTAGCACGCCAACTCAGCGCGTCTAACCTTGCCGATGTTGGCAAACGTAGCGAGACAACGTGGCTTCTGCCACCATGGCGTTTTTGTTGTGTTTTTGCGCCGAGGAGCGGCCTTTTTATGCAGACGCTATGGACCCATATCAGCGAGCAGAGCGAGACAGTGACGACCAGCGCGTGGACGCTGCTGGTTTTAGGCGTTTTGCTGTCACTGAGTATTGTGGTAGATACCATCTCGCGTAGAACCGCGTTACCCAGAATTTCGCTGCTTGTCCTAGTTGGAGTCGGCTATGCGTTAATACAGCAAGGCCTATTGGGTCACGATGCTGAGCCATTAAACGGGCTACGCGAGCCGTTGATTAACCTCGCCCTGGTGATGGTAGCATTTCTGCTGGGGGGAGAGTTGACGTGGTCCCGACTTAAATCGACAGGACCTTTGATTATCGCGCTTTCTGTGGCGGTGGTAATTGGATCACTTGTTACGGTATTCGCGGGCTTGTGGCTATTGGGTTACTCCTTGGTCGTCGCGGTATCGTTAGCCGCTATCTCTGTGGCGACTGATCCCGCGGCGGTAAGCGAAGCGGTTGCCGAGAGTGATGAAAAGAGCGATTCAAAGAGCGATGCAAAGAGTGATGAAAAAAGC
This sequence comes from Vreelandella vilamensis, assembly GCF_031451755.1. Classification (NCBI taxonomy): domain Bacteria; kingdom Pseudomonadati; phylum Pseudomonadota; class Gammaproteobacteria; order Oceanospirillales; family Halomonadaceae; genus Vreelandella; species Vreelandella vilamensis. The sequence continues at coordinate 146,706 of NZ_JARWAN010000003.1, read as the reverse complement.
CTCGTTGCCCGAGTGATACTTGGGATCGTGGCAATTGATGATGCTTGGGGCATTATCGTATTCGGTCTATGCATGGCTCTGCTTAGCTGGATAGGCGCGACTAGCGGCGAGGCGTCTTTAGTGCATACGGTGTGGGAGCTAGGCGGCGCGGTACTTTTAGGGTTGGCACTTGGTTTTCCAGCGGCCTGGTTAACGGGCCAGCTCAAGCCTGGTCGCCCGACGCAGGCCGAAGCATTGGCGCTAATGCTTTTAATGGCGGGGTTTTCCAGTTATCTCAATGTCTCTGCGCTATTAACGGCGATGGTCGCCGGGTTCGTGATCGTCAATGTGTCTTCGCACCACACGCGCTCTTTTAACGAAATAGAGCAAATTGAGTGGCCGTTTTTGGTCTTTTTCTTTGTGTTAGCCGGCGCAAGTCTTAAGCTTGCGCACCTGAGTACGGCATTAGGGCTTGTGGGTGCTTATATTGTGCTGCGTAGTATCGGCCGTTATCTCGGTGGTTATTTGGGAGTGTTAGCGATGCGCCGACGCGAGCCGCGCTTGAAAACCAATATAGGTCTTGGATTACTGCCACAGGCAGGGGTCGCGATGGGGATGGCGCTGCTTGCCGCCGAGCGATTTCCTGAGCAAGGACAGCTGATCGTTGCGACGGTAGTGACGTCTACTATTATCTTTGAACTCTTTGGCCCGCTGCTGGTAAAGCGTGTCATCGCCAATCCAGGCAAAAGCGATGCGTATTGATCAGCTGTACTGTTATCCGGTGAAGTCGTTAAAAGGAATCGCATTAAACCAAGCGCCGGTTTTCACACATGGTTTGGCGTGGGATAGGCGCTGGATGTGGGTGGATCAGCACCAGCGTTTTGTGACCCAGCGCCAGCTACCGACTTTGGCAACCATCGACGTCGCACTGACCGATGAGGCCCTGGTACTTTCGCACCCTAACGTCGCGCCTTGCTATGTGCCATTAGCGTTGCCAACCGGCAATTTGCGCGTAGTTAAAGTATGGAATGATGACTGTAAGGCCCTTCCCGAGAGCGACGATGTGAGTCGTTGGCTGGTGGCGGCATTAGGTGAGGCAGCGGCAGGTCTTACCCTTATGCGCTTTGCTACTGAGTTTGCCCGTCCGGTTGAGGCGGGGGCTGCACACACCTACTTTGCCGATGGCTACCCGTTTTTAATCACTAACACGGCGTCATTGGAGGCGCTTAACGAAGCGTTGATCGCCAAAGGGTTAATGCCGGTTCCTATGAATCGCTTTCGTCCCAATATTGTTGTACGTCATACCGCAGCGTGGGAGGAAGACCGTTGGCAACGCATGATTGCCGATGAGGTAGAGTTCACGCTACGAAAGCCGTGCCAACGGTGCAAAATTACCACGATTGACCAACATACGGCGGCTATCGTGGAAACCGCACAGCCGCTGCAAACATTGCTTGAACTAAACACCCAGCCGCGCCTTAAAGGGGCGTACTTTGGCCAAAATGCCACGCTTAGCGCCGGTGAGGGAAAAACACTACGGGTCGGAGATGCGTTGCAAACGAATTTTACGACAACGTATCAAGATAGCGAATAACCAGGCTAAGCTTTTCACCTGACGAAAAGCCTTATGGGCTTGCCAGTCAAGCCGCGATAAAGGCCTAGTGCTTTTGCTTTACGAGCGTTGACGTCTACTACGCTTCGCTCTATGGTCTGGTACCAACGATCTGTTTCAGACGATTACATTTTTCAGGAGTTGCCGTGGATCTCGCCACACTGATAGGACTATTAGGGGCTGCCGTGCTGGTGGGCATGGCGGTAATTTTAGGGACATCCCCTGAAGTGTTTATGAATCCCACTGGGCTTTTGCTGGTGGTTGGCGGCAGCCTCTTCGTGGTCATGGCCAAATTCACGCTTACCCAATTTAAATTTGCGTTTAAGGCGGCCGCGCGCGCATTTAAATTTCAGCTCCCCAACACTCAAGAAAGCATTGATGAACTCGTTGAGCTTTCTAAACTCTCCCGTAAACAGGGCCTTTTGGTGCTGGAGGGGCAGGACGTCAACTCCCCTTTTCTCGCCAAAGGGTTGCAAATGTTGGCCGATGGTTTTACCGCGGAAATGATCCAAGAAATGATGGGCAAGGAGCGCCTTTTAACACTGGAGCGTAACGAAGCGGGGGGCCGTGTTTTCTCCGCGCTGGGTGAGGTCGCGCCTTCTATGGGGATGATCGGTACCCTAGTTGGCCTGGTGCAGATGCTCGCCAATATGGATGACCCTGCAATGATTGGCCCGGCAATGGCGGTTGCGCTTCTCACGACACTTTACGGTGCCATGATTGCTAATATGATTGCTAACCCTATTGCCGACAAACTCTGGCTGCGAATGAATCAAGAGGCCAAGATGCAGCAGCTGTGGATTGATGCACTGCTGGCAATTAAAGGGGATAAAAACCCTCGTGTACTGGAGCAAATGCTCACCATTTATCTGCCCCCTGAACGTCGTGTTCGCAGCGATGAGGAGAGCCCGCGTGACGTGCCGGGTGAGTCTACTTAAGCTATGAGTGACAAGAAGTCGAATGTTCCCCAGTGGATGGTCACCTACGCGGACTTGATGACACTTTTGCTGTGCTTCTTTGTCCTGCTGTTGTCGTTTGCTGAAGTGGATGCCGAGAAATTTCGTCGTATTGCCGGGGAGCTTTCCAAGGCGTTTGGGGTGCAGCGCGATATTGAAGCGATGCAAATCCCTAAGGGGACTAGCGCGGCCTTGGATCAGTTTTCTCCTGCCGTACCAGACCGCACGCTATTGGATCAAATTCGTCAGCAAACCATGGAAGAGCAGCCGCATTTGGAGTCCATGCGGCAGATACTGGAAGCGCAGCGCCGCCAGCAAACGCTGGAAGTGGCAGAAGAGATTCGCGCCTTGCTAGAAGAAACGGGCAATAGCGAGGTGACGAGCGTTGAAGTGGATGGCTTTCGGGTCATTATTCGTATCCAGGAGCGTGGCAGCTTTATGTCGGGCTCAGACAGCGTGACGTCTTCGTTTGCTGAGTTACTCGTGGATATGTCGGATATCTTTGCCGGTCTACCGGGCACCGTGGCGATTGAAGGGCATACCGATGACGTGCCGATTCGCACGGCGCGCTTTGATAGTAACTGGGATTTGTCCGCGATGCGGGCGGCGTCGGTCGCCAATATTTTGCTCCTTAACGATGAGCTTGCTGCTGAGCGTTTGGTGGTGCAAGGCTTTGCCGATACCGAACCGCGTGCCTCTAACGAGACGACGGAAGGGCGCGCGGAAAACCGTCGCGTTGAGATCAATATTGATTTGAGTGAGGCGACCGAAGAGCGGGGTGAGCGAGGAATTGATGAACTAACGGCTAATGAGCCCGATAATTCTTTACTTAATGTGGCGCCACCGGCAGACGGTAGTGAGATGTTTGATGATTTAATGGCACAAGACAGCAGCGATGAGCAGATTGAGGATGCCGTTCAAGACACCGTTGAGCGCCTCAATCCATTCTTCCCCTCACAATAGTGCTGTAAACCGTCGTTTTTAACCGTCTTATTTTTGCGCATTTGTCTTTTGCATCTGGAGTTTTCATGTCGTTAGCGTTAATGGCACCCGCGTTGAGATTGCGCTTTTCAGCAGCACGGTTGGTCCGTGCAGGGCTAATCTGTGCAGGAGTAATCTGTGCAGGGCTTTTCGCGACAGGGGTGCAGGGTAACGACAATAAGTGGCCCCAAGGTCACTACCCATTGCCCGAAAAAGGCAATATGGTTGGTGAGCGCTACACAATATCAGCCAAGCACGACGATACGTTGGTTGGTATCGCCCGTGAACATAACGTGGGTTACGAAGAAATTATTCGTGCCAACCCTGACGTGAGCATTTGGGTGCCCGGCGAAGGCACCGAGGTGGTGATTCCTCGACGCTATATTCTGCCAGACACTGAGCGCACCGGTATTGTGATTAATATCGCGGAGTTACGTCTTTACTATTACCCCGAGGTAGGTGAGGGTGAAACACCCCGAGTTGAGACGTACCCCATCGGCATTGGCCGCGATGGTTACAATACACCGCTCGGTGTTACCCAAACGACAATGCGGTTGGAAAATCCCGCTTGGTATCCGCCTGAATCCATGCGCGCAGAAGCCAAAGAGCGCGGCGATCCGCCGCCGGATGTTGTGCCACCGGGGCCGGAAAACCCGCTAGGTGAATACGCCATTTTGCTCGACATCCCAGGTTATTTGATTCACGGCACCAATGAACCCGACGGTATTGGCATGCGTGCAAGCCGGGGTTGTATTCGTATGTTCCCCGAAGATATTGAGTCAATCTTCAGCCGCATACCTGACGGCACGCAGGTTAACGTCATCGATGCGCCGATCAAGCTTGGTTGGGATGGGCAAAACATACCGCATTTGCAGGCTTTTAACTCGCTAAGTGAGCAACAGCACGGCATGCAAACACTGCTAGAGATGATGGCGGCGCTTAATCAGCAAGACGACGTAACGGTGTCGGTTGACTACCATGTCCTACGCTTAACGCTTGAACTCTCCGATGGCGAGATTGTACCGCTGACGTAACCTGGTGCAGGCAATTAGGTTACCGCCAGCCTATCAACGACCCCAAGTGCCACGGCATAGCGCACCAGCGCGGCGGCATTGGTGACACCAAGAATCTTCATTGCGCGCTGACGGTAGACTTCTACCGTTTTGCTGCTTAGCGTCATCTGGGTGGCAATTTCTCGGCTTGTCATCCCCTCGGCCACGTATTTGACGATGAGCTGCTCTTTGGGGCGTAGCACATTGAAGCGCTGGCGCAGCGTGGAGAGTGACTGTTCTTGATGGCGCTGCTGCTGAGCGAGACTGAGCGCTTGTTGCACGCTATCGATCAGCTGTTGGTGGTTAAAAGGCTTCTCAATAAAATCAAACGCCCCGTTTTTCAGCGCCGTGACCGCCATGGGCACATCGCCGTGGCCCGTCATCATAATTACCTGTGCCGTATTGCCTTGATCGGCGAGCTGCTGTTGAACTTGCAATCCACTGAGCCCAGGCATACGTACATCGAGCAACACCACCTGCCATGTGGTCGTCGCGGCTAAAAACGTCTCACCATTGGCAAAAATTTGCGCCTCTAAACCCACCGACGAAAGTAACCAAACCAGTGAGTCACGAAGCGCTTGGTCATCATCGACAATGGCGATTGTGGCGGTAGCGGTGGGGTTCAAAGCGTTCTCCCATGTAGTGTTGCCGGCGCTTTAAAGGAGGCGCTACGCAGTGTAGCGGTAAAGCGAGCGCCGTTAAAAAGGGGGCTTTTGCTCACGCTAAGCTGCCCACCCATTGCCTCCATTAACGAACGACTAATCGCAAGCCCCATGCCCAACCCTTCAGTACGGGTCGAATGGAAGGCCGTAAAGATATGGGTTTGCTGCGCCTCGGGAACGCCGGGTCCTTGGTCGTCAATATGCAGTGCGACTTGATTCCTTTCTCTTTCTTCTGCGCTCAGTTGCACAATGCTCGCATCGTGCTGATGACGGCTTGCTTCCAATGCATTCAACAACAGATTGACGATGACTTGCTCAAGCGCCACCGGATCGGCTTGCACCCGCACCGGCCTAGTCGGCAGTACTGGAATAAACTGCATTTGCGCTTGTTGGTACTGCCACTGACACAGTGACCACGCGGCCTCAAGCACGTCGCTCAGTTTTACCGGGCGACACTGGGTGCTGCCTTTGCGCACAAAAGTGCGAATATGCCGCAGGCGCTTTGCAAGTCTTTGAATCTGTAGGTCAATCTGTTTTATCGGATGCGCTAAGTGGTGTGCCGGCTGATCAGGCTTTGCACGCAATTGCAGCAGCGCGCCGCTGGCGTAGTTCGCCATGGCGCCGAGGGGCTGATTGAGTTCGTGAGCGATATTAGACGTTAACTCCCCCATTGTTGCCAAGCGATTCGCGTGAGCGATTTGTGCCTGATGTCGCCGAGCTTGCGCTTCGGCGGCTTTGCGCAAACGAATATCGTGATTAAGCAGTGACAAATGCCCCGCCTCGGCGCCGCGCCCGCGGTGTGCTTGCACCACGCTGAGTACGGGTAGAGGCTCCTTGCGGCCGTGCATTTCAAGCTCGCCGCTCCAGGAGCCATAGCGTGCCACCGCGGGCATTACCACCTTCTCCAATAGCTCCAGTGAGGCAGCGGTGTAAACATTCGCTAAAGGAGCGTGGGGGTTTTTCCTTGGCAGCGAAAACTGACGTCTGGCCGCTTCGTTGGCGCTAAAAATATGCTGGTCCGCCCCCACGAACAGGACGTAATCCGAGGTGGACTCGACCACTTGAGCCAGGCGCTCACGGTGGGCCTCGGCACGCACGCGTCGCCCTACGTCACGTGAGACGCACAAGATATCGATTAGCTCCCCGGTAGCGGGGTCACGCCGGGTGCGGCTGGTGGTTTCAAACCACACGTAACGGCCACTTTTGGCGCGAAAGCGATACGTCTGCTGATAAAAGCCGTTGTGGTAATACACCTGGGACGACTTGTTGAGCAAATCGCTTAAGTCTGCGGGGTGAAAGAGCTGATAAGCCGATACCCCAATTAGCTCGCTAGGCGCATAACCAAGCAGCTCGCGCGCAGCATTAGAGGCGTAAAGAAAAGTGCCATCGCGGGCGTGGCGTGAAATTAAGTCGGTCGTGCTCTCGGCGAGCCATTGATAGTGGCGCTTTTCGGCTTCAAGCGTCGTATTGCGTTCTTCTAGCGCGGCGACACGGGCCTGAAGGGCGTCGTAGGTATCATTCATATAGCTAGCGCGCGGGGTCGAGAATGCCGCCGAGCGACGCATTGCGGCGAAACCAGCCGGCGATGCTAGCACGTGCCACGCGGGTAGGGAGCACTTCGTGAGGAACGGTAGCGGAGAGAAAACAGGCAAACGTACCGGCTTCGGGGGTAACGCGAGAGACTTCCTGTGCTGGGTTTCCTGGGTGGTAAATCACCATCTCGCCGCCACCATCGGCTGGCCAGTCAGGCGTTAAGTAACCCACCGTTGACACCACACGGTTGGCACGTCCGCGAAAGCTGTCAACGTGGCGTTGGTAAAATGCCCCTGGCGGATAATGGGCAAAGTGAGCTTCATACTCAAACAGACCTAAAAATAGCGCCTGGTTCAGCGTTTGCTGGAGTTCCGCCATGCCCGCCAGGTATCGGCGTTGAGCGGCGCTTTCACGGTTGAGCCAACGAATGGCATCGCCGCGGACATCCTTGCGCAGGTGGTGCTCGCTGCCACGACCGATGCCCGCCTCGCTGAGACCGTTGTGGTCCGCCAGATGTGAAAGTTCGTGATGTAAGGTGTGGCACAGTTCGGCATCAATGACGTTTTGGCCTACGAACCAGCCCTGTTCGACCAGCGCGTCGGTAAGCGCATTAAGTGTCGCCGGGCTGAAAAGCGTCGGTGAAGTCAGTGTAGTCGGCGTCATGACGGGCGTTTTCTCTTAGCGGCAGCACGCCGTGTGGACGACGTACGTTCGGGATAGTGATGTAGGGCGCCAGGCGGTTTCTGATAGAGGTCAATCGGCATACCAAACCCTTCGGCAAGAAGCTCCACCAGCATCATGGCGGAAAGCCCCCAGATGACATAGCCATCGACGTGGTAACTCGGTACGTAGTAAGCCACGCCGTCGACGGTGATGACATCGGTATGGGTACGGCGGTCGTCCAAAAAGTGCGACAGCGGTACTTCGAAAATCGCATCTAATTCATTAGGATCGGCTTTCAGTGGCAGGTCAGGCGGAATCAGCCCGACCCACGGCGTCACGCGAATTCCGTGCAGTGAAATGACGTCCGACAAACGGCCGAGAGATTGCACCAAGGGAGGCGAGAGCGCAATCTCTTCTTGCGCCTCACGTAGCGCGGTGGCGTAAAGGTCAGTGTCTTCGGGTTCTCGCATACCGCCGGGAAACGCCACCTGACCACTATGTGTGCTCAAGTGACTGGCCCGGCGAGTAAACAGCAAAGTGGGCTCTTTGCGAGTGACAACTGGCAGCAGTACCGCCGCTTCCGGTAACGTTACGTGATTCAAGCGTTGGGGCGCATGGTGTTGCAGCCGTTCACGCAGTTTCTCTAACATGGGCGTTCCATTGGATTTCTTACTTTTTACTCAGCAGCGGGCGTTGGCGTCAAGCGTTGGCTTTCGTTGTGACCAACCGAGGGTGCGCGATGAACTTTTGCAGTGAGTGTGGTGAAAAAGTCCGTTTTGCCGTCCCGCAGGGGGACGATCGTCCGCGCTATCTCTGCGATGCTTGCGGCGTCGTGCACTACCAAAACCCCCGTATCGTGGCCGGCACGTTGCCGGTGAGTGGCAGCCAAGTGCTGCTCTGCCGACGGGCCATTGCACCACGTAAAGGCTATTGGACGTTGCCAGCAGGCTACATGGAAAACGCAGAAACCACCCAGCAAGCCGCTGCGCGTGAGACGCGGGAAGAAGCATGTGCCGAGGTGAGGTTGGCAAACCTTTATACGTTGATCGATTTGCCGCATATCAACCAAGTCTACATGATCTTCCGTGCGGACTTGGTGGGGGGCTTTGACGCCGGCCCCGAGAGCCAAGAGGTTGCGCTGTTCGAGGAGCATGAAATTCCCTGGGATGCGTTGGCGTTTCCGACGATCGAAGCGACGCTGCGTCACTTTTACGCTGATCGTCCCAGTGGGCAATTTCCGCTGCATTCAGGTACGGTCACCCCAGAAGATCGCGAGCGTTACTTTGGCAGTGCTTAGCGCGCATATTTGTTGATTAGAGATCCGCTAGCAGCCAAGCCTCATAGGCGGGCTCTTCGTAAGGGTGGGCCGCTTTCAATGCCGCGATAGCGGCGTGAATGAGCTCATCCTGACAGACTAGCTCCACTTTGAGCTCTTCGACGATTTCAAGCTCATCGACCTGGCCAATATGCGGGTTGGCCCCGGCCAGCGGACGAAATTGCCCGGTGCCTCGGGTTTGAAAGCAGCACGCTTCATAGTCGCCGATGCGCCCCGCGCCGGTGGTAAAGATGGCCTCTTTTACGCGCTCGGCGTCTTCGGTGGGAACAAAAAAAGCCAGTTTATACATGGGAGCCTCCTACGCTATGCCGACCTCTCCAACGTTACCCTCTAGGTTACAGGCCCTGCTGGAAGAAAAGAAGTTGATGCCGGTGGGGAATCTTCAGCCGCTAAGCGGTGGCGATATCGCTGCGGTCTACCAGCTCGAAACGCATCAGGGAACAGTAGTAGTCAAACACGACGATACCGCCAGTTTGCAGGGAGAGGCCGAGGGCCTGCGCGCGCTGAAAGCCGCGAATACGCCGCTGGTGATTCCCGACGTGCTCGGCCAGGAAGGTGAATGGCTGATAATGGAGGCGCTAAAAGCGCACGGGCGGGGCAATGCCGCCGCGCTAGGCGAAGGTCTGCGCGCACTGCACGCCAAGCACGGTGAGCAGCACGGCTGGCATTGGGATAACGCCTGCGGAAGTACGCCGCAACCTAACACCCCGTTAGCCGATGGGCGCGCGTTTCAGCGCGAGCGGCGTTTACTGCCGCTCAGCGCGGCGTGCTACGAGCGGGGCTTATTGGATCGAGCGCTGCGCACACGCATTGAGAATATCGCTGACACGCTTGAGACGTGGTTGCCGGATGCACCGCCGAGCCTCGTGCATGGCGACCTGTGGTCGGGTAACGTGCTGTACACCCCGGATGGCCCGGCCTTGATCGACCCGGCGGTTTACTATCATTTTCCCGAGGTGGATCTTGCCATGCTGACGCTTTTTGGCGCGCCGGGTGAGGCCTTTTTCGAAGCCTATTGGGACGCCAGTGCCCCGGCCGATTGGCCAAGGCGTGAGGCACTTTTCCAACTCTACCCGCTGCTGAATCATTTGCTGTTGTTTGGCACCGGCTACCGCGGGGCGGTCGAGCGTTGTGTGGCCAAACTTTCGGGTTAAATGCGCCGTTTCACTCGCTCAATCCACCGTTGCCACAAGCTGGGTGTTGCGCTGGGGGTGTGGCCCGCGCTGTGGCGTTCGAGAAAGTGGCGCAGCGGGGTTACCTGGCTTTCTACATTGAGCATCGGCGCATGACCGCAGCCAGGGGCTTCTAGTATTTTCATCTCAGGCTGGGTTTGGCGCATTTTTTCCATGCTTTCCGGTCGTAGAAGCGGGGAGTGCTCGCCGCGAATCAACATCATGGGGCAGCGAATTTGGACCCAATCCGCCCACATATCGCGGGGAGTATCGTGGATAAACTGCGCAGCGATGCGTGGGTCGTAATGAAACGACCAGGCGCCATCGGGCAGACGCCGCGCACTACTGACCGCCATCGCATCCCACTCGCTTTCATGCTGAATGCCAAAGCCTTGGTAGTTCGCCTTGAGCGCGTCTTTGAGCTCGTGAAAGGTACTAAAACGCTTAAAGATGCCGAAGTACGTGGCCATTTGAGTAAGCGCCTGGGGGTCAAGCTCCGGGCCGACATCGTTGAGCACGAGAGATTGCAGTCGCGGTGCCGCCTCGCTGTCTGCCGCCAGTAGCATGCCTAAAAGCCCGCCCATTGAGGTGCCGACCCAAGGCACGCTATCGAGCTGAAAGTGATCCAGCACGGCAAGTGCTACCTTCATATAGTGAGCGTATAGATACTCTTGGGCAGGGTAGAACGACCAGCTTGAGAGTCCGCGCCCTGGAATGTCGGGGGCTAGCACGCGCCACTTAGGGCCGAGTTGGCGGGCAAGTTGTTCAAAATCGCCGCCGTGTCGTGCTAAACCGTGCCAGGCAATGACCGTACGGGGCGCATTGGGGTGCCATACGCGTACGGCAATGTCTAACGAACCTACGGGGACGATGGTAATGGCATCCATAAAGGCGCTCCTGGCTCCTGGTTTAGCAGTGGCAATGCACTACGATGGATAGTATTGCATTGCAGCATAGCGTGGTTCAGCTTTGTGCGTTATGCGGCAAAAAGGACGTAAAACAAGAAAGCGAATACGGTAAATATGTGCAAAATTACCTTGAGTCCTGATAAGCGCTTATGAACATGCGACAATGTATGTATATTGTGCCTAATGACTGATCATAATGAGGATGATGACATGCTGCGACTTCCTTCTGCTCTCTTATTGACGCCCAACGGGGCTTGGGTGCGACGCGCACTTGTGCCAACGCTGATGGCCGCGACCTGGACAACTCCCGCATGGTCGGCGGATTTACTCACGATTGCTCAAGATGCCCTCAATAATAACGCAGCGCTTGCCTCGACGCGTTTGGAGACCCGGAGCACGGAATCGGCGCGCAATGCGGCAGAAGGCGGGCTATTGCCGCAAATTAATGCGACCGGCAGCGTTGCTCATAGCCGCACTTATGAAAGTCAAAGCAGTGATTTACGTGGTGCAAATCCCGCGATACCCACTGGCGGCGATGACAATATTAATAGCGTTAACTTATCGCTTGAAGCCACCCAGGCGCTGTTTGACGCTATCGCCAGACGCGACGTGGAGCGAACCGAGCGCCAGATCGATCAGCAGCTCTACCAGCTTGCTGCCACAGAACAGCAAGTACTCATTGATGTTGCTTCCGCGTATTTTGAAATTTTACGCGCCCACGAGTTACTTGAATCGCGCCGGGCGCAGGAGCGCGCCATTGGGCGTCAGCTTGAGCAAGCGCGCGAGCAGTTTGAAGTGGGGCTGATTGCGATTACCGAAGTGGAAGAAGCTAAAGCGGCGTTTGATCAGTCGCGCGCGACCCGTATTGCCGCAGAAAGCGACCTGCAAGTGCGCTTTGAAGCGTTGGAGCGTTTAACCGGCGAGCGTTACGCGAACATTGAGGCATTGGGTGAAGCGATGCCCGTTACACCGCCTACGAACAATCGCGATCATTGGGTCGCGCTAGCCGTTGAGAACAACCCTCTGGTGCTTGCAAGCCAAGCTGGCGTTGAGTTGCGGCGTAGCGGGTTAGCGCTGGCTGAGGCGCAACGCCTTCCTTCGGTCAATGCCTTTGCCAACTATAACTATGCTGATAATGATGCCGATGGTGTGTCGGGCTATAACTCGGATAGCCAGCTAGGCGTTCGCGTGAGCCTACCGCTTTATACCGGCGGCACCACCACCGCGACTATCCAGGAAAATACCTTCCTACTTGAATCTAGCCAGTACGACTTCGAAGATCAGCGCCGAGAAACCGTGCAGCAAGTGCGCTCACGCTATACCCAAGTCAGCAACAACGTGTCTACCGTTGAGGCCCGTCAGCAGGCGATTGTCTCCAATCAAAGTGCACTAGACGCCACTCGCGCAGGTTATGAAGTTGGCACGCGCAATATTGTTGATGTCTTGAATGCCGAACGAAACCTTTACAACGCGATTGCCGAACATGCCAGCGCGCGCTACGACTATGTGATTAACCTTCTCACCCTGCGACAACAAGCAGGTACGCTGGATGTTGCCGCGCTGGAAGAGGTTAATACATGGTTAGACGGTGATAGCGTTGAATTCACCCTGCCTGAAGAAGGCGACTCCTACGATGAGATGATAGATATCGGCGAGCCGCCTCAGCCTTTGCGCTGAAGCCTGTCGACGATCCGTTTTTTTCCTTTTGAAACTTGCATCACTTGATACGGAGTGACAGGGCCTGAACCATGCGCATTGCTTCCCGCTTTCTGATCGTTATCATTTTTCTTGTCGTCGTGCTTGGTGGCATCTTCGGCTACAAGTTCTACCAGTTTGGCCAAATGGAAGAGCAGATGTCCCAGGCTCAGCCGCCCACCCAGATTTCCGCAACCAAAGCCCAAACGGAAAGCTGGACGCCCGCTATCAAGGCTGTGGGCAGTATCGAGGCCGTGAATGGCATTGAGGTTGCCAACGAAGTGCCCGGCGTCATTGAGGAGGTCAATTTCGAGTCTGGAGACATCGTTGAACAGGGTCACGTACTCGTTCGTCTGGATTCGGAAATTGATGAAGCCGCCCTGCGCACTCGTCGGGCCGAAGCCCAGTTGGCGCAACAGGATTTTCAGCGGATAGCCAATCTGCTTGAGAAGCGTGCTGTGTCGCAGTCTCAGTACGACGAAGCCAAGGCCAATCTTGACGCAGCCAGAGCCCGGGTAAACGAAGCGGAGGCACAACTTAACAAGAAAATCATCCGTGCACCGTTCGACGGCACTCTGGGTATCCGCATGGTGGACCAGGGCGAATACGTTCCTACCGGCACACCCATTGTCGAAATCAACATGCTGGACCCGATTTACGCGGACTACACGCTGTCGGAACAGGATCTGCCCAAAGTAGCAACCGGCTACCCGGTGGTTGCCACGGTGGCGGCCGTTCCGGATGAGACTTTCGAGGGCAAGGTCAGTGCCATTAACACGTCAGTGAACCCCGAAACCCGTACCGTGCGTATTCGCGCTACCTTGGACAACTCAGAAAACCGCTTACGGCCTGGCATGTTTGCCACTATCCAGACCCGGCAACCGGAAGATAACGAAGTCGTCACGGTGCCGCGTACGGCCATTTCCTACAATACCTATGGTGACTTCGTGTTCGTGGTCGAAGAAAACGACGACGGCAACCTGACGGTAAGCCGCCGCACCGTCACTACCGGCGAAACCCGTGATACCCAAGCTGCGGTGCTCTCTGGTCTGAAGACAGGTGAGACAGTGGTTTCCAAGGGACTGCTGCGGCTGCGTGACGGCCAGAAGGTCGAGATCCAGAAGGACGAGCAACCGCAGGAGGCGTCTGAGTAATGCGATTCACCGACATATTTATCCGCCGGCCGGTTCTCGCAACGGTGGTCAGCCTGCTGATACTGCTGTTGGGTGCCCGGGCTGCCATGGAAATGGAAATCCGTCAGTACCCACAACTGGAAAGCACCACGGTTACTGTAACTACGGCTTACCCGGGTGCCAGCTCAGACCTTATCAAGGGCTTCATCACGACGCCTCTGCAACAGGCTATTGCCGAAGCCAGTGGGATCGATTACCTGACGTCAACCAGCTCCCAGGGTACTTCCACCATTCAGGCCAAAATGGAGCTGAACTACGACGCCAACGCGGCGCTCGCGGAAATTCAGGCCAAGGTTGCCAGTCAGCGTAACGTTCTGCCCGCTGAGGCTCAGGACCCGGTGATTACCTCCACTACCGGTGACTCCACGGCACTGATGTACATCGCCTTCTACAGTGAAGAACTGGCGGTGCCGCAGATCACCGATTATCTGACCCGGGTGGTGCAACCGAAACTCCAGGCGCTGCCCGGCGTCGGTAAGGCAGACCTTCTTGGCCGGAAGTTTGCCCTGCGTGTGTGGCTAAACCCGGAGCGGCTGGCAGCTGTGGACATGACGCCTCAGCAAGTGATCGCCAAACTTCGCGCTAACAACTACCAGGCGGCAGTGGGTAACACCAAAGGCACCTACACTGAAATCAGCATGACCAGCGACACCGACGTCGCCGATCCGGAGGAGTTTCGCAACCTCGTCGTAAAGCAGTATGAAGGCTCGCAGATTCGCTTGCAGGACATTGCACGCGTCGAACTGGGTTCCCAGTCCTACGACCAACTCGCCCTGTACAAAGGCCAGCCAGCCACCTACGTGGCCATCGAGCTGGCACCGGGCGCCAACCCGCTCACCGTCGCCGGTCTGGTGAAAGCGGAGCTTCCGGAAATCCGGAGCCAACTGCCGTCAGGCCTGGATGCACGCTTGGCTTACGACGCCTCTGACTTTATCGAAGACTCCATCAAGGAGGTCATCAAGACCCTGCTTGAAGCGCTGGTCATTGTACTGGTGGTGGTGTTCCTTTGCCTGGGCTCCTTGCGGGCCGCGATTGTCCCGTCGGTGGCCGTACCGCTGTCGCTGGTCGGTGGTGCTTTCATTATGCTGGTGTTCGGTTTTTCACTGAACCTGCTGACATTATTGTCCTTGGTGTTGGCCATCGGCCTAGTGGTGGATGACGCCATTATCGTGGTGGAGAACGTGCACCGGCACATAGAGCAGGGTGAATCCCGCTTTGAGGCCGCTATCAACGGCGCCCGGGAGATGGCGGTACCGATCATTGCGATGACCACGACGCTGGTGGCGGTATATGCGCCGATTGGCTTCATGGGCGGCCTGGTTGGCTCCTTGTTCACCGAATTTGCCTTCACCCTCGCGGGCGCGGTGGTGATCTCGGGCATTGTCGCCCTGACGCTGTCCCCCATGCTGTCCGGCATGGTACTCAAGCCGCATGGTAATCCGGGCCGGTTCGAGCAGTTGGTCGAGCGCACCTTCAATGGGCTGTCAGGGGCCTACAAGGCTGCGCTTACGTCGCTGATGAAGACCAAATCCGTGGTGGTGTTCTTTGCGGTGGTCGTCCTTGGGTCGATCTATTTCATGGTAACGATGAGCCAGAATGAGTTGGCTCCCACGGAAGACCAGGGCATTCTGTTCTATCAGGGGCTCGGGCCGCAAACGGCGACACTGGATTATCTTCAGGAGCATGGCGACGAAGTCCAGAATCGCTTAGCGACGGTTCCGGGTTACCAAGAAGACTTCATGATTATCGGCGTTACCAGTCCTAATGCCGTATTCGGCGGTTTTAAGATGGCTCCCTGGAGCGAGCGTGAGGTTTCCCAGTTCGAAGTCCAGCCCAAGCTGGACGCCGAGCTGAGTAAGGTCACCGGTCTGCAAACAGCCGTATTCCCGCGGCCGTCCCTGCCCGGCTCCGGCGGTGGTCTGCCGTTCCAGTTCGTGATCACAACGGGCAACAGCTACGAGCAGCTGAACCAAGTGGCTGATGAGTTGCTGGGCAAGGCCATGGGCAGTGGTAACTTCATGTTCCTGCAGAAATCCATCAACTTCGACCGGCCCGTCACCCGTATCAAGGTGGACCGGGATCGCGTGGCAGACCTCGGCCTGTCAATGCAGGATATTGGCCAAACCTTATCGAGCATGCTCGGTGGCGGTTACATCAACCGGTTCAATATGGAAGGTCGGTCCTATCAGGTTATTCCCCAGGTGGACCAGCAATTCCGTCTGGATGAACAGGAGTTGAACGACTATCAGATCCGCGCCGACAACGGTGAGCTGGTTCCGCTAGGCAGTGTGGTGAGCTTCACCCACGACGTCGAGCCTTCCAACCGCACTCAGTTCAACCAGCAGAATTCCCTTACAGTGCAGGGGGTTGTCAAGCCAGGCGTGGCAGCGGGTACCGCCATGGATTACATGGAACAAGCCGCGGCTGAGACCTTCCCACAGGGCTTCGGTTACGATTACACCGGCCAGAGCCGGCAGCTGGCGAGCCAGGGTAACGCCCTGGCAGTAACCTTCTTCCTGTCGCTGCTAGTCATCTATTTGGTACTGGCGGCGCAGTTTGAAAGCTGGCGTGATCCGTTCATCATCCTG
Organism: Vreelandella vilamensis; assembly: GCF_031451755.1. Lineage (NCBI taxonomy): Bacteria > Pseudomonadati > Pseudomonadota > Gammaproteobacteria > Oceanospirillales > Halomonadaceae > Vreelandella > Vreelandella vilamensis. Next base: position 130,376 of record NZ_JARWAN010000003.1, on the reverse strand, counting down.
ATCTCAGTGCCCATGTCGGTGGCCGGTGCCATGGCGTTCATCGTGCTCGGTTTCGCCACCATGAATATTTACACCCAGGTGGGCCTGATTACGTTGATTGGCGTGGTCTCCAAGAACGGTATCTTGATTGTTGAGTTCGCCAACCAGTTGCAGAAAGAGCGAGGACTGAACAAGGTTGATGCCGTGATTGAAGCCTCCGCCATTCGGCTACGTCCGATCATCATGACCTCTGTGGCGCTGATCTTTGCCATGGTGCCGCTGCTGATTGCCGTTGGCCCGGGTGCAGAAAGCCGCTTTGCCATCGGTCTGACGATCAGTGCCGGGCTCGGTATTGGCACCTTGTTTACCATTTTCGTGTTGCCAGCGTTTTATATTCTGCTGGGGCGTGAACACCAAGCATCAAAGGAAGAGGGGTAGGGCCAAGCATTGGCGAAGGTAGTGATACGGCATGGCAGTAGCTTGTCCGGTATTAGGGAAAGTTCACTACCACAAAATCGCGGCCTCACTCAGCGGGTGGGGCTTGCATCAACGCTAACTGCGTTTTCACGAGACGGCTGCCTTCCTCGTAAATAGAAAAGCGTTCGTAATTGCGTAGCCAGTCGTGAAATAACCCCCCGAGCATCGACTGCAGTAGCTGTGCGGCGAGTTCCGCTGGAATGTCGTCGCGCAGGTGGCCAAGCCGCGCCGCGCAGTGAAAATAATCACGTAAGGCGCCGCAGGATTCTTCGGCCATTTCGTTTTGCATGGCGAGTGGGTCAATATCGCCAAAAACTTCGCAGTGATGAATCAAAATAGCATGCACGCGGCGATAACGAGGGCGCTCTAGGTGTTCAAAGCCACTGATACACGCCAGGCGAATGGCTTCCAGGGGTTTTTTGACCAGCTCAGGGTCGTCAAGCGCTTCGACCAAATCTTGAAAGGGTAAGCGTACGCGTTGGAGCATGGCGTGAAAAAGATCGGCCTTGTTTTTGAAATGCCAATAGACCGCTCCACGGGTCATGCCCGCGTGACGCGCGATTTGATCTAAAGACGTGCGTGCGACCCCGTGCTGAATAAACATCTCTTCAGCCGCATCAAGCAGCGCCTCGCGTGTAGCGGCCGCTTCTGCCTTAGTCTTTCTTACCATGAATCCCGCTGCCTCCGGATAAAACGCGCCTACATCTTAACCAACTCACCAGCGTTTTACATGCAAAAGCGTATGGATGCCTTGTTTCAGCAAAATACCACAGGAAAGTGAGGCCTATCGGCTGATTTTACTCGTCACTGGCGGCTCAAGGGCGTATAACGGCGATAAGAAAACAGTGTTTGATACCAGTTTTGACACTCGGTTTTGACATTCAGTTTTGATACTTAGTTTTAATACCCAGGCAGGTCTTCTCATGGCAAGAGCGCCATTTACATTAGCCGGGTGCGACGTTAAACCCGGACAACGGCAAGAAATTGATTTCCCGGTCGCTAAACTTTACACCCATACCCAGCTGCACATGCCGGTTGAAGTGGTGCATGGCCGTAAAGATGGGCCCGTGTTGCTTGTGTGCGGCGGCATTCATGGTGACGAAATTAATGGGGTCGAAATCGTACGCCGCCTGTTACGTTCAAAAGCGATCAACAGCATCCGCGGTACGCTCATCGCAGTGCCAGTGGTCAATGTGTTTGGCTTTTTGCAACAGACGCGTTATTTACCTGATCGGCGCGATTTAAACCGCTGCTTTCCCGGTAGTGAATCTGGCTCGCTGGGTGGGCGTATCGCGGCGCTATTGCGAGAAGAAATGGTGGACCGCGCCACGCATATTATTGATTTGCATACGGGCGCGATCCATCGCACGAACCTTCCGCAAATCCGCGCACAGTTAAGCCCTGGTAGTGAAACAGAGCAAATGGCCGATGCGTTTGGCGCGCCCGTTGTGCTTAATGCTGAGTTGCGTGAGGGAAGTTTGCGCCACTATGCCCAAAACCGTGGCATTCCCGTGCTGACGTATGAAGCCGGGGAGGCGCTGCGTTTTGATGAGTGGGCCATCGCCCCGGGTGTGCGTGGTGTGCTGCGCGTGATGCGACGCTTAGGCATGCTTTCAGGAGAGCAGCGTCGCCGTCGGCCCGCTCCGGCGGAGGTTGCCAATGGCTCAAGCTGGGCGCGGGCACCGATCGACGGCATTCTGCGCCCCAAGGTGCGTTTGGGCGCTCGGGTGGCAAAGGACGAACTTCTTGGCAAAGTCGCGGACCCTTTTGGCAACGATGAAGGCGAAGTGCGCGCCGTCGCAGACGGCATCGTGATTGGCATGAGTCGTTTGCCGCTGGCCAACGAAGGCGAAGCGCTTTTTCACATTGCGCGTTTTGATGCCATTGAAGAAGCGGAAACGGCCATCGAGTCGTTTCATTCCTCCTTAACGCCACCGCCGGACTCGCTCTACTAGTGTGCGTTGAGCCACAAGTTTGGGTTAGGCCGCTTGGGGCTCGCGCACCAGGCTCAGCGCGTCATCAAAAATACGCAAATCGGCACCTTCTTTATGGGCGTGCTCCGACAGGTGACGCCGGAAACGGCGGCCACCGGGGCAGCCTTGGAAAAGGCCTAATAAATGCCGCGTAATATGGTTAAGTTTGGCGCCTTCGTTAAGGCGCTGGGCGATATAAGGCCGAAACGCGATGGCGGCGGCCATGCGGCTTTGTGCAGGTCCTTGCGAACCATAAAGTCGCTCATCGACGTCAGCCAATAACCACGGATTTTGGTAAGCCTCGCGACCCACCATCACACTGTCAACGTGTTCAAGCTGCGCCTGGCATGCCTCAAGCGTTTTAATGCCGCCATTAATCCCGATGTGCAATTCGGGATGCTGCTGCTTCAAGCGATGCACCCGCGGGTAATTAAGCGGGGGCACATCGCGGTTTTCCTTGGGCGATAAGCCTTGCAGCCAGGCTTTACGCGCATGAACGGTAAAGGTCTGGCAGCCCGCATCCGCTACAATGTCAATAAAGCGTGCCAGGTCAGCATCTTCATCCTGATCATCCACACCGATACGGCATTTCACTGTGACGGGGATCGACACCGCTGCTTGCATTGCTTTCACTGCCGCCGCGACTTTTTCCGGGTAACCCATCAGGCAGGCGCCAATCATATTGTTCTGCACCCGGTCGCTCGGGCAGCCGACGTTCAGGTTGACCTCGTCATAGCCCCAGGCCTCGGCAATCGCCGCGCACTCGGCAAGCTCCCCAGCGTCACTGCCGCCAAGCTGCAAGGCAATCGGGTGTTCAACGTCGTCAAAGCCCAAAAAACGCGCACGCGGCGAACCGTGCAAGATCGCACCGGTGGTCACCATCTCGGTATAAAGCAGCGCTCGCTTGGTCAAGGTGCGCGCGAAAGCTCTGTACTCTCTTGTAGTTAGATCCATCATGGGTGCAACCGAAAACCGGCGTGCCGTGTCTGCTGGGTTAACGTTTGTCATATCCATCACTTGCATACTCGGTATGCGGTATAAAGACACGCCCTGACACAGATGTAAGTGGTACACCGTAGCGGACGCAGAAAAATCGGAGTGAATTGGTGTGCGATTGTACGCAAAAAAGGCCACCCAGCCCAGAGCCTAAAGCGCCACTCAGCGCGGGCGAGATCGCCTCTGTTGTTGTCGTTGAACTCTGAAGAGACTTTATCAGGCGAGGGAGTAAGTTGAATTAGGAATAATGGTGTTAAGCCTGGCTATGGGTTAGGCTTTTTTGTATGAGTGACACAAACGACAGCGGGATAGCGACCGGGCACTGTCGACCTCACCAACCGTGGCCCGCGCTAAGAAGGCGTGTTTTTGCTCCTGGTCAGCGGCTAACGAAAAATTAAAAGGGTGCAACACGTGGCGAACGACGCGCTGTTCATGATCAGCGAAAACAACCACTACCAGCCTGAGATGATCAAGCCGCAGGATATGCACGATGTGGAGGTTCTAGGGCGGTGTGAGATACGGATTGGGCGGGTGGTTTGAGGTGGCTATTGCATTGAAGGCCGCTTTGTTGTGGTAAATAACGTGAAAAGGGAACCAGGATGAAAGCTTTCAAAATCACCGCGATCGTGGCTTGCCTTACTGCTGTGGTTGCTGTTTCAGCGCACGCACAGTCGTTACCGCGTTTTGATGTGGAAGCTCACTGCGAAGACGTTGCCGAGTTTGGTGGCGGCAGTCACCAAGTTTACAACTCTTGCATCCAGATGGAGCAGAACAGCTATAACGCCATCCGCGACCAATGGCCGAGCGTATCTTCCCGCATTCGCAATCACTGCCAAGAAGTCGCTGAGTTTGGCGGTGGCAGTTATCAGATCCTGGAAACTTGCGTGCAGATGGAAGAAAGCGCAGCTGGCAATCGTGAGTCGTTCAGTTTCGATTAAGCGTAGGGATGATAATGAAAGTGAACTACTTAGGTCCTTTTTTACTGGCAGATAATCAAGCGCTGGCTGAGCTGTATGCCAAGCGCTCCCCACCTAGCTGCTTTCTGTTAGAGGTGAGCGAGGAAGCGTTGCCAGATGGTGAGGTGATTGAAGGGGATGTGCTGGTGGTGGATGAAGCACGCTCACCTGGCCATGATGATCGCGTGGTGGCGGAAGTCGAGGAAACGTACCAACTATTTCGTACCCACCGGATTGAAGAGCGATTGCGACTTTTGCCAGTTGGAGGTGGGCAGGGCCGCTTTATTGGCCCTGAGCAGTTCATAGGCGTGGTAGTTCAAAAAGTGCGGGTGGCGGCGTAACGACACAGGGATATAAGGTAGAATCGGCCGCGCCAAGGTGTGGCTAAATGAAACCACAGGGATGAAGGAAGTCTTATGAATGAGCCTACAAACGTCAAGATAGCATCACATGATGATGCTTATGAGCTGATAGAACAGGCTTTGAAGGGAGAGCTGGAAGATAAACTGCTGGATATTGATTTTGCCGGCGATTGGTCGACACTGAGAATTAAGGTTTCGGGTGAGCAGTACCATGCCAGCTTAAACGGTCGACTAGTTCGAACCCTGGGCGAACTGCAAACACAGCTTAACCGGCTCTACGCGCATGCGGCTTACGGCAAATCGGCCAAAGCGTTAAGTAATGATGAGCGCGAAGAGATTGAACTGGTTTTCCAGGTGTCGGAAGGTAGTACGGACATCTGGGCAGACCTTGGTAGCTGGGGAACCAGCATAGCTGATACGGCGATTGATAAAATGACAGGCACAGAGATTGTAATCGTTGTGCTAGGTATGGGCCTGATATGGGCGGGCTCAAAGGCTTTAAGTGAGCGCAACACACGTAAGGAAAAAGAAAGCGATAACGCCCATGAAGCGAGCCAACATGAAGCGTCTTTAGCCGCTGAAAATGAGCGCCATGAGCGCCTGATCGAGCAAATGGCGGCCCAAAATGAAACCATTCGCATGGCGCTGCATGAACGCTCGAAATTCGATCACAGCGTACTAAGGGCAACACCGACAGCCGATAGTGTTCAGATTAGCGGGCGTGAGTTTGATCGTACCGACATTGAGGATGCCAGCCGTAGCGAGCGTCAGACCACAGAGCTAACACGTCGCGACGGTTTTTATTACGTTCAGGGCATCGTCACCAAAGCCGATGGCTTTAATGTTTCTCTTGTGGATAACGAAGATGCGGCACTGCGTGCCGAGCTTCATCGAGGGCGGTTAAACGACGACGATCTTGAAGATCTCTGGACGGCTTTAAGAGATGCCACGCCGATTCATCTAAAGTTGACGGCACGAGTGCGCGAAGATGCAGTGCTTTCGGCCACGATTATTGGGTTGGCTGAAGAAGTAAATGCCCAACAGTAGTCACAAGCGAAAAGCGTAAGCTCTGGCTTACAACAACTGTAATAAAAAGCTGACAGGCTAAATTTCCAATATCTGCCATGCTAAACATTTCGTCTCGTAGCACACGTAGCGCACGCGCTTCGCCAGAAAATTACGGCAATGCCCCGGCCACTGGCTGGGGTTTTTGTGCCCTCTCTCGTAAAATCTAGCCAACTCTCACCCCCGCCAACTGCCTCAGTTTTCGTGTACAGCCGCTTACTTCCCGCGGGTCTTCATCTGCACGCTGCTGGTGTAGGCGGTTTCGCTAAGCTCATGGGTTATTTCGGTGATCAGCCAGGGCGTGGTGTCGATCTCGGCTTTCATCGCGTTTCTATTCGGATGCTGCAGGTATCGCCGTTTGTTCTGAAATTTTGGGTGACGTCGATCTAGGGCTTGTGGCCGCTGAGAGTGAGCGGTGTTTTCGGCAATATATCCGCCCAGCTAAGAGTGACGTTCTCACATCTATCTCGTGATGAGTGTCAGGCGTATTATAACGATGAAGGTGAGCGTATTTTCCCAGAGGTGGACGTGGTGTTTGAGCGCTACCTAAGAGGCAATTGAGAACAAACACTGAACATTGCAGTGGCTTCCCTTGGTGGGCATCGGTTGCTTTGCGCGAAGGCAGAACGAATTTTTTCAATAGTGGTGCATTAACGACCTGACAGTAGCGTAGAGTCATAAAGTCAGTACCGAGAAGCTTTAAAAGGATAAGGAGGCGCCAGTGATGCAAAAGCGAATGTGGCGAGTGGGGTGTGTGTTGCTGTTGGCTCTTTTGACGGCGTGCGGTGGTTCGGAGCCAGAACAGCAAACCTCAGAGAGTTCGCCAGATCCGGCAGAATCAAGTGCTGAGTCAATAAGTAATAAAGCGGATAACGAGCAGGAGCAGGCGTTACAAGAAGAGATACAGCAAGAACCCCTGACGGTTACGATGGAAACGACGATAGGGTTGCGTACAGATCGCCGCGTCACGGTCAGTGGCGAAACGAATTTGCCTGACGCGACGCAGATTAGTGTTCTAGTCGAGCGCGAACTGAGCGGAGTGCGCTGGCGAGAGCGTACACAAGTGGAAAATGGCCGTTTTAGCGTAGGACCGTTGGGGCCGGGGAGTGGCCTACCAGACGGCGATTACCGCGTTAGCGTGGAATCATTGGAGGCGAGTGTTCAACCCATGCAGGTGCGACAGCGTATTGGCCAGCAAGGTGAACATCTGGCGGGAGAGTGGGTTAATCAATCCCGCCATGGCCTAGGTCAGATAGTGGAGTACTCACGGCGTGTATTGATCGGCAGTGAGTCGCGGCGCACACGTGACGAAGTGGATGTGTTGGCGTACCCGCGTGATGCATCTTAAATTGGGCGCCAATGCGCTAGAACGGCAGCCTGAACCGTGATGTCATTCCCGGGTTCTTGCGTTAAATGGATAACTTCTGTTTGCTGGTTTCGGATCACGACATAATAACCCGCCTGTAGGAAGGTATTAGTGGGTCCTAGCAGGGCAAGATCGCCGGTTTTGATGGGGGCGAAATGTGAGTTTGGCCCAGGTGTTGCAATAAACGCCGGCTGTTGCCACGGCATATTGAGTGGGAGATGACTGCTCGCTGCATCAATCGACTTGGCTTGGCGCTGCCCCCATGGCAATGGTCCCGTATGATTAAGCGTAGGTAAGGTTGGTGCGTTATCTCCCTCCAGTAGAGTGGCCAACGAACATCCTAGAGCGTCAGAAAGTGCAACGAGACGTTCATGGCCGATTTGTTTGATGGCGCCAGATTCCCAATACGAAACCGTCACATCTGATACGCCAATTTCACGTGCCAGCGCGGCTTTATTGAGCTTAGCTCGTAGCCTGAGATGTTTAATACGTGAGCCTAGCGATTCCATTGTATTTTCCTGTCGATGAGTCTTGCGTGACTTGTCAATAAATTTGCAAATGCCAACTCTTAAACGTTAAAGCTGCTATTTACCGCAAAGCGGCGTCTGGTGACGCCATTTGTTAGTCAAAATAGCCACTCCCAAGAGCATCGACGTATGGTAAGCGATTGTGCAGTAACGCGCATCCCAATGACGATAACGCTGAATTAAACGTTGAGACGCTTTTTTTGTGTTCTTGTTCCTTTGTCGCAGTGCTGTTGGAGTTGCATTGGGTGCGTATAATGGTTCGGCACTTAATAGAAAGACTCTAAGGAAAGCATTCATGACCGTACGCACTCGTATCGCACCGTCTCCCACGGGTGACCCTCACGTGGGCACAGCCTATATCGCGCTATTTAACCTCTGTTTTGCGCGTCAGCATGGCGGCCAATTTATTTTGCGTATTGAGGATACTGACCGCGTGCGCTCCACCGCGGAGTCAGAACAGATGATTTTAGATTCGCTTCGTTGGTTGGGTATTGAGTGGGACGAAGGCCCTGATGTGGGTGGTCCTCACGGCCCTTATCGCCAAAGCGAGCGTGGTGAGATTTATGCGCAATACGCGCAGCAATTGATTGATGCCGGCTATGCCTTCAAGTGCTACCGCACAACCGAGGAGCTTAATGCGTTGCGTGAATCACGCAAAGCAGCTGGTATGCAGTTGGCACTTAAACCCGCTGATTTAGCGCTAGATGCCGATGAGAAGAATCGCCGTGAACAAGAAGGTTGGCCATATGTCGTGCGTATGCAGGTGCCAGTTGATGGCGTGTGCGTGGTGCAAGATATGCTGCGTGGCCGCATTGAGGTTGAGTGGGCGCAGGTAGACGCTCAGATTTTGCTTAAGTCGGACGGTATGCCGACATATCACCTGGCTAACGTTGTCGACGATCACTTAATGGGGATTACCCACGTGCTGCGTGGCGAAGAGTGGATTAACTCAGCGCCTAAGCATCAACTGTTGTATGAGTACTTTGGCTGGGAAATGCCGACGCTTTGCCATATGCCGCTGCTACGCAATCCGGATAAATCGAAACTTTCCAAGCGTAAAAATCCGACATCGATTAATTACTATCGCCGGATGGGATTTTTGCCTCAGGCGGTAACCAATTACCTCGGACGTATGGGTTGGTCCATGCCCGATGAGCGGGAGAAATTTTCTCTCGATGAGATGATGGCGGCGTTTGATATCCAGCGGGTATCGTTAGGCGGTCCGGTATTTGATCTGGAAAAATTGACCTGGCTGAACGGTCTCTATATCCGCGAAGATCTTGATGACGAAGCGTTTTTACAAGCGTTACGTGACTGGGCGTTCAATGAAGATTATGTACGCCAAATTTTGCCGCAAGTAAGGCCCCGCGTTGAGACATTGTCGCAAGTGGCGCCGCTGGCAGGTCACTTCTTTTCTGGACTGCCGGCCATCAACGAAGCGGCTTTTGATTCGGTAAAGCTGGAGAAGGAGACGCTCGTCAAGCTGCTGCAGTTCTTAACGTGGCGCTTTGAAGCGATTCCTGCATGGCATAAAGACGCTTTGCTAGAAGAGGTGAAAGCGCTTGCCGAGTACTTTGACCTGAAAATGAAAGCGTTTTTAGCGCCGGTGTTTATTGCCATTACCGGTAGCACAACCAGTACCTCGGTAATGGATGCAATGGTCATCCTTGGCTCAGATATGACGCGCGCGCGCTTGCGTCATGCTATTGAGGTGTTGGGAGGCGTATCGAAAAAGCAAGCTAAACGCTTTGAGAAAGAGTTCCAACAACTGTAACGGAAACGCTAGTCACTAAAGTGGTTGACGAAGCGGAGCGTAATCAGTACTATACGCTCCGTCTTCACGACATGTGGGGCCTTAGCTCAGCTGGGAGAGCGCAACACTGGCAGTGTTGAGGTCAGCGGTTCGATCCCGCTAGGCTCCACCAATCATCTTTACAATGCTTTTTTGCATTGCGTATTACGTCCCATTCGTCTAGTGGTCTAGGACACCGCCCTTTCACGGCGGTAACAGGGGTTCGAACCCCCTATGGGACGCCATTCTTTATCCTTCCCTGATATCCCAAGTTCCTTCTTATCGTGTTTTGCATAGCATGAATTTTGCCTATTTTACGCGTTACTCGCGAGTGTGAGTGTCGTGGGCTTTTTATTGCTATAGATCGCGTGAAAGACCATTTTACCGCTATTTTGGGCTTGACTTGTCCACTTTTGCTGTTCACGGCGTGGGGGTGTGCACAACAGTCTGAATTTCAGTATAAAAATGCTGGCAATAATTAAAACCTTTTAAAAACAATGACTTGCATTAGGTTAAAAAATAACCAATTTAAGGCCGGACCGCTGAGAATGGCGCTTTTGAGACGTTTTCTAGTGGTTATGAACAGGGTTATCCACAGAAGGTGTGGAAAACCCTTTTCGAGGCGCTAAGGGCAAAAAGTCAAGGCTTAATCGGCGTTACGCAGGCGCTTTAGTAGCGATGATGTGTCCCAGCGTCCTCCGCCTATGCGTTGCACATCCGCGTAAAACTGATCGACCAGTGCCGTAACGGGGAGGGTTGCGTCTAAGCGGCGCGCTTGTGTTAGGCAGATATCCAAATCTTTGCGCATCCAGTTAACCGCAAAGCCGTGCGCGTACTCATCGGCAATCATGGTTTTATGGCGATTTTCCATCTGCCAAGAGCCAGCTGCGCCTTTGGCGATAACATCAATGACTTGTTGTTGGTCGAGCCCTGCTTGCTCAGCAAAGTGCAAACCCTCCGCTAGCCCTTGTACTAAACCGGCGATGCAGATTTGGTTGACCATCTTGGTGAGTTGGCCGCTGCTGGCGGTGCCCATTAAGCTCACCGCGCGCGCGTATAAATCTAGCACGGGATACACGTGTTCAAAGTGGGCTTTGTCGCCACCGCACATAATGGTGAGTGCGCCGTTTTCTGCACCTTGCTGGCCGCCGGAAACGGGCGCATCGATAAACCCTACTTCTTGCTGGCGGCAGGCAGCATCGAGTTCTAACGCAAGGTCAGCAGACGCCGTGGTGTGGTCAACTAAGACGCTGCCGCTCTCCATACTGTGCAGCACACCTTCACTGCCAGTGGTCACCTCGCGAACATCATCGTCGTTGCCCACACAGATGAGCACGAGATCGGCCCCCTTAGCCGCTTCTTGCGGCGTAGGGTGAGCGCTACCGCCATGCTCATTAACCCAAGTTTCCGCTTTGCTGGCGGTGCGGTTATAGACGCGTGTGGTCAATCCTTGGCGGGCGAGATGTCCTGCCATCGGATAGCCCATAACGCCTAAGCCGATAAAGGCGACGGTGGAGATAGTGCGCATGGCTTGATCCTTTTATTAAGAGTGGTAATGAGTGTGACGCTAACGTTGTAGCATACGCAAAAGGCCACCCGAAGGTGGCCTTTGTCATTTAGGCGGCGTAAAACAGCTGCCTTAAGCTTACTTGGTGGGGTAGTCACGCTGTTCATGGCCGATGTAAAGCTGGCGCGGGCGACCAATTTTATAGCTTTCGCTGAGCATCTCATTCCAATGAGAAATCCAGCCAATGGTGCGCGATACCGCAAAAATCACGGTAAACATATTGGTCGGAATACCCATCGCTTTTAGGATAATGCCGGAATAAAAGTCGACGTTCGGGTAGAGCTTGCGTTCGATAAAGTACTCGTCTTCTAGGGCAATTTGCTCAAGACGCTTGGCGATTTTGAGTTGCGGGTCGTCCGCCATGCCGAGTTCTGCCAAGACTTCGTCGCAGGTTTCTTTCATCACTTTGGCGCGCGGGTCAAAGTTGCGGTAAACGCGGTGACCAAAGCCCATCAGTTTGAATGGGTCGTCTTTATCTTTGGCCTTATCGACGAAACGCTGAATGTTCTCTTCAGATTCGTCGCCAATTTCATCAAGCATCTTCAGAACGGCTTCATTGGCACCGCCATGAGCCGGGCCCCAAAGAGCGGCAATGCCAGCGCTGATGCAGGCAAACGGGTTGGCGCCGGTAGAGCCTGCCAGGCGAACCGTAGACGTTGAGGCGTTCTGCTCGTGATCGGCGTGGAGCATAAAAATGCGATCCATCGCTTTAGCGAACACCGGGTTGACCTTGTACTCTTCGCACGGATTACTGAACATCATGTAGAGGAAATTCTCTGCATAGTTCAGATCGTTACGCGGGTAGTTAAAAGGTTGGCCAACGTTGTACTTGTAAGACATTGCCGCAATCGTTGGCATTTTAGCGATGAGTCGAACAGCGCTAATAATGCGGTCTTCTTCTTTTGTGGTGTCCATGTGGTCGTGATAGAACGCCGCTAAACCGCCAACAACGCCGCATAGAATCGACATAGGGTGCGCGTCACGACGGAAGCCCTTGAAGAAGTTATTGATTTGGTCGTGGACCATGGTGTGATTGCGAATCCGCGACTCAAAGTCAGCGTACTGCTCGTCAGTGGGTAGATCGCCAAACAGTAGGGTGTAGCAAACTTCAACAAAATTAGATTCTTTAGCCAGCTGGCCGATAGGGTAGCCGCGATGCAGCAATACACCCTTGCCGCCATCAATGTAGGTAATGGCAGACTGGCAAGAAGAAGTGGCCATAAAGCCGGGGTCATAGGTAAACAGGCCTTCAGCACCTAAGCTGCGAACGTCAATAACGTCAGGGCCTAATGTGCCGGAGTACATGGGTAGCTCAATCGGCTCATCTAGGCCGTCTACCGTTAATGTTGCTTTCCTGTCAGCCATGGTGGCCTCCTTTCGAGTTCGGGTTGGGACGTCACGTCGATATTTCGCATACCGCGCCGGCGAAAAGGCTTGCCCACTATAGAAGCGTGCGGCAAATTGTCAATTAGCCTAAACGCTAGTTTAGTTGTGACAAAACTGTTTGCTTGGATAAGATTTGTATATGATTATGGTATCATGTTTGTACTGCTGTATATGCAAAGCTTGATGTGTCGCGTGCGCTGTATCTCCACTATAGCGATGCTGCAGTGCAAAATCGACCGACTAAGGCCCAAATTCCTTGCACCATGGTCGAGTAAGGTCTTAGTTCGGTTTGTCAGCGGGGGCTAAGGTTCTTATAATCCTTGGCGCGCGACACCGGCAGGAAAGTGGTCGTGCCCGACTTGGCAACGGCCGAGCCCCTTCCAGCAACCACTGCCCGCTCGGGCCATTCCCGACCTGTCGCAGAGCGGGCCAAAAGAGTGTGTATAAAGCCGTGAATAGCAAACGACCTGTAAACCTAGACCTTTCGACGATACATTTTCCACTGCCAGCACTAACATCGATCGCTCACCGCATCACGGGTGTTATCTTGTTTGTTGGCCTGATCTTCGCTTTTTGGGCGTTGAGTAAATCACTCTCGTCGCCCGCCGGCTTTGATGCTGTTAGCAGTGCCCTAGCCGATAACTTTTTAGCGAAATTGATCGCGTGGGGATTGCTATCGGCTCTCGCCTTTCACTTTGTAGCAGGTATTAAGCACTTGCTTATGGATGCTGATATTGGCGTCACCCTTGAAGGCGGCGTGAAAAAAGCGCAGATCACCGTCGTGGTCAGTGCTGTTCTGATTATTTTGGCAGGAGTTTGGGTATGGTAACTAACATCACAAGTTTCGGCCGCAGCGGGCTGTCTGATTGGTTGATTCAGCGCGTCTCTGCGGTGGTTCTGGCGCTCTATACGATTTTTATCGTTGCCTACCTCCTGTTTAACCCGGGCTTGGATTATTACGCCTGGAGCGGCCTGTTCGCCCAAACGTGGATGCGGATATTCTCTCTGCTGGCCTTTATCTCACTGGCAGCGCATGCCTGGGTCGGCCTTTGGACCGTGACGACCGACTATCTCAAATCCACCAATGTGCGTGTAGGTGCTCAGATACTCATTATTCTGGCCATCTTCATTTACTTGGTGTGGAGCATTCAAATTCTGTGGGGAGCTTGATACATGTCTAACCTTCGTAGCCTGACATTTGACGCCATTATCATCGGTGGCGGTGGCTCTGGCCTGCGTGCTGCACTCGAGCTTGCCAAGTCTGGGAAAAAGACAGCTGTATTGTCAAAAGTGTTCCCGACACGCTCTCACACGGTTTCTGCTCAGGGCGGTATCACGTGTGCCATTGCGTCTGCAGACCCAGATGATGACTGGCGCTGGCACATGTATGACACCGTCAAGGGCGGCGACTATATCGCCGACCAAGATGCGTCAGAATACATGTGTTCGGAAGGCCCAAAAGCGGTCTTTGAACTTGAGCATATGGGGCTGCCTTTTTCACGCTTTGATAACGGCCGTATCTACCAGCGCCCATTTGGTGGGCAGTCAAAGAACTTCGGTGAAGGCGGCCAAGCAGCGCGCACGTGTGCAGCGGCTGACCGTACCGGCCATGCGCTCTTGCACACCCTTTATCAGAACAATCTCAAGAACAACACAACGTTCTTGAATGAGTGGTATGCGGTTGATCTGGTAAAGAATTCTGACGGTGACGTAGTGGGCTGTATCGCTATGTGCATCGAAACGGGCGAAGTGGTTCACGTTAAATCGAAAGCCACTGTGCTGGCCACCGGTGGTGCAGGGCGTATTTACGCTTCAACCACCAACGCCCTGATTAATACCGGTGACGGTATTGGCATGGCATTGCGTGCTGGCTTCCCGATGCAGGATATGGAAATGTGGCAGTTCCACCCCACCGGTATTTATGGGGCGGGTACGTTGGTCACTGAAGGCTGTCGTGGTGAGGGCGGCTACCTGATCAATAAAGACGGCGAGCGCTTTATGGAGCGTTATGCGCCGAACGCTAAAGACCTCGCGGGTCGCGACGTCGTGGCGCGCTCCATGGTGATGGAGATTCTTGAAGGTCGCGGCTGCGGAGAGAAAGGCGATCATGTCTTCTTGAAGCTGGACCACCTAGGCGAGGAAGTCCTTGGCAAGCGTCTACCCGGTATCGTGGAGCTTTCCAAAACGTTTGCCCACGTAGACCCGGCGAAAGATCCGATCCCGGTTGTGCCGACTTGCCACTATATGATGGGCGGTATCCCGACCAATATTCATGGCCAGGCGATCACGCAAGATGAAAGTGGTAAAGATCACATCGTCAACGGCTTGTATGCATGTGGTGAAGCGGCCTGTGTGTCCGTTCACGGCGCTAACCGCTTGGGCGGTAACTCTCTGCTAGACTTAGTTGTATTCGGTCGCGCGGCGGGTATGTTCATCGAGAGCGCGCTGAACGAAGGGATCGAATACCTGGATGCTTCCGAGTCTGATATCGAATCAGCCATGAAGCGCATCACACGCTGGAACGAGTCAGACGGCGGCGAGAGCATTCCTGCGCTGAAAGCGGAACTTCAAGACATTATGCAGACGTCTTTCGGCGTGTTCCGTGAAGAGAAAAACATGCAGGAAGGTGTCAAAAAGCTGGATGAGCTGCGCGCGCGTATTGCCAATGCCCATCTGCCTGATAAGTCCAATGCCTTTAACACCGCCCGTGTTGAAGCACTGGAGCTCGATAACCTGATGGAAGTGGCAGAAGCAACGGCGATTGCTGCCCTTGAGCGTAATGAAAGCCGTGGTGCTCATTCTCGCTACGACTATCCTGACCGTGATGACGTTAATTGGCTGAAACACTCGCTGTACTTCCCGGCGACTAAAAAGCTTAAGAAGCGCGATGTCAACTTTAAGCCAAAAACCGTCGATACGTTTGAGCCTAAGGTTCGTACCTACTAATCTCCGTAATGAGAGGGAGTCACCATGTCCAATCTTCAGGTATCCGTATATCGCTACAATCCGGAAACCGACTCCGCACCTTATATGCAGGAGTTTCAGGTCGATACTAAAGGCCGCGATGTGATGGTGCTGGATGTTCTGCATATGATGAAAGAGCAGGACAGCGCTCTGGCATTTCGTCGTAGCTGCCGCGAAGGCGTTTGCGGCTCCGACGGCATGAACATGAACGGTAAAAACGGCCTAGCGTGTATTACGCCGCTGTCAGACGTTGTGAAGAACAACAAGCTGACCCTGCGCCCGCTACCGGGTTTGCCGGTTATTCGCGACATGGTTGTGGATATGGCACTGTTCTACAAGCAGTACGAGCGTATTCAGCCGTACCTGCAAAATGACGAACCAGCCCCGGCTATTGAGCGTCTGCAGTCGCCGGAAGAGCGCGATAAGCTGGACGGCTTGTACGAGTGTATTCTGTGCGCGTGCTGCTCGACCTCTTGCCCGTCGTTCTGGTGGAATCCGGATAAGTTTGTTGGGCCGGCAGGTCTCTTGCAGTCTTACCGCTTCCTGGCGGATTCACGCGACAATGCGACCAGCGAACGCCTGACAGATTTAGAAGATCCGTTCTCCGTATTCCGCTGCCGCGGTATCATGAACTGTGTGGCGGTATGCCCGAAAGGCCTCAATCCCACACGTGCGATTGGCAAGATCCGTGAGATGCTGTTGGCCGATGCAACCTGATAAAAAGCGTGTGCCACTTAAGTTGCGCATTAATGCCACTTAAATCCAAGCGCTTCGCTTGTTATCATAGGAAACGTTAGGTGGTGCGACGGTGAGTCGCACTGCCTGACCAGCCAAGTTTAAAAGCCGGTGCCGCGAGTACCGGCTTTTGAGCATGGACTGATTAGCAAAAAATGAAGAAGTAACAGTTTATACAAACTGCTGTTGTAAAATAAAAGTGGTAAGGGCTTCCGGCCATGGGTCGGCGCCGCCGGCAAACGTCCCGCCCCGCCGGCAGGGCAATAGCGTTGTCGCCGCTTTGCGTGGCGATACCGATACCACCCCATCAGTGCAGGGTGACCGAGAGATGCAACAAGGCATAATGGAGTTGATGTGGCGTTCCTCTCACGTTAGTGGTGGCAATGCCCACTACGTGGAAGCGCTTTACGAGCAGTACCTCGATGATCCCAACGCTGTCCCCGACGAGTGGCGCGATTATTTTGATTCGCTACCGCGTCCCGAGGGCAGTGCCTCTCATGATGTTCCACTTAGTCCGATCCGTGATCAGTTCTACCAACTGGGACGTGAAGCACGCCCTGGTCGAGTAGCGGGCGCTTCCGATAGCGACGAAAGTAAAAAGCAGGTGAAAGTCCTGCAGCTGATTAACGCCTATCGTTTTCGTGGGCATCAGAAGGCTAATATCGACCCGCTAGGACTGCGAAATCCCACCCCCGTTCCGGATCTAGACCTCTCCTTCCATCAGCTTTCAAAAGCGGATTTGGATGTAGAGTTCCAGACAGGTTCTTTCTTTTTAGGTATCGATAAAGCACCGCTGCGTGAGATTGTCGACGCCCTGGAGCGAACTTATTGTCGCTCCATCGGCTGCGAAATCATGCACATTGTCGATACCGAAGAGAAGCGTTGGCTACAGCGTCGCTTTGAATCGGTGCGCAGTGCACCCAAGTTCAGCGATGAGGTGCGCAAGCACGTGCTGGAGCGCTTAACGGCCGCGGAGGGATTGGAAAACTACCTCGCGTCTAAGTATCCAGGGACAAAGCGTTTCGGCCTTGAAGGGGGCGAAGCCTTTATTCCGATGATGGACGAGTTGATCCAACGTGCCGGCGGGTACGGCACCAAGGAAGTTGTGATCGGCATGGCGCACCGTGGACGCCTCAATTTGCTGGTCAACATCCTCGGTAAGAACCCGGCGGACCTGATTGATGAATTTGATGGTAAGAAGGTCATCGAACGGGGTTCCGGTGATGTTAAATACCACCAGGGTTTCAGTTCCAATGTGATGTCGCCGGGCGGTGAAGTGCATCTGGCGCTCTCGTTTAACCCGTCGCACTTGGAAATTGTCTCGCCAGTGGTGGAGGGCTCTGTACGCGCTCGCCAGGATCGTCGCGATGATCCGTCTGGCGATAAAGTACTGCCCATCAATGTGCATGGTGATGCAGCCTTTGCCGGCCAGGGCGTGGTGATGGAGACATTTCAGATGTCGCAAACCCGCGCGTACAAGACCGGTGGCACCGTCCACATCGTGATCAATAACCAAGTGGGCTTTACCACGTCCCATCCGCTCGATGCTCGTTCAACCGAGTACTGCACCGATATTGCGAAAATGGTTCAGGCGCCGATTTTTCACGTTAACGGTGATGATGCTGATGCGGTGCTGCATGCGACCCAAGTGGCCCTGGATTACCGTCAGCAGTTTAAGAAAGATGTGGTGATCGACCTGGTGTGTTACCGCCGTCGTGGCCATAACGAAGCTGACGAGCCTTCCGGCACTCAGCCGATGATGTACAGCAAAATCAAGCAACATCCTTCATCGCGCTCGCTGTTTATTGAACGGTTGATACAAGACGGCGTGGTCAGTGACGATGAAACCAAGGCGATGGTTGAGAAGTACCGGGAAGACCTGACCAAGGGCAATCACGTCGCCAACGCGCTGGTGCAAGAGCCTAACACGTCATTATTTGTCGACTGGCAACCCTATATCGGCCACGAATGGAGTGGCCATGCCGATACAACGGTAGATATGAAGCGGTTGCAAAAATTAGCGGCGAAGATGTGCAGCGTCCCCGATGGAGTCGACGTCCAACGCCAAGTCGCTAAGATATATGACGACCGTCGCAAGATGCAGGCCGGTGGTATGGCGCTTAACTGGGGGTTTGCGGAAACGTTAGCTTACGCCACGCTTCTTGACCAAGGCCACCCTGTTCGCATTACGGGCCAAGACGTGGGTCGGGGGACTTTCTCACACCGTCACGCGGTCGTGCATAACCAGAAAGACGGCACTACGTATGTGCCGTTGCAAAACCTGGCGGAAGGGCAGCCGCGCTTTACGATTCATGACTCTTACTTGTCAGAGGAAGCTGTGCTGGCGTTTGAGTACGGCTACGCGACCACTGCACCGAATGATTTGGTGATTTGGGAAGCGCAGTTTGGTGACTTTTTCAACGGCGCCCAAGTCGTCGTCGATCAGTTTATCTCCTCAGGTGAAACCAAGTGGGGGCGGCTATGTGGTTTGACCATGTTGTTGCCACATGGTTATGAAGGCCAAGGCCCTGAGCACTCATCAGCGCGTCTTGAACGCTTCTTGCAGATGTGTGCAGAGCACAACATGCAGGTATGCGTACCCACTACCCCAGCGCAGATTTATCACTTGCTGCGCCGTCAGGTAATTCGCCCGCTTCGCAAGCCGTTGGTCGTGATGACGCCTAAGTCATTGTTGCGCCACAAAGAAGCGATCTCCAGTCTGGAAGATCTCGCTCACGGCAAGTTCCACATGGTACTGGCTGACCAGGCCGAGTTAGCGCCAGAAAAAGTCACGCGCGTTATTCTGTGTGCAGGTAAGGTCTACTACGATCTAGCGGCCTGGCGTGTTGATAATGACCGCCATGACACTGCCATCATTCGTCTTGAACAGCTCTATCCTTTCCCGAAAGAGGAGCTTCTGGAAACGCTTCAAGCGTATACCCAGCTGGAGGACATTGTGTGGTGCCAGGAAGAACCGCTCAATCAAGGTGCTTGGTACCCCAGTCAGCATCACATGCGTGCTGTGGCCGATATGCTTAAAGATGGCCTAGGCGGTAAGTTGAAATTCGCTGGGCGACCGGCTTCCGCTGCTCCAGCGGCAGGCTATATGTCCGTTCATACTGAACAGCAGCGCCAGCTGGTGGAAGACGCTTTTAATCTATAAGCGCCCACCGGGTTTAAAGAATCTACAAGGGAAACGACATGGCTACCGAGATCAAAGCGCCAACCTTTCCAGAATCCGTTGCCGAAGGCACTGTCGCGGCTTGGCATAAAAAGCCAGGTGACAGTGTCGAGCGCGACGAGCTGATTGTTGAAATTGAAACCGACAAAGTGGTGCTTGAAGTTGTCGCACCTGAAGCGGGCACCCTAACCGACGTCACGGTTGAAGAGGGTGATACCGTGGAGTCCGAACAGGTGTTAGGTAAGATCGGCGAAGGCAGTTCTTCGGGTGATAGCGGCGCTGGCGACGGCGATAAAAAAGATAAACCCGCTGACACTGCTAGCGCAGGGAAAGCAGAAGAGAAGAAACCCAGTGGCGGTAACGGTGGTGGCCAGCAGCACGAAGTCAAGGCGCCGACCTTCCCTGAGTCAGTCCAGGAAGGCACTGTGGCCACGTGGCACAAAAGCGTTGGCGAAGCCGTCAAGCGCGATGAAGTGCTGGCGGATATCGAAACCGATAAAGTCGTGCTCGAAGTGGTCGCGCCGGCGAATGGCACTCTTGCGGAAATTAAAGCCGAAGAAGGCAGCCAAGTGACGTCTGAACAGGTGCTCGCTATCTTCGCTGAAGGTGCTGGCGGCGACGCGGGAACGGCAGCAGAAGAGAAGCCAGCCGCCTCCGCAGATGATGGTGCGAGTGACGAAAAAGTCGGCGATAAAATTCTGGCGCCGGCAGCCCGTAAACTCGTGGCCGAGCATGACTTGGATGTTAACGCCATCGAGGGAACCGGCAAGGGTGGACGCATCCTTAAAGAAGACGTACAGCGTGCTGTTAATGAAGGTAGTGCCAAGAAGAAGGCGGCTAAGCCGGCACCAGGCGGTGCCAAAGCTGCTGCCACGGCAGCGCCCGCGGTAGAGGGCGAGCGCCCTGAGAAGCGCGTGCCGATGAGCCGCTTGCGTCAAACCATCGCTAAGCGCTTGGTTCAAGCCCAGCAAACCGCGGCAATGCTGACCACTTATAACGAAGTGGACATGACGGCAGTGATGGAATTACGTGCGCAGTACAAGGATACGTTCTTGAAGGCGCACGATACCAAACTTGGCTTCATGGGCTTTTTCGTCAAGGCGGCGTCAGAGGCGCTTAAGCGCTTCCCGGACGTCAACGCCTCCATCGATGGCACCGACATCGTCTATCACGGCTACCAGGACATCGGCGTTGCCGTTTCGACCCCTCGGGGCTTAGTGGTGCCGGTACTGCGTGACACCGACAGCATGAAGATCGCCGATGTTGAGAAAACTATCGTTGATTTCGGTAAGCGTGCACGCGACGGCAAGCTGGGAATCGACGAAATGCAGGGCGGCACTTTCACGATCACCAACGGCGGCATCTTCGGGTCGCTAATGTCGACCCCGATCATTAATCCGCCGCAAACGGCCATCCTGGGCATGCATAAAATCCAAGAGCGCCCGATGGCAGTCAACGGTAAGGTCGAAATTCGCCCCATGATGTACCTGGCGGTTTCTTATGACCATCGTATGATCGACGGCAAAGACGCGGTGCAATTCCTCGTGACGATAAAAGAGCTTCTAGAAGATCCCGCGCGCCTGCTGCTAGATGTGTAAGGCTCGCGACTAACTTCGTAGATACGCGTAATCGCACTTTACCTTCTCCTCTCAAAGGAGAAGGTAACCAAGCTAAAGGAGCCAACATGGCTGACAAGTTTGATGTGATCTTTATTGGTGCCGGCCCTGGTGGCTATGTGGGCGCTATCCGTGCGGCACAACTCGGACTGAAAACTGCCTGTGTCGAAAAGTGGATCGGTAAAGAAGGCAACGTCGTTCATGGTGGAACCTGCCTGAACGTCGGCTGTATCCCGTCAAAGGCACTGCTGGAAGCCTCGCACAAGTTCGTGGAAGCGAAGCATGACTTTGATGATATGGGCATCGAAGCGGGCGACGTCACCATGGACGTCAAAAAGATGATGGCGCGCAAGGACAAGATCGTTAAAAACTTGACCGGCGGCATCTCAGGCTTGTTCAAGGCCAATGGTGTCACTTCTATTGAGGGTACCGGTAAAGTCGTTTCGGGCAAGCAGGTCGAAGTGACTGATCACGACGGCAACGCCACTACCTACGACGCCGACAATATCGTTATCGCCGCGGGCTCTGTGCCGGTGGAAATTCCCCCCACGCCGCTGACAGAAGGCTTGATTGTTGATTCTACCGGTGCGCTAGAGTTCCAAGAAACGCCCAAGCGTTTAGGGGTTATCGGCGCAGGTATTATCGGCTTAGAGCTCGGCAGTGTGTGGAATCGTCTAGGGTCTGAGGTCACCGTGTTGGAAGCGATGGACTCCTTCCTGCCCATGGTTGATGGCGCCATCAGTAAAGAAACGCACAAGCTGCTTAAAAAGCAGGGCTTGGATATCAAGCTGGGCGCACGCGTGACCGGTTCGGAAACCAACGGCAACGAAGTCACGGTCAAGTACACCGATGCCAACGGTGAGCAGGAGATGACGTTTGACAAGCTGATCGTTTCCGTTGGTCGTCGTCCTTACACCAAAGGCGTGATTGCCGACGGTGTCAGCGTTGAGCTTGACGAGCGCGGCTTTATCTTTGTCGACGATCAATGCCGTACCAACGTGCCGGGCGTTTACGCGATTGGCGATTGTGTACGTGGCCCAATGCTAGCGCACAAAGCCTCGGAAGAAGGCATTATGGTGGCGGATGTCATCGCCGGTCACAAAGCCGAGATGAACTACGACACCATTCCGAACGTGATCTATACCTTCCCGGAAGTTGCCTGGGTGGGTATTACCGAGGAAGAAGCCAAAGCCAAAGGCCTTAAAGTAAAAACGGGCAGTTTCCCGTTTGCGGCGAGCGGCCGGGCGATGGCGAACAACGCTACCGAAGGGCAGGCGAAAATCATCGCGGACGAGGAAACTGACCGTATTCTGGGGATGCATATTGTCGGTCAGCACGCTGGCGAGATGATTGCCCAGGGTGTTATCGCGATGGAGTTTGGTTCTAGTGCGGAAGATCTGGCCTTGACCTGTTATGCACACCCGACCATGTCGGAAGCCGTGCATGAGGCAGCGCTTGCGGTAGATGGCCACGCCGTTCATATGGCGAACCGTAAAAAGCGTAAATAACGCCATGAAGTAACAAAAAAGCGCCACCCCTTCAGGTGGCGCAACACTTTCGGCCATGTCTTTTTTTATTTTTGCTAAAAGACAGGAATCGAAAGTACGGGGATGGGGAGTACGCTAATGACTTGCCATCATTCGAGTCACATGCAACCAATGGCATGAATCGATGAACCTTCACGAGTATCAAGGCAAACAGCTGTTTGCCGATTATGGTCTGCCAGTGTCCAAGAGCTTTGCCGTGGACACGCCTGACGAAGCAGCAGAAGCCTGTAAAAAAATCGGCGGCGACATGTGGGTGGTTAAAGCCCAGGTGCACGCCGGTGGTCGTGGTAAAGCAGGCGGCGTTAAGCTAATCAAAGATCCTGCTGATGCCAAAGCCTTTTCGGAGCAGTGGCTGGGTAAAAAACTGGTGACTTTCCAGACCGACGAGCACGGTCAGCCGGTTTCCAAGATTCTGGTTGAGACCTGCACCGATATCGCCGATGAGCTTTATTTGGGCGCCGTTGTTGACCGCACTTCCCGTCGCGTGGTCTTTATGGCCTCTACCGAAGGCGGCGTAGAAATCGAGAAAGTCGCTGAAGAAACGCCGGAAAAAATTCTTAAAGCCGAGATCGATCCGCTGGTCGGCGCGCAGCCCTACCAGGCGCGCGAACTGGCTTTCGCGTTAGGTCTTTCCGGTGACCAGATCAAGCAATTTACCAAGATCTTCCTGGGACTGTCTAAGTTGTTCCACGATAAAGACTTGGCGCTTTTAGAGATTAACCCGCTGGTTGTTACCGACGAAGGCAATCTCCACTGTCTCGACGCTAAGCTTGGGCTCGATAGCAACGCGCTGTACCGCCACCCAGACCTTCAGGCGATGCGTGATCCGTCGCAGGAAGATGAGCGTGAAGCGGAAGCTGCTGCGTGGGAACTTAACTATGTCGCGCTTGATGGCAACATCGGCTGCATGGTCAACGGCGCGGGTCTGGCGATGGGCACCATGGACATCGTTAACCTCAACGGCGGCAAGCCGGCCAACTTCCTCGACGTTGGCGGTGGTGCCACCAAAGAGCGCGTCGCGGAAGCCTTCAAACTGATTCTCTCCGACGATTCCGTTAAGGCCGTACTGGTTAACATCTTCGGCGGAATCGTACGTTGCGACATGATTGCCGAAGGCATCATCGGTGCCGTTGAGCAAGTCGGCGTTAACGTGCCGGTGGTTGTACGTCTTGAAGGTAACAACGCCGAGCTAGGCAGAGAAAAACTCGCGTCTAGCGGTCTGAACATTATCGCGGCTACCAGTCTGACCGACGCGGCTCAGCAGGTCGTTAAAGCGGCGGAGGGCAAGTAATGAGCATCCTGATCGATAAGAACACCAAGGTCATCTGCCAAGGCTTTACCGGTGGCCAAGGTACGTTCCACTCCGAGCAGGCGATTGCCTACGGCACGCAGATGGTCGGTGGTGTGACGCCGGGTAAAGGCGGCCAAGAGCATCTAGGCCTGCCCGTTTTCAACACCGTAAAAGAAGCGGTAGCGAAGACCGGCGCGGAAGCCAGCGTTATTTACGTACCGGCACCATTCTGTAAAGACTCGATCCTTGAAGCGGCGAATGCCGGTATCAAGCTGATCGTGTGCATCACAGAAGGCATCGCCACGCTAGATATGCTCGAAGCGAAAGTTAAGTGCGACGAGCTAGGCGTACGCCTGATTGGCCCGAACTGCCCGGGTGTTATCACCCCGGGAGAGTGTAAAATCGGTATCATGCCGGGCCATATCCACCAGCCGGGCCGCGTAGGCATCGTCTCGCGTTCGGGCACGCTGACCTACGAAGCGGTGAAGCAGACCACCGATCATGGCTTCGGTCAGTCCACCTGCGTGGGCATTGGCGGCGACCCGATTCCGGGCTCTAACTTCATCGATATTCTCGAAATGTTCGAGAACGATCCGAAGACCGAAGCGATCGTGATGATCGGCGAGATCGGCGGCACTGCGGAAGAAGAAGCCTCAGCTTATATCAAAGCTAACGTTTCTAAGCCTGTTGTCTCATACATTGCGGGTGTCACTGCACCTCCCGGCAAGCGTATGGGCCACGCTGGCGCCATCATCTCTGGCGGTAAAGGCACGGCCGATGAGAAATTCGCAGCGCTAGAAGACGCCGGTGTTAAAACCGTACGTTCGCTGGCTGAAATCGGCGATGCATTGAAAGAAGTGACGGGCTGGTAAGCACTAGCTGCTAAATCGCTTCTCTAAAGAGAGAGCATCCTTCGGGGTGCTCTCTTTTTTTATTCCCCATGCTTGGCACAAAAAAACGGCGCTGTTTAAAGCGCCGTTCGCGTGTACCTCGAAGAGGACATTACTCGACGGGGCGGGCCACCAGCGAGCGCGTCTCTTCACGGGCTTCGGTGAGGGCTACGCGCAGCGGATCACCCAGTTTGTAACGCTCTTCTCCTTCGATCTGGATGCGGCCTTCTTTGTCATCAATGACCACTTTGCTGCGGTCACTGTGCATCAAAGGTGCTGGGACAAAGGCCGTTGCGCCATTTTCTAGCAGCCGAACGCGCATACCGCCACGGTTGATGGCCATAATTTCGGCCTCAAAGGTCTCTTGGTTTTGCGCGGCGGGCGTTAGGTAGCGCACGTAGAGCCAGTCTTTGACGTCGCGCTCGGCCATCCGGTTGAGGCGGCGGCGCTCAGTGAGCTGCTCGGTGAGCTGCTGGCTTGCTTCAGCCGGCGCCTGTTCGCCTTTCAGTACGCGTTTGATCAAGCGGTGGTTGACCATATCGCCGTATTTACGAATCGGTGAGGTCCAAGTCGCATAAGCGGTAAGGCCTAAGCCAAAGTGCGGCCCTGGCTGCGCGGACATGTTGGTGAAGCCTTGGAAGCGGCGCAGGCGGGCATCAAGCCAAGCGTCGTCGCGGCTTTCCAATTCGCGCTTGAGTTCTTTATAGCGCGGAAGCTCGGTGAGGGCTTCGCGTTCCACGTTAATTTCTTGCCCGGCGAGGAATTCTTGGGCCGCTTCTGCTTTTTCGGGCTCAAACGCACGGTGAACGTTGAAGATGCCGTGTCCGATATGCTGGGCTAAGAAATCAGCGCAGCAGGCGTTGGCCGCGATCATTGACTCTTCGATCATGCGATTGGCGATGCGCCGGTCTTCGGTGCGCACGTTGAGCACATTGCCTGCTTCATCCAAATCAAAGACATAGTCAGGACGGTCTTTGAACACCAACGCATGTTCTTCGCGCCACTGGGTGCGGGCGAGGGTCAAATCGCGCAGCGCCTTAAGCTGCTCGCCAATCTCACTATCCGGCGCCCAATCTCCCTGACCGTCAAGCCAATCCGAGACATTGTCGTAGGCCAGTTTGGCATGGGACTTCACCGTGGCCGCGAAGAAGCGGTAATCGCCCAGGCTGCCGTCGGCGTTAATATCGAGTGTGCATGCCAGTGCTGGGCGCTCTTTGCCTTCCCACAGCGAGCAAAGATCATCAGCCAGCTGCTCAGGCAACATTGTGACGTTTTGCCCTGGCAGGTACACGGTGAATGCACGCGTGCGCGCTTCCAAATCCGCTGCGTGGCCTTCCTCAACGTAAGCCGTGGGGTCGGCGATGGCAACGCTTAGACGCCAGCCACCTTCTTCACGCGGTACGACGTGTAAAGCGTCGTCCATGTCGCGGGTTTTTTCATTGTCGATAGTGAAAAACGCCTTAGGCGTTAGGTCTTCACGCACCAGGCCTTCATCGTGCAATGGCCAATCGCTGCCGGCGTCAGGGCACTCTTGCTCCAGCGCGTGGCGAGCAAGCGTGACGCGCCACGGCACGGCCGGGTCGTCTGATTTCGCCACCAGTTCGTCGATCTGGCTAAAGAAACCGCGATCATTTTCTTTCAGGGGATGACGCACTAAGCGTGCGACGACCCAATCGCCATCAGCGATGGTGTCTTCATCCAGGCTGTTCTTGATGCGCGCTTTGATCACATTGCGAATCGAGGGGTGATCGGGAACAACGGCCAGGCGGCCCTCGCGCTTTTGCACTCGCGCGATAAAACGCTCCAACCCTTGCTCGATAAGCTTTTCAGGCTCGACGGATTTCTTATCACCGTTTTCATGAATCACGGCTTCAACGCGATCACCGTGCAGCACCTGCTTCATTGCGGGAGGCGGCACGAAATAGGATTCACCGTCGTCGGTTTCAAGAAAGCCAAAGCCTTTTTCGGTGGCTTTGATCACCCCTTCGGCACGTGGGGTGGTGTCACGAATCTGTTGCTTGAGTGAAGCAAGCACGGAATTGTTTTGCAGCATGAGGTCAATCAATTGGCGAAGGTAGAAGGCTACTATACGGATTCATGCCCGCGGCGCCAATCGCCACGGGAGAACATTCTTGATGTGTGTTGCCTGGTGAGGTGAAAACGTGACGTATGGTGCTAAAACTATTCGTTTTTTGCGTCAAGCCGACGAATTTGCCGCCACAAATCTTGGCGTAGATCTGAAAGCTTGGGCTGCTCTTCCAACGTAAAAGCGAGCGGGCGGCATAGGCGTTGTGCGCGCAGCCCAAGGCGCGCGCTGAGAAGCCCGGTAGCAAGCCCTTGGCCGGCGCGAGCGGAAATACGCCCGGCAAGGTCGAGTGAGAGCATATCCGTTCCCGCTTCGGTCACCATCTCACTGGCGCCAGCAAAGGCCATGTTGTAAAGCACACGTTTGAACAGCCGTAGGCGACTGGCGTAACCCAGTTCTAATCCGTAAAGGCGACAGAGCCGGTCCACCATGGCGAGATTGCGCCAGGCCACTAATGCCATATCCACCAGGGTGAGGGGGCTGATAGCCGTCATGACGGCCGTTTCGCCCGACATGCGCGAAATAAGACGCTGCGCCTCACGGTCACGAGGCGCAAGTAGGTGGTGGTTAAGTAACGTAAGCGTTTCCTCGCCGCTGTGGTGAGGCTGATGGGCGTGTTGAAAGGCTTGCCAATGCGGGTCGTCGTCACCGAGGTTGAGCTGTTGGCGTAGCGTTTCGGCCAATTGGTGTGCCTGCTGAGGTGAGCGCTGAGGGAGTGCCGAAAGGTCACTTCGTAGCCGTTCATGGCGTTTTAAGCGCCGTAAGCGGCCAAGCTCTTTTAGTAACGAAAGACCGCCCAAGCCAATCAGGCCCATGCCGAAAAGTTGCCATGCCATGGTAAGCCACTGTGACTGCTGCCAAGCTTCCGGTAGGCCAGTGATAAGCTCGGCAGCGCCGAGGCTGGCGCCGCCGGCGAGGGTAAACAGCATCCCCCAGCGCCGTTTGCGGGGTGTGCCAAGGCTTTGTGCGGGCAGAACGTCGTCATCGCTGTCGGTGACTTCAGGTTCCGCGTGTTGGGTGGTACTGGGGTCAAAATGGCGGCGTGGGGTTATCGTGGTGGCGTCAAGGTGAGGCGATTCTGAATGATTCCCGCTATTGCTTGACGTTTCTTGCGCGGCATCTTGAGACGCAAAGCGACGGCGTGGTTTGAGCGGCGTCATACGAGTTTATCTCCCATCAGCCAGTCGATAGCGGCGTCCATGCGAATATGGGGTAGCGCTTGCGATGGCGTTGGCATTGGGCGGAAACTGGAAAATTCAAAGCCTTGCTGCTGCCAGAAGCTCGCGTTGGGTAAGCGTTCAGGCACTTCGCCGGGAAAGTCTAATACCTCTTCACCGCTGAGCGTAGTGCCTAGTAGTGCCGGGATACGGGTGCCATTTTCGTTAACCTCGCGCATCTGCGTGGCGCGAATAGAGGCAAGCGACAAGGCTTTGACCGGCACGCCAGCAAAACGAAGCGCTTTAAGCGGCTCGGCGAGCAGTGCTTCGAGTAGACGTACCACGTTGCCGTGTTGATCGGGTGTCACGTGGTCGGCTTTGGTGGCGGCAATCGCAAGCCGGTCAATTTTTGGTGCAAAGAGCCGGGTGAGTAGGCTGCGCTTACCGTAATCAAAGCTTTGCATGAGCTGGGTCAGCGCGCGCGAAAGATCCTCAAAGCGCTCAGGACCGGCATTGAGGGCGCCGAGTACGTCAACCAACACTATTTGGCGGTCGAAGCGGCGGAAATGATCACGGTAGAAGGGCCGCACAATATGTTGCTGGTAGTAGCGAAAACGCGCGGCGAGCGTCGCGTAGACGCTGTTGTCAGGTAGCGCGTGGCGCGTTGCTTCCGTCAGCGAAAACTTCGCCAGTAGCGTTTCCGGAAGGGGAAAAAACTGCAATACCGGGGCGCCTTCGTGCTCGCCGGGGAGCAAAAAACGTCCTGGTTGAAGGTCGGAAAAGCCCGCCGCTTTGGCGCGTTTAAGTCCATCGGCGTAAGCCGCCGCGAGATCGGCAAGCTCGGTTTCATCCGCCTCTGCGGTAGGGTCGAGTTTGTCGATGCCGTCGAGCCATTCGCGAAAAAGCGCTTTTCGCTGCTCGCCCTGGGTTTGGGTCTGTGCGGCGCACCAACTGTCAAAATCGTGCTGAAGCAGGGGGAGATCCAAAAGCCATTCGCCGGGGTAATCGAATATGTCCAGCGTTAGGTGGGTCATATCCGGCGTTAGCCAGCCGCGTTGTGCGGGCCGATAGCGTAGCTGCAAACGAAGCTCACTAATACCGCGGGTGGGCTCGGGCCAGCGCGGTGGGTCATCACGTAAGGCACTCATCGCCGGGTCGTAAGGAAAGCGTGGTATGCCCAAATCGGGCTGGTTAAGGCGCTGGGCACCGAGTAAACGCCCCTCTCTCGCTGCCGGGAGGAGATCAAGTTTGGCTTCTACGCCAGCGTGGCGGAGCTGATTCACCAGGGAGGTGAGAAAAGCGGTTTTTCCCGCTTGGGAGAGGCCGGTGACCGCTAGGCGCAACTGACGGTCCCGACTGCGCTCCACCAGGTTGCTTAGTTCGCGGTTTAGCCGTGCGCGGCTAAAAGGTGGCTGCATAGAGCAAACTCCCTGGTCGTGTTATGAGTGCGTCAACGACGTTATGTCCCGCTACGCAGCGACAACACGAGCTGATAAAACATCGGCATGGTGGCCACGAGAAAGCCAATGACGGCAATGACATAACCGGGCCAACGGCGGGTCATTTTTTGGGCCATTGTTAGCCCCAGAATGCAGATCAGCATGCCGATCAGGTTGAACATAAGCGTTGCCGCTTCAAGCCAAAGCTGTGGGTTCATGCGCTCCTCTTGGGTTTATTAAAGCGGGTTTATTAACCCTGGTGGTTCAAAGGCGATATTTCCCGTGGAAACTATCGCGAACGTTAGTCGCGACTGATGGTGGTGCCTAGCGCATGCTGGGCACCCGGCACGAGCCATACCGGGTCGAGCCGGGTGTTGGCAGCTTCCACACAAAGAAAGTGGCGAGCGTCTGCGGTTGACGTATCCGCGGGCGGCTCACCGCCGGGGTGCCACACTACCGTCGAGTCGCTGTCGTGCTTGGCAATGCGCAAGGCACGTGTTCCATCGCTGAGTAAAACGGGTGCGTTGCTGTGGTAGATACGGTCAATGGGGCCGTGAATCGCCAGGGTGCCTTGTTGCTCTGCTTCTGCGAAGCCGCGCCGCTTGTCGAGATAGCGCGCGCCAGCGAGCCCCTCTAAGCGGCAGTTTTCAATCGCCTCAACCGCCAGATAACTGTGTAGTGCCGCGCTAATTTTGATCGGTGTGTCGCCGCTGTTTTCACTTACGATTTCAACGTGAAGACGTTTGGCATTGGCCTGAATGACCGCGCGAACATTAAGCTGGCTATGTAGCCGTGTTTCGGGTGAAAGGTGAGCTTCAATGCCTTCTTCGTGTTCGTCAACGGCCTCTAAGCGCCAACTTGCAAGGCGCGCTAACCCATGAAAAGGGCCACTGCGGTCAGCGCTCTCATCGGCGTAGCGCTCATCGCCAAACCACGGCCAGCACAGTGGAATGCCGCCACGAATGGCACTCGGCAGTGCTTGCGGGGTGGACGTCATCCATAGCCAATCACGCTCGCCTTTTGGCGCGAAGTGCACTACCTGAGCACCTTGTAGTGCAATAATCAGCTGGCCCCAGTGTTGGTTAAAAAGCACCAGTTCACGCGCTTCCCAGGTGATGGTTTGTTGGCCTTTGGTGGCATGAAGTTGTAGACGAAGCGAGTCTGGGATCATGAGCCTTCCTGTGGTTGGGGCATCGACGTGTGCTTTACGCAGTATGCTATGGTAGAGCAAGCACGTTAACGAGGTAAAACGTCACGTTATCGAGGTGACACTTAGGTCAACGAAAATACAGGGAGACCGTTATGGGCTTTATTGCATGGCTAATTATTGGTGGCCTGGCAGGTTGGATTGCCGGGAACATTATGCGCGGCGGTGGCTTCGGCATATTGGGTAACATTGGCGTTGGGGTAGTGGGCGCTGTTCTTGGTGGTTTTCTGTTCGGGCTTTTAGGCTTGCAAGCAGGAGGCTTTATTGGTTCGTTGGTCACGGCGACAGTTGGTGCTGTGGTGCTTTTATGGGTGATTAGCAAGATAAAGCAATCCGGCTGACCGTTTCAGTAAATCAATAAATAATGCAAAAGTGTCACAAAAACGCCACCGCCAGGGAAAACCTGTCGGTGGCGTTTTTGGCTGACGGTGTGGTGGGGTACACTATGTCGCTTATGCTGACCAACCGGGTCAGGCGTGGGTTCATAGTTGAGGTGTCTTTTGGTCGATGCGTTACGTGCGTGGTGGGCACAGCAACTGGTGCTATGCGATTGGGCGTTTACACCGCATCCGCTAGCGCTAGATGCTGGGGCGGCAGAGCAGCAGCTGTTGCAACAGGGAATTACCCACCGCGGTGAGCTTGCTGAGCAACTGTTAGAAGCCGCTGGTGCGCCACCCGAGCAGGCGGATCAGTTACTTAATGCCCTTGAATGGGCCGCTTTAGCCGGTGCCGCCGGGTGGCTTGAAAAGCCTCAAGCCGAAGCGTGGGCGCAGTGCGTCATCGCGCGTATTGCACATGAGTTCAGCGACTTTCGCGCTTGGCTAGGCGCGTGTCGTCAAGCGCTAAGTGCGGCTGGTTGGCAATCGTGTGCTGACGATCGGTTCGTGGACGCTTGCCAAGCCCTGGCAACGTTAGAAACCGAAAAGGAAGGCGTGACCTGGGATCAGATGTGCGCTGCCCTGGGTGATTCTCCTAAGCCGCCGCTTTGGCCAGAGCAGCCTGAGGCGCAAAGTTATCGGTTATGCGCGCTTTTGCGACCCGTACTCCATTACCCCGCAAGTGCTACTGATTGGCCAGACGCAGGGGAGTGGTTGTCTGAGGTTTGGCAGATCAACGGCCGTGACGCGTTATGGTCGGCGATGCTGTGGCTTAGCGCCCAAGGTGAGCGCCAGCGCTGGGATATTGATGCCCGCCAGCTGATAGAAATGGACCGTGCTCAGCGCGATGAATGGCAACGTAGCGTCCTCCCCGAAGCACCTCATGCCGTGGTCCTTGCCACCTTTGTCACCCAAGGTGAACCGCTAGAGTGGGCGGCCTGGGATTGGCTACGCTTAGCAGAACTTGCCTGGGCAGGCGCGTGCTCTGGTTACCTTTCCCAACAGGAGGCGGATCATTTTGCCGCCCACGCCACGGAGTTGGTGAGTCGTCGCTATCACGACTGGCAAGCCCTTGTGGCGAGCTACGTGCGCGGACTCAGTCTATTTGATGGCATAGATCGACGAGCGGCAACGCCACCTAAACGCTGGCGTGTTCTTCTACACAGTGCCCACAGTCCTTGGCGAGTGGCGATTGCAGACCTCCTTGATGAGTCGACCCGCCATGCATCACATAAGGCCCTTCTGGAGTGGCGGGCGTCGTCTTATCATTGGTTACTGGCGCTCGTCGGCGTGCGCGAGCCCGAAGCGATGCTGAGACAAGGTAAAACTTTTGTCGTGCTGTCTGAATCGCGGCGTATGGAGGCTGCTCACTTTCTCCAAGAGACACTGGGGTTTCATGCTGATGAAGGGGCGGTGGCGATGGGGCGCTATTGGTTGCCGGCACAGGCCCACCACCTTAACCAGTTAGCAGCAGATGCCGCCTATCATGTTTGGCCGCCGCAACAGACCCCTTTTGGCCAGCCGGCTCCCGAGCTGTTGCAAGAGCGTCAAAACCTAAAAAGTGCAAGCCGTCACGCCGCGACCATTCATATGGCAGAAAAATTCGCCTTCTATTTGCATATGGCCCTTGATAGCCAGCTGTTTGAATACGACGCGTTAATGGATTATGCCAGCGCGCTGCAAAGTAGCCTGTGTCGCTTTTACCCTCATGCCAAATCGCTACTAAACGCATGGCTTGCGTGGGAGCGGTGTTTGCCGGAGCCCGAGCATGAGTCGCTTGCGCACGAAATTGCGTGGCACTTAGAAGATCCTGGCAGTCTTTTTCACTGGCTTGATTGGCATCCCGGCGAGTGGCGTGAACCCGGCCCGCGCCCTTCTTTAACGCACTTTACCGCTATGGCGCTGGCTGGGCCATTAAATAGCGCCGCGTGGAGCCAGCCTCAGCCGGAAAGCCCACGGGAAAAAAGTGAGATTGCAGAATGGGTTGAGAGTCACTATCAGCTTCATTGTGCTGATGAGCTTAAAGATTTTATCAACTATATGCTGGAGGCGGGAGATCGGCAGGAGTATCAGATCAATTACGCGCCATATACCCTCAATCAGCAGCGTCTTGAAGAGGAAATCGCGATTATTGAGTCGGGTGAGTGCGGTATAGAAGAGCGCCAGCATCTTTCACGGTTAGAGCGCGTCCGCGACAACGAAGATGGCTGCAATACCCTGGATTTGGCCGCGTGGGACATGGCTCAGGCGATAGATTTGGCCATTGCGGGTCGCCAGCTTGACTGGCTTACGCAAGCACAGTTTGCCCAAGTGCTGGATCGCGTATATGCGCTGGCTGCCAAACACTACAGCGGTTGGCAAGCCTATGCAGAAGGCATGTATGCCGGGTTCTCATTTTTTATGGGCGAAACTCCTGAACGCGAAAGTTTTCTTGCGGGCTTGCGCCAAGCTCTGGTGGCGTGGCTATGTGCCGCACCGCTATTGGCTGGGCCGTGGGCGAGTTTAGATTTTCCCGGTAATAAACCGCGACACTTTGCGCCGTTGCATATCGATACCCTGCCTGGAGACCAGCGAACACTACACTGAGCGCTAAATAGGCTGAGCTTAAGCAAAACTCGCCAAGTCCATTGCCTTTCGCTTATAGTGACAACTTTGATTTTACGTTAACTCATAACGAGGTTAATCGCATGGGTGCGTTGACGCTATCCACTAGGTTTTCTATTGTGGCGCTGTGTTCGGCTGTTTTTATGCTTTCGGGCTGTGCCGGTTCGAGTCCGCGTCACACTGAACCGCCGGACGATTATTTTGCGCGGCAATTGCCCGGTATGCCAGGTGGCAGTCATGCCTTGATGTCGCCAGTCGATAACCCTGTGGCGCAGTTGCGTAGTTTGCAGGAGCCGCCACCGACGCTAATTCGTCAAGCACTGCTAGAGCAGCACCAGAGTTGGGCAGGAACGCCGTATCGGTTGGGTGGTGATTCAGAACACGGGATCGACTGCTCGGCGCTTGTGCAGCACATATACCGCGATACGTTTGATTTAGAGCTTCCACGCTCGACCTATGGGCAGGTCAAAGAGGGGCGCGAGATCGACCGCCAGGCATTGCAAGCAGGCGATCTGGTGTTCTTCCGCCCACCGGGTCCGTATCAGCACGTCGGTGTTTATGTAGGAGACGGCTACTTTTTGCACGCCTCGACGTCCCAGGGGGTGACCATCTCGCGCTTGGATAACAGCTATTGGCAACGTTACTACTGGCAAGCCCGCCGCACACTAGAACCGACCCACGTAGCCCAGCTAAGCCGCACGTTGTAGTCCATGTTACGTTGGCTGTGTAGCAAGGATTCGCATGATTGAAGCCAAATCACCCGCTTGGTGGCGCGCTACGTTAGCCCTTTGCTTGGGTTCTTTATTGGTTTTTATCAATCTGTACGCGCCGCAACCCCTGCTGCCTGGGTTAAAGGAAGTTTACGGCGTCTCAACGCTGGGCGTGAGCTTGATCATGTCGATCTCGACGCTATCGCTGGCGTTTTCCCTTCTGGTATTCGGTCCGCTTTCCGATGCGATTGGCCGCGAAAGTATTATGCGCATCACGCTTTTGCTGTCAGGGCTGTGTTCGCTGGCACTCGCGTTTGCGCCTAACTTTGAAATGCTATTGGCACTACGCCTGCTGCAAGGATTTGTGCTTGGCGGACTTCCCGCTGTGGCGATTGCCTGGATGGGGGATGAGTTCGATAAGCCGGCGCTGTTAAGTGCGGTAGGCTTGTATATTGGGGCGAATTCCTTAGGCGGGATTGGAGGGCGAGTGGTCGGTGGCAGCATGGCCGAAATCGGCGGCCCAAGCGCCGCTTTTTTAACCGTGGGCCTGCTGACGCTGTTAGGCAGTATTCTTTTTTGGCGCTTGCTGCCCACTAGCCGCGCGTTTACGCCGACGCCATTCCATTTTACTACCGCGCTGCGTGATTTAGCCGGCCACTTGCGCTCACCCGTACTGCTGGCGGCTTACGGGCTGGGTGGCATTAACTTTTTGATATTTATTAATCAGTACAGCTACATTACTTTTCGCTTGGCGGATGCGCCGTATCAACTGGCTGCCAGCAGTTTAGGGCTGATTTTTTTGACGTATCTCGGCGGCACGATAGGCTCGACGCTCTCAGGGCGTTTTGCCGCTAAGATGTCGCCAGCGCGCTGCATGATGCTGGGGATCGTGATTTTGATGCTCGGAACGCTGGTAACGCTCGCTGATTCGCTGTTGCTTATCGTTCTGGGGCTCACCATTAATGCGTTTGGTTTTTTTCTCGCGCATTCACTGGCATCAAGCTGGGTAGGGCGTTATGCCCAAGGCGCGCGGGGGAGTGCGTCCGCGCTTTATTTAGTATTTTATTATGTGGGCGCGAGCTTAGGCGGCTTTTGGCTTGAGCCTTTTTGGCGCTGGAATGGTTGGCAAGGCGTTGCTTGGGGCTCATGGGTACTGCTGAGTGTCACGCTTGCTATCGCTTTTGCGCTGTGGCGGTTTGAGCGTCGGGTGCTCTGACGTATCAGTCAGCAATCGGTTTATAGAAACGGTTTATATAAACAACAGATAAAAAAAGAGCGGCGTCGTGAAGAGGCCGCTCTTTTTGAACTAGCAAGCTGTACTAGTAAGCAGTGAATGAGCGTTTAGTGCTCAACGCCGCCTTCGCCGTGTACATGACCGTGTTCAATTTCTTCTTCGCTGGCTTCGCGTACTTCGGCGATTTCAACGTCAAAGTTAAGCTTTTGACCGGCGAGCGGATGGTTACCATCCACAACGACAGTGTCGCCTTCGACCTTCTTAACGGTGACCATCAACGGGCCGCCTTGCGTTTGAGCTTGGAACTGCATGCCGGGCTCAACGCTTTCAACACCTTGGAAAGCATCGCGCGGGACTTCTTGCATCAACTGCTCTTGAACTTCACCGTAGCCTTCTTCCGGCGAAACCTTTACTACCAGTTTCTCGCCAACGTCACGTCCTTCTAGCTCTTTTTCCAAGCCGGGAATAATGTTGCCCGCCCCGTGGAGATAGGTAAGCGGTTCGCGGCCTTCGGAACTGTCCAGCACCTCACCTTCATCGTTGGTTAGGGTGTAGTGGAACGCGACAACCGAGTTTTGCGCAATTTGCATTTAAGAACCTTTCGGTGAGTGCATGTCTTTGCCATGGTAACGCGGAAAAAGGGCATTTGTCAGGGGGTCGGGAAGATTTTCATATGGCTTTAAACGTTGGCGGTATTGCGCCGTGCTATGACCAGGGATACCCTAATGCCACTCTTTTTGACTGACCACTCACTATCTTGTGGAGCGTGCTATGACAATCTTTGTACTTTGGCTAATTGCGTTTGTCCTGATTTTTTATTTTGCCAATAAACGTTGGGACATTAGCGTCAGCCGTGGGCTCGATAAAATGCTGCCTGAAGTGCTGAAAACGCACGGTGAAAATCGCATGCTTTGGGTCATTGCGCTGGCTGTGCTCGGTTCTACAACGTTGGTACGACCGGTTGATGTGTTGTTGGTCACTATCTTGCTGACAATTATTGGTTTGATAGTGGCTAAGGTGGCGCGCTCAGCGGCGGGTAAAGCTGAATTCTAAACCTCTTGGCCCTGCTCTGGGTTATGAGAATTGTTATAAGCGTTAATGAAGCTAAACCTAAAAAACCGGCATGTTGCATATGCCGGTTTTTTTTTATTTTCGTGTTTAAAGCCCGTGATGGCGCGGCAAGATGTTAGTAAGGCGCGACCTGAACGTTACGGCCACTGCCAATCAAACGTACGCGTTGACCAGCCTCAAACTGACGGTCGGCACGCTGTACGACAACCACGTCTTCCCCTGAGTCGGTACGAATCTCCATTTCCCAGGCGTTGATGCGGTTAGAGGCGTCTTCTGCAGCGGTCCCCGCCATGGCGCCGCCTAGCGCACCGGCAACGGTGGCTAAATCACGACCACTACCACCCCCGACCTGGCGACCTAAAAGCCCGCCAATAATTGCACCGCCGCCACCGCCGAGCAGGTTGCCGGTGCGGCTATCGGCTTGAATTTGCACCGGTCGAATCGCCACGAGTGTGCCGTAGGTGACATTCTGGCTCGATTTGGCTTGATTGCCGCTATACACGTCACCCGAATATGGGGAAGTATTCGCACAGCCGGCGAGCGTCAAGAGACTAAAGGCAGCAATGGGAAGTAAGTGTTTCATGAAAATCTCCAGTCCATATTATGTATCTCATCATAATAGAATATTGTGCCCTCAGTAGTGTATAGGACAATGTGCAAAGAACGGGGAGGTTAGTCTTAACAGATTAGTCTTAACAGAAAAGGGGCCCGAAGAGCCCCTTTGTAAATCATTCGCGCTGTATTGTCAGCGCTATGCACCCCTTAAAACTGGTTCATGGTGTTGTCTTTACCGCCCGCTTTTAGGGCCGCATCGCCGTGGAAGAACTCTTTGTGGTCGTCACCGATGTTGGAGCCGGCCATGTCTTGGTGTCTAACGGTAGCGATACCCTGACGAATTTCTTGACGCTGTACACCCGCGACGTAAGCCAACATCCCTTCGTCACCGAAGTAGCCCTTGGCCAGGTTATCGGTGGAGAGAGCCGCTGTGTGATACGTCGGCAGGGTGATCAGGTGGTGGAAGATACCCGCTTCGCGAGCGCCATCACGCTGGAAGTTGCGCGTCCACTCGTCGGCCAGCTTGCCAAGTTCGGTGTCGTCGTACTCGGGCGCCATCAGCTTTTCGCGCTCGTAGGCAGAAACGTCTTTGCCTTCTTCTTTCCAGGCGTCGAATACTTGCTGACGGAAGTTAAGGGTCCAGTTGAACGACGGCGAGTTGTTGTAAACCAGCTTGGCATCCGGGCAAACTTCGCGGATACGGTTAACCATACCGGCAATTTGGCCAACGTGAGGCTTCTCGGTCTCGATCCACAAAAGGTCAGCGCCGTTTTGCAGGCTGGTAATGCAGTCCAGTACCACGCGGTCTTCACCCGTACCCGGCTTGAACTGGAAGAGGCCAGAAGCTAAGCGCTTAACCTTGACCAGCTTGCCGTTTTGCTTAATCACCACATCGCCGTTGTTGATGTCGGAGGCGCTTTCGATTTCGTCGCCATCGAGGTAGCTGTTGTATTGGTCACCTAAATCGCCCGGCTCGTTAGTCACGGCGATTTTCTGGGTCAAACCAGCCCCGAGAGAGTCGGTGCGGGCCACGATCACACCATCTTCTACGCCCAGTTCGAGGAAAGCGTAGCGAACAGCGTTGATTTTGGCGATGAAGTCTTCATGCGGCACGGTTACTTTGCCGTCCTGGTGGCCACACTGCTTCTCATCGGAGACTTGGTTTTCTAGCTGGATACAGCAAGCACCCGCTTCGATGAACTTCTTAGCCAGCAGATAAGTCGCTTCAGCGTTACCGAAACCGGCGTCGATGTCGGCAATGATCGGGACAATATGCGTCTCATAGTTGTCGATTTTGCTGATTAACTCTTGTGCTTGCGCCTTATCACCGGCTTGCTGTGCATCGTCCAGCGCACGGAATAGGTGGTTAAGCTCCCACGCGTCGGCTTGCTTTAAAAAGGTGTAAAGCTCTTCGATCAAGTCGGCGACTGACGTTTTCTCGTGCATGGACTGATCGGGCAGCGGGCCAAACTCAGAGCGCAGCGCGGCGACCATCCATCCGGATAGATAGAGGTAACTACGCTTGGTGGTGTTGAAATGCTTTTTGATCGAAATCAGCTTTTGCTGGCCGATAAACCCGTGCCAGCAGCCCAGTGACTGAGTGTACTTTGAGGTGTCAGCATCGTAAGCCGCCATGTCTTCACGCATAATCTTGGCCGTGTAGCGTGCGATATCCAGACCCGTGTGGAAACGGTTCTGGCTACGCATACGTGCAGCGTATTCCGGCGTGATGTTATCCCACTTGCCGCCTTGCGCTTCGCGCATTTGAGCGAGGGATTTGATTTCGTCGAGTAGTCCAGTCATGAGCTTTTCCTCAGGGTCAAGATAGTGAGTCGCAGGTTAGCATGATTTATGCTGCACCTGCGAAGTTGATACCAGCATCCTCGATTCCCGCGGCACTGTCTTTAAATAAAAAGTCTAACGTGCTGCTGCCGCGTACAGAGGTTTACTGGGCAGGCCAGGTGGCGCTGCGATAGACCTACTATCCCTGATTGATTGCAGTGCAGCAATTGCCCCTTGGGGGCAGACAACGTTGTAACCCGACTACACCAAGGGGCGCTCATGCGGTGAAACGGTAGTCATATTCCCAGGCAGTTATTCCTCGTCATCCGCTAACTGCCAGTAGAGGCTGCCAGCATTGACCAGTTGAGTGAGTAAATCGTTGGCATCCGGCAGATTGAGGACATCACTATTAAGGGGGCTGGGATCCGCCACACGCTGGGCAAGTGCCTGTGTGCAGGTGTAACCGTCGCCATCGACAAACAGCGTTGTGACCCCATTATCGGTGCGCCACGCAAAGCGAGACCCCGGGGCGTGATGCAATGGCGCGTCTTGTAGCGCGGCAACAAGCTCTGCGTCGGTGAGCGGCGGGTCGTGGGGAATTAGCTGATCCACGTACTTGGGTTGCGTCATTACGCGACCAAACCATTGGCTCATTTGCGCCGGGTCATCCAGCGTATCAAGGATCAGCCGGCGCATGCGCTCAAGGGCGGCATCGTCGATTTTGCTAGCATCCTCCGCCGGTGCCATCCCTGCATCGTGGTAACGGCGCGAGGGCGGCAGCTGCTCGCCGAGGTAGTCAGCGTACGAGGTGATCGCTTCGTCGGCAGAAGGGGCGCGAAAGCCCAAGGAAATGGTCATGCAATCATCGGATTGGCTGACGCCGTGGTGAGCCCAGCCCGGCGGCAAGTAGAGCATATCGCCGGGCTCTAGTACCCAATCCGAATCCGCTTCAATCTCAAACGTCTGCAGAATGCGCAGGTCGATGCCAGAGATGATCGGCGCATCATCGGGGGCTTTACCGCCCAGCTGCCAACGTCGCTCGCCGCTGGCTTGTAGCAAAAAGACATCGTATTGATCGACGTGAGGGCCGACGCTGCCACCCGGCGGGGCATAACTGATCATAATATCGTCAAGGCGCCAGCGGGGGAGAAAATCAAACGCCTCCATCAACGATGCGACAGAAGGCACGTAGTGATCCACCGCTTGGACCAAAAGGCTCCAGTTTTCTTCAGGTAGGCGCTCAAAAGTGGCCTCATCGAAGGGGCCGTGTGAGACCTGCCACGGGCCATCCGGGCCATTTTCTTCCACCAGGCGTGCTTCGATGCCTTCCTCGCAGGCGAGCCCGGCAAGTTCATCCGGGTCCAGGGGGGGTAAAAAATCTGGGAAAGCCCCGCGGATCAACAGCGGCTTCTGTTGCCAATACTCAGCCATAAATTCGGCCGGGGTTAAATCGCCCAGCAGCGTTAGCGGCGTGTCGCGGTGGCTCATGGCAGTATCCTTTCAAAATAAAAAAGTGGCGGATAAAAAAGTGGCAGATAAAAGGCTTACAGCGCGTCAAGCTCAGCAATCAGCGCTTTTGCCTGAGTTTCAGCGTTGCCAATATAGCGCGCGGGGCTAAGCGCCTTTAATTCGTGTTTCACATCGTCGGGGAGCGCCAATGTGTCAATAAAGGTGGCAAAGCCGACTTGGTCGATGCGCTTACCTCGCGTGAGTTCTTTGAGTTTTTCGTATGGCTTTTCAATGCCGTAGCGACGCATGACGGTTTGAATCGGCTCGGCGAGCACTTCCCAGCTGTTATCCAAATCGGCCGCCAGGCGCTCAGGATTGGCTTCCAGCTTGCTAATGCCTTTGAGCGAGGCGTGGTAGGCAATCACCCCGTAGGCGAGGCCAACGCCTAAGTTACGCAGTACCGTGGAGTCAGTGAGGTCGCGCTGCCAGCGTGAAATCGGGAGTTTTTGCGCCAAGTGGCCGAGTACCGCATTGGCTAGCCCTAAATTGCCCTCGGAATTTTCGAAGTCGATGGGATTGACTTTGTGCGGCATGGTGGAAGAACCAATTTCGCCCTCGACGGTTTTTTGTTTGAAATACCCAAGCGAAATATAGCCCCAAACGTCACGGTCAAAGTCGATCAAGATGGTGTTGAAGCGACACACGGCGTCGAAGAGCTCGGCAATGTAGTCGTGCGGTTCGATTTGGGTGGTGTAAGGGTTAAACGTAAGCCCCAGGCCTTCGACAAAGGTTTGCGCATTGGCTTGCCAATCGACTTCAGGGTAGGTGGTTAAATGCGCATTGTAGTTGCCGACGGCGCCGTTGATTTTACCCAGAATCTCGACGCGCTCGATCTGCTTGAGCTGACGTTTCAAGCGATAGGCGACGTTGGCCATCTCTTTACCCAAGGTGGTGGGGCTTGCGGTTTGGCCGTGGGTGCGTGCGAGCATTGGTTGCGCGGCATGTTCAAAGGCGAGCTGCGCGATGTCATCGGCGACCTGGTGCATGGTAGGTAGCAGTGCATTCAAGCCATCGGCCAGCATGACACCGTAGGAGAGGTTGTTGATATCTTCGCTGGTGCAAGCGAAATGAATGAACTCGGTGACCGCATGCAGCTCCGGCTGGCCGGCAATCTTCTCTTTGAGAAAGTACTCCACCGCTTTAACGTCGTGATTGGTGGTGCGCTCGATCTCTTTAATACGCTCGGCGTCTTCCAGCGAGAAATCCCGAATCAAGGCTTCCAAAAAGGCAGTGGCCTCGGCGGAAAGCGGCGGCACTTCGGTGATTTGGGGGTGCTCGGCAAGACGCTCAAGCCAACGTACTTCGACAATTACGCGGGCGCGGATCAAGCCAAATTCGCTAAAGTGTTCGCGCAGGTTGGCGGCTTTGGCGCCGTAGCGGCCGTCAACGGGAGAAAGAGCCGTAAGAGCAGAGAGTTGCATGGGAGCAGAGAGTTGCATGGGCGTGGGGTTCCAGGTCGTAAGCGATAGATTGTGAACAAAAGGGTCGGCAGTAAGTGTCGATTGCGTGGCGTTAGCTTAAGTCATCGAGCGCGCGGCGCAGTGCTTTGCGCTGAAAGATCAGCTTCCAGCGACGCCCGCCTTGCTGGTGCCACAGCAGCGCAAAACGGATGCCCGCCATAAGGCAGGCACGCACGCGCTCGGGCATCATGCGGCTTTGCAGCATGGAAGGGTCGCCCTGCACCACAATACGGGTTTTAAATGTCGAGAGAGTTTCTTGATAGGCTTCCCCAAGACTTGCGATGACATTCTCATGGGTGCTACCAAAGTGCTCGGCTTGGTGCTGCACATGACTGAGCTTGTCGCCGAGTTGGTCCATCATGTTGTCGTTTTTACGTAGCTGATTCATCAGTAGCAAAAGCGAGAAACCGTAGCGCAGCACCACGGGGTCAGCTTGCTTGCGGCCAACCAGTGCCTCGAGCATGTCCAGGCCGCGGCGTAAATTATTAGGGTGACCACCGTATATCGCTTCAAAACTGTCGGGATTGGTGTCCACGGTAGCCTGAATTAACGTATCCCAGGCGCGCTGGTCCACTTGCCCAGTGCGGGCTAGCTCATCCACCAGGCTTGCGGCTTGGAATACGCCGGCCAGCGCCAGCGCTTGGCGCGCGGCAGGATTATCTGGGGCGCGGTGAATCGGTGTCGTTGTCGTCATGCAGCCGCCTCCTGGGCGTTCCAAGTAGTGCGAATCACACCGCCACCAAGGCAGATATCGCCGTCGTAGATGACCAGTGACTGTCCCGGCGTTACCGCGCGCTGCGGTTCATCAAAATGGACGTCGACACTGCCGTCATCGTGGCTGATAAGTGAGCAAGCGCGGTCGCTCTGACGGTAGCGAATTTTCGCGGTAAAGCGCCCCTCGCGTGCAGGCGCTTCGCCCGCTACCCACTCCATAGGTTCAGTCGCGAGCGAATCTGAATAAAGTAACGGGTGATGCTTGCCTTGTACGGCAATTAACACATTGCGCTCTAAATCTTTAACGGCGACGTACCAGGGCGCTTCCGAGTAGTTGGCCAAGCCGCCGATGCCCAAGCCCTGGCGCTGGCCGAGGGTGTAATACATCAGCCCCATGTGATCGCCGATCACATCGCCCTCGGGCGTTTCCACCTTGCCCGGCTGGGCGGGGAGATAGCGCTTGAGAAAGTCGCTAAAACGCCGCTCGCCGATGAAACAGATACCGGTGGAGTCTTTTTTCTTCGCCGTAATTAACTGGTGCTGCTCAGCCAGCGCGCGAACGGCGGGCTTTTCCAGTTCGCCCACCGGGAACAACGTGCGCGCAATGGCGGCTTCCGGTACGGCGTGTAGGAAGTAGCTCTGGTCTTTGTTGGGGTCGAGCCCCTTGAGCAGTCTTGGGCGTCCATTGCGGATGCCCTGACGAACGTAGTGTCCGGTCGCGATCATGTCGGCGCCGAGCTTTTCCGCGTAGTCGAGAAAAACTTTAAACTTGATTTCGCGGTTGCACAGAATATCCGGGTTGGGCGTGCGTCCCGCCTTGTACTCGGCCAAAAAATGCTCGAAAACGTTATCCCAATACTCAGCCGCAAAGTTGGCCGTATGCAGGGGAATCCCCAGTTTTTTGCATACCACCGCGGCGTCGAGCAAGTCATCTTTGGCCGTGCAGTATTCGCTGCCGTCGTCTTCATCCCAATTTTTCATAAACAGGCCCTCAACCTCATACCCTTGTTGCAGGAGGAGGAGTGCGGACACGGAAGAATCGACGCCGCCGGACATGCCGACGATCACTTTGCCTTGGGTGGATGTCATGGGCATCCTCGATTGGAGTGGGCGACAAATGCGGAAGGATTATACACGATGCGGCCAATACGCTTCGAGCCTTACCATCCAAGAGCGAAACGATGAGGTTCAAAAACGGTGCGATTCAAAACGTTTCAGTTCAAAAACAGGGTGATTCATGAATAACGTTGAGTGGGTGAATAGTCCCCGCGTGGGCGTCCTCGATACGAGTGAGTACCAAGGGGCTGCGCAGCCGGCCTTGGGCGTTTAAAGCGTGAAGCTCTTCCCGGGTGAGCCAGTGGGTGGCGGTGATATCGTTATCTAATGGCGTGTCGCGAAAGTGTATAGGCTCCGCTGTGAAAGCATGGCTATGAAACGTCAGTCCGCTTGCTGTATGGAAAACGTAGAGCCCTAGGTAGCCGGTCAGCTGGATATCCCAAGCAGTTTCTTCTTGAACCTCGCGGACAATGGCCGCAAGAGGCCCTTCGCCGGGCTCGACGTGCCCGGCCGGCTGATTGAACACTGTTTCAGGGCCCCCACGCGCTTCCTCCACGACTAA
This sequence comes from Vreelandella vilamensis, assembly GCF_031451755.1. Taxonomy (NCBI): domain Bacteria; kingdom Pseudomonadati; phylum Pseudomonadota; class Gammaproteobacteria; order Oceanospirillales; family Halomonadaceae; genus Vreelandella; species Vreelandella vilamensis. The sequence continues at coordinate 86,183 of NZ_JARWAN010000003.1, read as the reverse complement.
GTAGCGAGCGTGGCGTCGAATTACGCAGGCAACGGTGGTGTGCAAACTCATGGCGAAACACTCCGACGCTTGTGCCTTGACTTGGGCTTTGGATGTGTTGATTTCGGGGGCTTGGGCGCGTGGAGCACTTCACGGCGCCACTCACCTGGCGCCAAGCCGTCTAGCTGCCAGGGGCCGATCGCCACGCGGATCAAGCGCAAGGTAGGGAAGCCTACGTGCGCCGTCATGCGCCTTACCTGACGGTTACGCCCTTCGGTAATGGTAAGTGAGAGCCAGCTGGTGACCGGGTGGCGCTTAGGGTCAATCAGTGGCTGGCGCGGGGGTATATCCGGGTCGCTTAGCTGCTGCGCTTTCGCTGGACGTGTGGGGCCATCTTTGAGCGTAACGCCTTGGCGAAGCGCCTGTAGTGCGGTTTCATCAATGTCGCCCTCCACCTGCACCCAGTAGGTCTTGGGTTGTTTGTGTTTGGGGTGGGTAATGCGATGAATTAGCGTACCGTCGGCGCTTAATAGCAGTAATCCTTCCGAGTCGTAGTCTAATCGTCCAGCGGGATAAATCGCTTTAATATCAATGTGGTCAGCTAATGTGGTGCGCCCCTCGGTATCGCTGAATTGGCTTAATACGCGATAGGGTTTGTGCAGCAAGTATAGGTGGCTCATAAGATAGGTCGTATCGGTCGTCAAACGGGGAAATACTCGACTTTAGAACGGTTCGCTGTGGTAAGGCTACTCCGCCGGGTCGGTGAGATGCTACAATTTGCGCTCCACTGAACCGATAAGACAGGGGAGTTCTCTATGGGTTTCCAGAAAATTGTAGTTCCTGAAGGCGGTGAAAAGATTACCGTCAATGCCGATAACACGCTGAACGTGCCAAATGAGCCGATTATTCCGTTCATCGAAGGTGATGGCATTGGTGCTGATGTGACGCCGGCGATGAAAATTGCTATCGATAGTGCCGTGCAGAAAGCCTATAACGGCGAGCGTAAAATTCACTGGATGGAAGTATTCGCCGGTGAAAAAGCAACGCAGGTTTACGACCCCGACACTTGGTTGCCGGAAGAGACGCTGGAAGCCGTAAAGGACTACGTTGTCTCTATTAAAGGCCCGCTAACCACGCCGGTAGGCGGCGGTATCCGCTCGCTGAACGTGGCGCTGCGTCAAAAGCTTGACCTCTATGTTTGCCAGCGTCCGGTGCGTTGGTTTGAAGGCGTGCCGAGCCCGGTGAAAAAGCCGGCCGACGTTGACATGGTGATCTTCCGCGAAAACTCCGAAGACATCTATGCCGGTATCGAGTGGAAGGCGGGTACGCCGGAAGCCGACAAGGTTATCAAGTTCCTGCGCGAAGAGATGGGCGTTCAAAACATCCGCTTCCCAGAGAACTGCGGCATCGGCGTCAAGCCGGTTTCCGTTGAAGGTACTAAGCGTCTGGTTCGCCAAGCGCTGCAGTACACCATCGACAACGACCGCGAGTCGCTGACGCTGGTGCACAAAGGCAACATCATGAAGTTCACTGAAGGCGCCTTTAAAGATTGGGGCTATGAGCTGGCGAAAGAGGAGTTCGGTGCTGAACTGCTCGACGGCGGCCCGTGGATGACCATGAAGAACCCGAAAACCGGCAAAGAAATCGTCATTAAAGACGTAATTGCTGACGCGATGCTGCAGCAGATTCTTCTGCGCCCAGCCGAGTACGACGTTATCGCCACCCTGAACTTGAACGGCGATTACCTCTCCGACGCGCTGGCAGCAGAAGTGGGCGGCATTGGTATCGCACCGGGTGCTAACCTCGCTGACGCCGTGGCCATGTTCGAAGCGACGCACGGCACCGCACCGAAGTACGCCGGACAGGACAAAGTAAACCCTGGCTCGCTCATTCTCTCTGCTGAGATGATGCTGCGCCACATGGGTTGGGTTGAAGCTGCCGACTTGGTGCTTAAGGGCGTAGAAAAAGCCATCTCCAAGGGCGAAGTCACCTATGACTTCCATCGCCTGATGGATGACGCGAAGCTTCTTAAGTGCTCTGAGTTTGGTCAGGCCGTCGCCGATAACATGTAATTGCGTTATCGAGCTTAAAACCCTCGTCCGCGTTGCGGGCGGGGGTTTTTTATGTGGGGCACTGTGCTAATTTAAGTGCCTTACTGAACCCTTTTACGCCTAACAGTGTCGATAACTACACTATGTTAAAAACGAATCAACTCAACTGCCCATACGCGGGTATGACGCGCCCTACATCGCCTGACGATGATCCGGATTTAGCGATAGAGACGGCGGATCCGGAACTTGCCAAGCCGCCGATGTTTAAAGTCGTTTTGCATAACGACGACTACACACCGATGGAATTTGTGATTGAAGTGCTGCAGGAATTTTTCTGCATGGAGCACGAAAAAGCCGTACAGATCATGCTGGCGGTCCACACGCAAGGCAAAGCGACGTGCGGGATTTTTACCCGTGACATTGCTGAGACAAAGAGTTATCAAGTGAATGAGTATGCGCGTGAATGCGAGCATCCGCTCATGTGTGATATCGAAGCGGCAGACTGAAAGCGTTGAACATTTTTGCGCCCGAGGCTTGCAACCACGCGTTTTGTACCCGATGTTAAAAAGTGCCGGTCGATTACACCGATCCGACTTAAGCCCTAGGTGGCGATATGCCCTGGGTATTTGTGACATAGCCTGGGAATTGGTTACCTAGCCCGGGTGTTTGAGACCTAGGTAGCAGCGAAAAGGGGACTGCCATGCTGAGCAAAGAACTTGAACTGACCCTGAACACGGCTTTCACCGTGGCACGCTCAAAGCGTCACGAGTTTATGACCGTTGAGCATCTGCTGCTGGCGCTACTGGATAACGCCTCAGCGGTCGATGTCCTTAAGGCTTGCGGGGCAAAAGTAGACAAACTGCGGTCCGATCTGCAGGATTTCATCAACTCCACCACGCCGTTGATTCCAGAAGGGCAAGGCGAGCGTGAAACACAGCCTACGCTGGGGTTTCAGCGCGTGCTGCAGCGGGCGGTCTTTCACGTGCAGTCCTCAGGTAAAAATGAGGTGACTGGCGCTAATGTGTTAGTGGCTATTTTCTCCGAGCAGGAGAGCCAAGCGGTTTATTTCCTCAAGCAGCAGAGTGTGGCGCGTGTCGATGCGGTGAATTACATTGCCCACGGTATTTCCAAAGTATCGGGTCATAGCGCGTCCCCGTCACCGTCATCGCCCGAGTCGGAAGAAACCGAAGAGGGAAGTAGCGAAGGGGCCTCACACCCGCTGACCGGTTTTGCAACCAACCTTAATGAACAAGCGCGCCAAGGCAAAATTGACCCGTTAATTGGGCGCGACCATGAGCTTGAGCGCGTGGTGCAGATTCTTGCACGTCGGCGCAAAAATAACCCGCTTCTGGTCGGAGAAGCGGGTGTGGGCAAAACCGCGATTGCCGCTGGCCTAGCCAAGCGTATCGTGGAAGAAGATGTGCCCGAGGTGATTAGCGATGCGGTCGTCTATGAGCTGGACATGGGCGCGCTGTTGGCGGGAACCAAGTACCGTGGGGACTTCGAAAAACGCCTAAAAGCGCTGCTGGCCGAGCTGAAAAAGCAGCCGCATGCGATTTTGTTTATCGATGAAATTCACACTGTGATTGGCGCAGGCGCGGCCTCTGGCGGCGTGATGGATGCTTCCAACTTGCTTAAACCCCTGCTGTCCTCGGGCGAGCTGCGTTGTATTGGTTCGACGACGTTCCAAGAGTTCCGCGGCATCTTTGAAAAAGACCGAGCGCTTGCACGCCGCTTCCAGAAGGTCGATGTCCTTGCCCCTTCCGTGGACGATACCATCAAGATTCTCAAAGGGCTGCGTTCACGCTTTGAAGAGCATCACGATCTCAAATATACCGATAGCGCACTGGAAACCGCCGCACGCTTAGCGGATCGTTACATTAATGATCGTTTTCTGCCGGATAAAGCCATTGATGTGATTGACGAGGCCGGTGCCCATCAGCGCATGCTACCGCCGGAAGTGCGCGTCGATATTATCGACGTGGACCAAGTCGAAGCGGTGGTGGCGTCGATTGCGCGGATTCCGCCGAAGAGCGTGTCTAGCTCGGATCGCAAGCTGCTAGAAAATCTCGATCGCGACCTAAAAATGCTGGTGTTCGGTCAGAATGAAGCGATCGATAGCCTTGCTGCCGCGATTAAGCTTTCCCGTGCGGGTTTGAAGTCACCCGATAAGCCCGTGGGGAGCTTCCTCTTCGCTGGGCCAACCGGGGTAGGTAAAACCGAGGTAGCTAAGCAGTTGTCGCACATCATGGGTATTGAGCTTGTGCGTTTTGATATGTCGGAGTACATGGAACGGCATACCGTCTCGCGCTTGATCGGCGCGCCTCCTGGCTACGTGGGTTACGACCAGGGTGGCTTGTTGACGGAAGCAATTACCAAACAGCCGCACTGTGTACTGCTGTTGGACGAAATCGAGAAGGCACACCCGGAAGTCTTTAACTTGCTATTGCAGGTAATGGACCACGGCCGTTTAACCGATAACAACGGTCGCGAAGCGGATTTCCGTCACGTGATCGTAATCATGACGTCCAACGCTGGCGCTGAGCAGGCAGCACGTCGCTCGATTGGCTTCCAATCGCAAGATCACTCCACCGATGCGATGGAGGTGATTCGTCGGACGTTCTCGCCCGAGTTCCGCAATCGCCTTGACGGTATTATCCAGTTCAGCTCGTTGCCCACCGAGGTGGTGCGTAACGTCGTGGATAAATTCTTGATCGAGCTGCAAGCGCAGTTGGATGAGAAGCGTGTTCAGCTAGAGGTGGATGACTCGGCGCGTGATTGGCTGGCTGAGCAGGGGTATGACCCTGATATGGGCGCGCGGCCAATGGCACGTTTGATTCAAGAGAAGCTGAAAAAGCCACTTGCCGAGATGATTCTGTTTGGCGAGCTTGCTGAGCACGGTGGCATTGTGCACGTAAGCTTAGAAGAGGGCGAGCTGAGCCTGTCGACGGAGTCAGAGATGGCAGGTGCTTCAGAGTAAGCACTAAAAATATCGGCCGGAGCGGCGACGTTCCGGCCGAATAATCAGACAAAAGCGCCCTGTCATTGACGGGGCGTTATCATGTATAGCGCTGCGCTTAAGTGGTGAAACACTGGCTTGAGGCTGGTGCTTTTTTCGGGCAGCGTTAGCGAGAGCCCGAGGTTTAACTTAGCGCGAGCGGTAAACAATACGGCCTTTGGAGAGGTCGTAGGGTGTCAGCTCAACTTTAACTTTATCGCCGGTCAAAATGCGGATGTAGTTTTTACGCATTTTTCCCGAGATGTGGGCAGTAACCACGTGGCCATTTTCCAGTTCAACACGGAACATGGTGTTGGGAAGGGTGTCGATGATGACGCCTTCCATTTCAATATGATCTTCGCGTGCCATATAGGCAAATCCTCACTTGATGAACGTTATGGGTGTCATATCGGTTTGCCCCTAAGGGCGAATGAACAGCGCTGTATTGTGCCGTAAGGCTGGCGTCAAGGCAAAAAAGCCGTGCTTAAAAAGCAATAAGCGGTCGCCAATGACGCCCATCGAGGATTTCTAACGGTGAAAATGCCTGTTTGTAGCGCATTTTGCGGCATTCTTTGATCCAGTAACCCAAATAGAGGTGAGGTACCCCTTTGGCGCGCGCCAGTTCTATCAGTAAAAGTACGGCAAATGTGCCTAGTGAACGTTTATCAAGGGCCTCATCAACGGCAAAAAAGGTATAAATGGCCGATAGCCCATTTTCTAAATGGTCAAACGCCGCGACGCCGACAAGCTCTCCGTCTAATGTCATCTCTAAAAGCTGAGCGTAAGGCTCATCAAGGGTCAAAAAGGTATAGTACTGCTCGCGGCTGGGTGGATACATATCGCCATCGGCGTGGCGCTTTTCAATATAGTCGGCATATAAGGCGTAGTGGCGCGGGTCGAAGTGAGCGCTTATCGTTCGAGTTTGAATATCGGCGTTGCGGCGTAAAATTTTACGCTGGGTACGGTTAGGGGTAAACGCGTCGACAGGAATACGTACCGAACGGCAGGCGTTGCAACCTTCACAGTGGGGGCGGTAAAGGTGACGTCCACTGCGACGAAAACCTAAAAGCGTGAGTGAATCATAAACGCCGGATACCGGAGACTCTTGCGGGTCTAAAAAAAGCGTTGTCGCTTCGCGCCCTGGTAGGTAACTACAGTCATGTGGCACCGTTAAAAAAAAGCGCAAGTCCCTGACGGGATGGCGTAGCGCATTGCTACTCACGATTCGCCTCCTTGGGTGGCGATGGACTTTAGATGGCGACGCCTCAAAAGGCTAGTGTTAGCGTCGGTAGATTAAATCGGTGTTATTTGGCTTGGCCAGCGCATCAAGCCATGGTGACGATGGTACCGTAGGCGCCTCACTGAAAGACGCGGGCCATGTGAATGCTTGGCTAGGCAAACATTCTTTAAGATAGTTGATGAATGCTTCACGGGCGACTGTTCCCGCGCCTAAGCTTGCTAAATGGGGGGTGTGCATTTGGCAGTCGATCATTTTACCACCGTGCTGGCGCATTGCCGCGCAGAGGTACGCTAGCGCCACTTTTGATGCATCAGGTTGATGCGAAAACATTGACTCACCGAAAAATACCGGGCCCAGCGCCAAGCCATATAAACCGCCAACCAATCTATCTTGATGGGTCACCTCGATGCTGTGGGCGATGCCACACCTATGCAGTTGGCAGTACGCCTCCTGCATCGCTTGGGTAATCCACGTGCCGCTCTCATGGCGCCTGGGGGCGGCGCAGGCGTTAATCACCGTGTCAAACTGTTGGTCGAGCGTGACGCGAAAGCCGCCGTGGCGCAGGCGTTTGGTTAAACTACGGCGCTGCTTAAACGCTTCAGGAAAAAGCACCATGCGCGGGTTGGGGCTCCACCATAAAATAGGATCACCCTCGCTGTACCAGGGAAAAATACCTTGGCGGTAAGCACTGACCAACCAAGTGGGCGAGAGTTCGCCACCCGCCGCTAGCAGGCCATCGGGTTCATCGAGCGCCATGCCAGTATCGGGAAAGTGGGGGATAGACGCATTAAGCCAAGGTAGCATGTAATGTTCCCATTACGAGACGGTTTGAGAGAAGTCTGTGACGACAGAAGGATGCTCGGTATGATGCAATCTCGCAAGTCAGATAAGTCGTGTTATTAATACACTGTTGTTGAAAATAATATTTATTGAGAGTCGGTGCGAAAGGGAGAAACGCTTGAAAGTAAATAAAGCGGCCAGCAAGCGAGAAACGCCACAAACGCGCAAAACGGCATCAGGTCGTGTTAGCGAAGCCAAAGATAAAGCGCGTCGCGTCGGCCTACGTCTGCAAGGGGCAGTGCGTGAAGGGGTTGTTGTCGTCCTGCTTGCCCTGTGTGTGTTTTTGCTTTTAGCGCTATTGAGTTACCACCCAGGTGACCCAGGTTGGTCATATCGCGGCCCTGAAACGGTCATCGCTAATTGGATGGGTCCCGTGGGGGCGTGGCTTGCGGATGTGCTGTATTCCTTGCTAGGTGCCAGCGCGCTGTGGTGGCCGGGTATGCTGGGGTTTGCCGCGTGGTGGTTAATGCGTTCGCGCCAGGTGCGTTTTGAGCTTGATGCGATCGCAATTGCCGTGCGCGCCGGCGGCTTGGTGCTGCTGATTTTTGGTACCACCATGTTGGGTGCCCTGCACTTTTATCATCCAGATAGCCTCTTGCCTTATGCTTCTGGCGGTATTTTGGGTGAAGGGTTGGTCGGCGCGCTGCGGCCGTTAGTGAGTAGCCAAGGTGTCGGCCTTGTCGCGGCGGCCCTTATTTTAAGTGGCTTTCCGCTCTTTAGTGGTATGTCGTGGCTGCAGGTGGCTGACGAAGTAGGGCGTGGCGCGCGAAAACTGGGGCGATGGGCAAGAGCGGGACTTGCACGACTACATGCCAGCTTTCAGCGGGCATCGCGTAAAAAAGCCCCAGCGCCACACCCGCAAGAGCGCGCCGCGTCAAATGCAAAAGCATCGTCTGAGCCCTCGCCCGCACCGAGCGCGACACCAAAGCGCCAAGAACCAGGGCTTTCTTTAGGTGATGAGCAGAAACCCGGCCTTCAAACAGCAGATAATCAAGAAGCTGTAGGTAATCAAGAAACAAAAGCTAATCAAGGAGCTAAGGCAACGCCAGCGACTGAGGAAACGGGAATTCCCTGGGATGCGGCCACGCATTTTACCCATAAAGCGAAAACGGCCACAGCGGCTGACGGAGGCGATAACACGTCAGCCGCGCCGGAAGTAGCGCTTGATGGCGTCCGTAAAGAGCCAACGCTGTCGTCGGAACCGGAACCGGAACCGGAACCGGAACCGGAACCGGAACCGGAACCGGAACCTATTTCCCCTCAAGACCCGGAGCCGGTCAGGCTTGAAGAGCCAGAGCCAGAGCCAGAGCCAGAGCCAGAGCCAGAGCCAGAGCCAGAGCCAGAGCCAGAGCCAGAGCCAGAGCCAGAGCCAGAGCCAGAGCCCACTACGTACACACCACCACGCTCCGAGCCGCGCGTGCCTGAAGTGGTGCCCGAGCCCTTGTTGGAAGAAGATGAGTGGGGCGACGACGATGAGCCGGAGTCGCTGCCGCCTCGTTTTGCGACACCTGAGCCAAAGCCTGAACCAAGGCCCGAACCTGCTGCTGAGCGTGAACAAGCGCCTGCAACAGAGGGCAGCAACGAAACACCGGCTCTGTGGACAGTAGAGCATCTGCAGAGTCAGCGGCCGGTGCTTGATGACATGCCCGAGCCAGAAGGTGAGTTGCCCAGTCTACGGCTACTCACCTTGCCCGAGCCGCACCAACCTAATTATAGCGATCAGCAGTTGGCGGACATGGCGGAACTGTTGGAAGTTAGGTTGCGTGAGTATGGCGTGAAAGCGGAAGTGGTCGACACATGGCCAGGGCCGGTGATTACACGTTTTGAAATAAAGCCCGCTGCTGGTGTGAAAGTTTCTAAAATCAGCAATCTGGCGAAGGATTTAGCGCGTTCGTTAATGGTGAAAAGCGTGCGCGTGGTCGAGGTGATCCCAGGGCGCCCCACCGTTGGTATTGAAATACCCAATCCACACCGCGCGATGATTCGGTTGCGTGAGGTGATCGACTCCGACCGTTACCAGCAGGAAACCTCGCCGCTCACCATGGCGCTAGGCCAAGACATTGGCGGTGGCCCGGTGGTGGCGAACCTTGGCAAGATGCCGCACCTGCTGGTGGCCGGTACCACGGGCTCGGGTAAATCGGTGGGCGTTAACGCGATGCTGATTTCCATGCTGCTCAAGGCCACGCCCGATAAGCTCAGGCTTATTATGGTCGACCCTAAAATGTTGGAACTGTCGGTCTACGACGGGATACCACATTTGCTGGCGCCCGTGGTTACCGATATGAAAGAGGCCGCCAATAGCCTACGTTGGTGCGTGGCCGAGATGGAGCGGCGTTACAAGCTGATGGCGGCGATGGGCGTGCGTAATATTGCCGGCTTTAACGGCCGTCTAGATGAAGCCGAGCGCGCGGGTGCTCAAGTGGCGGACCCGCTATGGGAACCGCAGCCTTGGGAGATGCACCAAACGCCACCGGTGTTGGAAAAGCTGCCTTATATTGTGGTGGTGATCGACGAATTTGCCGACATGTTTATGATCGTGGGCAAGAAAGTCGAAGAGTTGATCGCCCGCCTAGCGCAAAAGGCACGGGCGGCTGGCATTCACTTAATACTCGCCACCCAGCGCCCGTCGGTCGATGTTGTCACCGGTTTGATCAAAGCCAATATCCCTTCAAGGATGGCGTTTCAAGTGTCGTCACGTATTGATTCACGCACGATTTTGGATCAAGGCGGCGCGGAAAGCCTGCTCGGTCACGGTGATATGCTCTATCTGCCGGCAGGGTCTGGCCCACCCAACCGTATTCACGGTGCTTTTGTTGATGACGACGAAGTGCATCGCGTGGTTGAAGATTGGAAACAACGCGGTGAGCCTGAATACATTGAAGAAATTTTAACCGGCGGCGTTTCCGCAGATGCGCTGGCAGGCCTTGAAGCGGAAGGCGCGGATGGCGACGATGCTGAACAAGACGCGCTCTACGATGAGGCTGTGCAGTTTGTGACGCAAACGCGGAAAGCCTCGATCTCCGCCGTGCAGCGGCGCTTTAAAATTGGCTATAACCGCGCGGCAAGGCTTGTTGATGCGATGGAAAGTGCGGGCGTGGTCTCCTCCATGGGAACCAACGGGGCTCGTGAAGTGTTAGCGCCACCGCCGGTGGGGCATTAATCGTGTTGATCGCTCGCAAACGTGCAAACACCAAGGAAGCGCCGTTTAAGAGGAAACCTAGCGGCGAATCAAGCGTCTGATAGCACAACATGTTTTGAGTCCGGTAAGCATTTGCTTGGCGGGCGGCTAAGGGAGAACACGATGCTTAACAATGGCACGCGCGACAATGACGTTTATTCTGACCAGTTAACGGCTTCAAAGCCGACAAAAACTTTTTCCCTGGCGCTTGCCGCCAGTGCGTTAGGCTTGGTGATGGCGCCAGCCGTTTGGGCCGACGAAGCAACCGAGCGCTTAACCGAGCGTCTCAATCCCCTGGAAAGCTATCACGCCACATTCGAACAGCGGATTTTAGATAGTGGCGGAGAACGGCTGCAAGAAGCCCATGGTGAAATGTGGCTCTCTCGCCCTGGGCTTTTACGCTGGGAAGTAGAAGCCCCCTACGCGCAGACGGTCGTTTCTGATGGGGAAGACGTGTACCTATACGACCCGGATCTTGAGCAAGTGACCGTGCAAGGAGTCGATGACCGCGTTACCCACACCCCGGCGATGCTGCTGTCAGGCAACGTCGAGGATTTGGCCGAGAACTATGACGTCTTCTATGAAGAAGAGAGCGACGATGAGGTGTTTACTCTGATCCCGCTCTCGGCTGAGACTTTATTTGAAGAGTTAAGCCTGACCTTTAACGGCGAAACGCTCACAGAGCTTTGGATGACCGACAGTACTGGGCAGCGTACCGCGATTGCGTTTAGCGACATTCGCCAAAACGGCGCCATTGATGAACAACGCTTTAGCTTTGACATTCCAGATAACGTCGATGTGATTCGCGAAGGACGTTAAAAGCGCCGAAGCGCGCATCATTGTGACTCACTCCCTTGATCGGCTTCATGGTCGCGGTGTTCGCGCCAGGCCATGATGTCAGCAAAACGCTTTTCCTGGCCGAATTGGCTGGGCTGATAAAACCTCTCGTGTACCAGGTCTTCCGGCCAGCAATTGTGTGCGCTACCGGCGGGATAGCCATCGTCTTCGTTATGCGCGTAACGATAACCACTGCCGTGGCCTAGACTCTCCATTAGCTTGGTAGGGGCGTTGCGCAGGTAAGTAGGCACCTCAATCTGCGGTTGTTGGCGGACGAAACGCTGCGCGGCACTCCATGCTTGATCAATGCGGTTGCTTTTGGGCGCAACGGCTAAGTGAATGGCCGCATGGGCGAGCGCCCGCTGACCCTCATGGTCGCCTAAACGCAAATAAGCGTCCCAGGCAGCGATCACCAGCGGCAGCGCGCGCGGGTCGGCGTTACCCACATCTTCAGACGCAATAGCCGTCAGCCGGCGTACTACGTCTAGCGGGTCACCGCCACCTTGAATAAAGCGCGCGATATACAAAAGCGCGGCATCCGGCCTTGATGAGCGCACCGATTTATGGATCGCCGAGAGTAGGTCGTAATACACATCCCCTTGTTTATCAAAGGCGCTGGCCTGATGCCCAATGACGTCATCAAGCGCGCTGCGATAGAGCACTTCACGGCCGTTTTCCTGTTGGGTAAAATCGCACGCCGTTTCTAATAACCCCAGTGCTCGGCGCGCATCACCGGCGCTTGCGTGGGCAAGCACTGCGAGCACTTCCTCATCAACCGTAATCTCGCGCTGGCCCAATCCGCGCTCGCGATCACTAAGCGCTTGGCGCAATACTGCAATTAGTTCATCTTCGCTAAGCGGCTTTAAGACGTAAACCCGCGCGCGGGAGAGTAGCGCCGAGTTGACTTCAAATGAAGGATTTTCAGTCGTGGCGCCAATCAGGGTTAAAAGCCCAGATTCGACGTGGGGCAAGAGCGCATCCTGCTGGCTTTTGTTGAGCCGGTGAATCTCATCCAAAAAGAGAATCACGGCGGTAGGGGCCAACTGACGAGCGTGCTCAACCACTGCGCGAATCTCTTTTACCCCGGCCATCACGGCACTGAGGGTTTCCAAGTGGGCGTTTGAGGCGTTCGCCAGAATGTCGGCCAGCGTTGTTTTGCCGACGCCGGGTGGTCCCCATAGCATCATCGAGCGAACTACGCCGGACTCTGCCATGCGGCGTAACGGCTTGCCAGGCCCCACGAGTGCTTGCTGCCCAACATAATCGTCAAGGGACGTAGGGCGCATGCGAAACGCCAATGGGGCGTCATCGGCGGGGGTGGAAGATGAAAACAGATCCATGCAGACTCCATTGAACGATACAGCGTGAGTTGCTGTTGGTGGTAATGAGCGCCGCGTCACGCTACTGTTAGGTGGATGCGATTTAATGGGCGTATGCGATAACAAAGGAGAAGGTACAATGTTACATCAACTGCGTCTGGATCATGCCAATATGGCGCGAATGCTGCACGTCTTGCAGCTTAAGCAGAAAACCTTAGCTAAGGGTGAGCGGCCCAATTTCCAGTTGATGCGCGAGGTAGTGGATCACATTCTGGCCTACATGGAAAAATTTGCGGCGCCACTTGAGCGTGAGTTTATCCAGTGTCTGCAGGTGCGGGCGCCAGAGCATGTGGCTGAAGTTAAAGGCATGCTCGACGAGTATCGCGAATTGAAACCGCGACTTGCGCGGCTTTCCACGGATATCGATATGATTTTAATGGACAGTGTCGTTCCAATGGATCGCTTTGCCGAGGATTTGAAACAATACCTTGAAGCGCACCGTGCCTACCTGAGCAAAGAGCGCGAAGTGTTATTCCCCCTGGTGGAGAAGCATTTTAGCGAAGAAGATCTAGCGCTGTTGCGTCAAGCGTTACCTGCTGGCGCGGAGCAGGAGCTTGAACGCCTTCAGCAGGCTTATCCAGAGCTTTATGCAGAGTTGCGCGGCGCTCAAATCCCCTCGCTCTAACTTATTAGGCAGTCGCTAATATCAACACCCATCATCAGCAACCTTTCGGGGCGTGATACACTCACTGCCCTTTTTCGTTTTGTAAAGGGCAACCGCACAACATGGCTGGCCCCGTATTAATTTTTGACTCTGGCATGGGTGGGCTCTCTGTGGCGCGTGCGCTGCGTGCGCATTACCCTCATGCCGCTTTGTGCTATGCCTGCGATAATGCTTGGCTACCTTATGGCCTGCGTGAAGACAGCACGTTAACGGCGCGTATCGTTGGCGTTTGCCGTGCGGCTGTTAACGCCTGCCAGCCAAGCGTGCTGGTGGTGGCGTGTAATACGGCGAGCACCTTAGCGCTAGAACAGCTACGTGCTGAACTGACCATCCCCGTGGTCGGAACTGTGCCGGCGATCAAGCCGGCAGCAGCTGCGAGCCAATCGCGGCATATCGGCCTATTGGCGACCACGGCAACGGTCCGACGCCCTTATACTCAGCAGCTAATTGATAATTTTGCTAGCGATTGTCGTATTACTCGCGTGGCAGCGGATGCGTTAGTGATCGAGGCAGAAGCGTTAATTAGCGGTACCGAGCCAAATACCCAACGCCTAGCCGCTGCATTAGCGCCGTTATGGCAAGCGGCACATGCCGATGTGCCGATGGATACGGTGGTGCTTGGCTGCACGCACTTTCCGCTACTTAAACCCTGGCTTGACGCCGCTGCGCCAGCGCCGCTCATCTGGGTGGATTCGGGAGATGCGATTGCCCGTCGCGTGGGGCAGGTGGTCAGTACGTTGGTATCGAACCGCCACGAGGGCCGCTGCTTCGCCACTGCGCCCGTCACCTCCCTAAAAGCGGGGCTCGCAGCGTATGGTTTTTTTGCCCCAGAGTCTCTGTTCCTTGATGATTTGTCTCTTGATCACTAGCGCGCTATCGCGTTAACCACCGCAACGATTTGTTAAATTTAGACACTGATAACAGGAGCCCCCTTTGGCGATTCCCGTGGTTGATCCCCAACGCTACGACGAGCAGCTTGCCGTCAAACGTGACGAACTAGAACGCCTCTTCTCTTTGTTTTCTCCTCCATCGTTGGAGGTATTTACCTCACCGCCAAGTCACTATCGCCAGCGTTGTGAATTTCGCATTTGGCATGAGGGTGACGATCTCTTCTATGCCATGTTTGAGGTTGATCCGGAAAATCCCAAAAACAAACAGGTGGTACGCTTAGATCAGTACTTGGTGGCCAGCGAGGCGATCAATGCGTTGATGCCCAAGCTAAGAGCGGCCTTTTTGGCAAGCGATGCGTTACGCCACCGGTTGTTTCAGGTTGAGTTCTTGACCACGCTTGCAGGCGAAGCGCTGGTAACGTTGATTTACCATCGTCCGCTGAATGACGCTTGGGAAAGCGAAGCGCGAGCCTTAGAGCGCGAGCTGGGTATTATGATTATCGGCCGTTCACGCAAAGAGCGCCGGGTGCTGACGCGTGATTACGTGTGGGAGCAGCTGCACCTCGATGGCCATACTTTTCACTACCAGCAGGTCGAAAATAGCTTTACCCAACCTAACGCCGTTGTGTGCCAAAAGATGCTTAGCTGGGCGCGCGATGTCACCAAAAATAGCCAGTTCTCTGATTTAGTTGAGCTTTACTGTGGCAATGGTAATTTCACTGTCGCCCTTGCGGAAAATTTTCGTCGCGTCTTAGCTACCGAGATTTCGCGCACGTCGGTGGCCAGTGCCAAGGTTAACTTTGACGCTAACCACGTGAGTAATGCCCAAGTCACGCGGATGTCCGCTGAGGAATTTTCGCAAGCGTTAAATGGCGAGAAGGGCGGCCGGCGTGTGGCTGAGATGGCACTTGAGACCTTTGATTTCTCAACGGTGTTGGTAGACCCACCGCGTGCCGGCTTGGATGAGGCGAGTTGCCGCCAACTTAGCCGGTTTGAGCGGATTGTCTATATTTCCTGTAATCCCAAGACGCTAGCGGAAAACTTGACCATACTGAATCAGACACACCGCATTGAGCGTTTCGCTCTGTTTGACCAGTTTCCTTTTACTGACCACTGTGAATGTGGCGTGATGTTGCAACGTCGATAGCGCTATATCAGGGGTACATGATGCATAAACGGTATGCGCCATGAGCAAGATGCCAAGTGGCTGGGGTCATGGGCATTGCTAGCGTAAGCTGATGCTAACGTCAGGCTATGGTGTCCTAACAGCCTAGTGTTCTTCGTTTTTTTGACCAATTATGGTCTTGGTAGTCGAGGTGATGGATGCATTACATTGCAATTGAAGAGAGTCGGCAAGATTTGCTTAAACAGCTAAAAGAGCGGCTAGACGCGCGCTTAGATTCGGCGAGAGCTGCCGACATTGATGCGTTTGCACGGCAGTTTTATGCCACTGTACCGGTGGAAGACTTAGTAAACCGGCGTTTAGACGATCTTTATGGCGCGACGCTCTCGGTTTGGCAGTTTTTGCAGCATCACGATCCTAAACAGCCAAAAGTCAGGGTGTTTAATCCAGATTTTGAAGAGCACGGCTGGCAATCAACACACACGTTTGTCGCTGTCCTGCATGAAGACATGCCGTTTTTGGTCGACTCGGTAAGGATTGAGCTCAATCGCCGAGGGTTGACCGTGCACGCGATTCAAAACGCTGTCATCGCAGTAGAGCGCAATAGTGATAATCAACTGCAACGTGTAACCGCGCCACGCGATGAGAGTGCGCCAACCTCGCGTGAATCGTTGATTGTGATAGAAGTCGATCGCCACACCGATCAGCATGCGCTTGCCGATATTGAGCTTAATCTGCTGGACGTGCTGCGTGATGTGCGCACTGCCGTGGTTGATTACGATGTCATGTGCGAGCGCACCCGCGAAACGATTCAGGAACTTGAAAAGGTTTGTCCGCCGCAAATTGACCCGGATGACCATGAAGAAGCCATCGCGTTTCTTGAGTGGCTGGTAAAAGATAATTTTACCTTCCTCGGATATGACGAATACGTTTTGCAAGAGGGTGAACTCAAGCGCGATTCTGACAGTGTGCTCGGGGTTTTTCGTCTTAATCAGCCACGCTATTGCGAGCGGATCCGCTCCGAAGAGGGGATCGATGAAAACGGCGATTACGTACTGGTGCCGCAACTTTTGTCTTTTGCCAAAAGCGCTCACCATTCCCGCGTTCATCGCCCGACATATCCCGATTATATTACCGTGGACCGCTACGATGACGATGGTAATGTTATCGGCGAACGGCGCTTTTTCGGCCTGTTCACGGCCACTGTTTACAACGAGTCACCGCGCAATATTCCACTACTGCGGCGCAAGCTGAAAGCCGTCATGGACATTGCCGGATTTAATCCACAGGGACATAACGGCAAACAGCTTCTGCAAGTATTAGAGGTGTATCCCCGCGATGACCTGTTCCAAATTGACACGGAATCGCTGGCGAGCACGGCGCTAGGCATTCTTAATATTCGTGAGCGCCGCCAGGTACGTTTATTTGTGCGCTCGGATATCAGCGGCAAGTTTTTCTCCTGCCTGGTCTTTGTGCCGCGCGATGTTTTCTCTACGCATTTACGCCAGAGGATTCAGAAGCTGCTTTGTGAAGAAATGGATGCTCATTTTGGCGACTTTAATACCTATTTATCCGAGTCGGTACTGGCGCGTATCCAGCTTATCCTGCGCTTTAACGGAGATCAGCCAGGGCGATTTGATCTCAAGCGCCTAGAAAATAAAATTGCGCTTCTCGCACGTAGCTGGCGCGATGAGTTGCAGTCCGCCATGGTGGAAGGCTTTGGCGAGGAGCAGGCTAATCGGTTAATGGACCGTTTTTGCGAGGCATACTCCGCCAGCTACCGCGAGGATTTTAGCGCCCGGACGGCGGTATTTGACGTCCAGCATCTGCTGGCGCTAGATAACGGTCATGACCTTGCCTTGTCGCTGTATCGCCCGCTTGAAGATCAGGGTGGCGGCGTCAACTTAAAGTTATTCCATCGCGAGTCGCAAATTCCCCTCTCCGACGTGCTGCCGATGATGGAAAACCTGGGGTTGCGTGTGATCGGTGAGCGCCCGTATGAGATCAATGCGCCGGATCAGCGCTATTGGATCCACGATTTCGAACTTGAACACAGTGGGATTGATGTCAGTCTCAGTGACATGCGTGAGACGTTTACTGAAGCGTTTCAACGCATTTGGGCGGGAGAGGCGGATAACGACGCCTTTAACCGGCTGGTTATCGGTGCCAACCTTGACTGGCGCGAAGTCGCGATGCTGCGCGGCTATGCTCGCTACCTGAAGCAGATCCGCTTTGGTATGTCGCAGGATTACATCGCCTCGACCCTGACCACCCACGCGAGTATTACCCACGAACTCGTCGAACTCTTTCGCTTACGCTTTGACCCTGAGTGCACGGAGCGGGATAACAGCGACTGTCTAGCGCGTATAAACGCGCAGTTAGAAGAGGTATCGAGCTTAAATGATGATCAGTTGTTGCGCCGTTTTATAGAGCTGATTCAAGCCACGCTGCGCACCAATTATTATCAGTTTAACGAAAGCGGAAGATCCAAAGACTACATTGCCTACAAACTGGAGCCTTCGAAGGTCACCGGGATGCCCAAGCCGCGCCCGGCATTTGAGATTTTTGTTTGCTCGCCCCGTGTGGAAGGGGTTCACTTACGCGGGGGCAAAGTGGCCCGTGGTGGCTTGCGTTGGTCGGATCGCATGGAAGATTTCCGTACCGAAGTCTTGGGGCTGGTAAAAGCGCAGCAGGTAAAAAACGCCGTTATCGTGCCGGTGGGTGCTAAGGGCGGCTTTGTTTGCAAACGCATGCCCGAAGGTGCTGGCCGCGAAGCCCAGCAAAAAGAGGGGATCGCTTGCTATAAGACCTTTATTCGCGCCCTGTTAGATGTAACCGACAACCTTGACGGGGGCGATGTCGTGCCGCCGAAAAATGTTGTCCGTCATGACGATGACGATGCCTACTTGGTGGTGGCAGCCGATAAAGGCACCGCGACGTTCTCGGATATCGCCAACGAGATATCCATAGAATACGGCCATTGGTTAGGCGATGCCTTCGCTTCTGGCGGTGCCAATGGTTATGACCACAAGAAAATGGGCATCACCGCGCGCGGCGCTTGGGAGTCGGTTAAACGCCACTTTCGCAACCTTGGCCTGGATACTCAGCGCGAAGAATTCTCGGTCGTGGGGATTGGCGATATGGGCGGCGATGTCTTCGGTAACGGCATGTTGTTGTCGGACAAAATCCTGCTGCTAGGGGCATTCAACCATTTACACATTTTTGTTGACCCCACGCCGGATGCCGCGGCCACGTTTGCCGAGCGCCAGCGCCTCTTTGATATGCCGCGTTCCAGCTGGGAAGATTTTGATCGCGCCTTGATCTCGGAAGGCGGTGGCATTTTCAGCCGTAGCGCTAAGTCGATCAATATCACCCCGCAAATGCAGAAAGCCTTTAACATTAAGCAGTCGCGGTTAGCACCGAATGAGCTGATCCATGCAATGCTTCAAGCCAAGGTTGATTTGATCTGGAACGGGGGGATCGGCACCTACGTGAAAGGCTCGGAGGAAACGGATGCTGACGTGGGCGATAAAGCAAACGATTCACTGCGTATTAACGGTAACGAGCTCAATTGTCGTGTGATCGGTGAGGGCGGTAATCTTGGCTTTACTCAGCGTGGGCGCATGGAAGCGTCGGCGAAGGGGGTGTATGTCTACACTGACTTTATCGACAACGCTGGCGGGGTTAACTGCTCTGACCATGAAGTCAATATTAAAATATTGATCGATGAAGTGGTGAAACGCGGGGACATGACCGAAAAGCAGCGTAACCAGCTGCTGGCCGAGATGACCGAGGAAGTGGCGGACTTGGTGATTCTGGATAACTATCGCCAGACGCAAGCGCTGGATCTTTCGGCGCAAATTTCGCAGCAAGGGATCGGGCCTTACCGGCGCTTTATTAGCGAACTTGAGTCCGCTGGGCAGATCGATCGTGAGCTTGAATTTTTACCCGCAGATGATGTGCTTAAAGAGCGTACGGGTAGCAGCCAAGGCATGAGGCTGCCAGAGCTTTCGGTGTTGATCTCTTACGCCAAGAGTACCTTGAAGGGTGATTTGATTACCTCTGATGTGCCCGATGACCCTTATATCCACCGTCATCTTGAGCGTCTTTTCCCGAATGTGCTGGTGGAGCGCTACAAGCAGGAAATGTACGACCATCGCCTGAAACGCGAAATCGTGGCCACCCAGGTAGCCAATGATTTGGTCGATCACATGGGGATTGTGTTTGTGCGCCGCCTGATCGATTCTACGGGCGCGGGGCGTGCCGATATTGCCCGCGCCTACATTGTCGCCCGTGACAGCTTTAATTTGCCGGCGCTATGGGCGGAAATTGAAGCGTTGGATAATCAGGTCTCAAGTCAGGTGCAGTACAGCATGATGCATGACTTGATGCGCATGATCCGCCGTGCAACACGTTGGTTCTTGCGCCAGCATATAGGTCTTTCGACCCAGGATACGGTGGAGTATTTCGCTCCGCGTTTAGCCCAGTTACAAGAGGGGGTTGGTGAGCTCTTAAGCGGTGAGGAGTTGGACCGCTGGCGCGAGCGTCGTGAGGCGCTATTAAACGCAGGTGTACCGGATGCGCTGGCGGGAAGCGTCGCGGCCGCGCCGAGCCTATATTCGGGCTTAGGTATTATTCAAGCCGCGCGTCTTACTAACGAAAAACCGCAGCGCGTGGCTGAGGTGTTCTATGAAATCGGCAGCCGTTTGGAGCTACCGTGGATGATTCAGCAGGTCACCCAGCTTGACGTGCGTGATGCTTGGCAAGCGCAAGCGCGGGAAACCTTCCGTGATGATATCGATCGCCAGCAATTGGCACTCACCACCAGCGTGTTGAGGCTAGATGCCGGCAGCCGTACCCCTGAGGAACGAGTCGTGCAGTGGCTTGAACAGCACGTCGAACTGCATCGCCGCTGGTGTCGTTTGATTGATGAGGTCCGTAGCGGTAGCGAAAGCGGCTTTGCGCTATTTGCTGTGGCCGTGCGCGAGCTTGTTGACCTTGCTGAGAGTGACAGCGAAGCATAACCGCCGCAGGAACTTGATCAGCGATGCTTGAAGGTGTGGTGTGCGTTATACTCGCGCACCGCACCTTTTTATTGTTTGGATGTTTTGCCCGGAGCCCGAATGTACGATCTTGCCCGCTCGCTGCTGTTTCGCCTTGATCCTGAAACCTCTCACGGCATGGCGCTTAGCACCTTGGAAGCGCTTCACCGCGTAGGTGGCGTTAACCGCTTGGTTGGGCCACGGGTGAATGATTCGGTTACACTGATGGGGCTTACATTTCCCAATCGAGTGGGGTTGGCGGCAGGATTGGATAAAAATGCACAGCATCTTAATGCGTTAGGAGCGTTGGGCTTTGGTTTTATCGAAGTGGGTACCGTGACGCCCAAGCCCCAGCCTGGCAATCCTAAACCGCGGCTTTTTCGCCTTGCCGAGCACGAGGCCATCATTAATCGCTTTGGGTTTAACAACCAAGGGGTGGCGTCTTTGGTGGAGCAGGTAAAAAAGCGCCGTTTTGATGGCATTATTGGCATCAATATCGGTAAAAACCTTACCACCAACGTTGATAATGCCCTGGATGACTATCTTGTCTGTCTGGACGCGGTACACCCAGTGGCGGATTACATTGCTGTCAATATCTCTTCACCTAACACGCCGGGGCTTCGTACCCTGCAGTTCGGCGAGCAGCTTGATGCGCTGTTAGGGCCGATTCGCGAGAGGGCCGCCGCGTTGGATAAAGAGCGTGGTCAAAAGGTGCCGCTATTGGTCAAAATTGCCCCAGATATGGAAGAAGACGAGGTGGCGTTGGTGGCCAAAAGCATTGAGCGCAACCGTTTAGACGGTGTCATTGCGACCAACACCACCGTGGCACGTGACGCTGTTCAACAAGACCCCCAAGCGCAAGAGGCAGGCGGGCTCTCGGGGAAGCCTGTTTTTGAGGCGTCTAATCGCATCATTCGGCTGTTGCGTAAGCACTTGCCAACCATGCCGATTATTGGCGTTGGCGGTATCGACAGTGGTGAGGCCGCACAGGCAAAAATAGACGCGGGGGCAAACGTGGTGCAGCTTTATTCTGGGTTGATTTATCGTGGCCCCAAGCTTGTGAGCGAGTGCGCCGAAGCCCTTAAAGTACAAGCAGCAAGCCCAAACAGCTAAAAGCCCGCTGGGCTAAGCGGGCTATATCGTGCTAATAAAGGAAATGGAGGCAAATAAACAAAACGCTACGTCATGACCGTGGGGTTTTTGTGAATGCCTGAAACGCCCGTCATACTGTCCCACTGGTCACCGCGGCCTTCACGCCAACCGCTCATCCAGTATTCGCGTAAATTAATATTTTCACTAGGGCAATCGTCTCGAGAGCGACCGGAAACACCTGCTTTGTAGCCGTGAACATAAGCCCGCTGGAAGCGGTCACGTTTTTGTCTTTTCATTGGCTAACCTCATTATATGAAAGCCTTTGAGGGGAAATGGCCTGTTTTTTATTGAAGATGACAACGCCATTTCGTCTTCGCTTGGCGTAACATAATCGTGAAAGCGGCGTTGTAAAAGTCTGGCACTCACGTGCTGAACGTACCGCTGACGGATAATCCTTGTTGACGCGCAGGCGTTTTGTGTAGCTACCCTTTTATTGTTAGACCATGACGGGGCTCCCTGTCGACCATCAAATTGTCATAAGACGTAAACTTCTTTGCCATCTATAGGAATATCGCGCATTTAGCGCTGCCGCCACTATGACTGATCCAAGCCAAAGCAATGAATTAGACCTGCTGGTGACTTGCCCAAAAGGGATCGAAGGCCTGTTGGCTGAGGAGCTAGCGAGCCTAGGTGCCACGCCTGGCAAAACTACTGTGGCCGGGGTTTTTGCTAGTGCCAGCCACGCGACGGCATATCGATTATGTCTCTGGTCGCGATTGGCCAACCGCGTGATCGCGGTCATTTCACGCGAGCCACTGGTCGATACGGCAGACACACTGCGCGTTGTCTCAACGCGAGTGCCCTGGGCGCGACATATTGCCCCAGGAAAAACAATTGCTGTCGATTTCCATGGCCGCAGCGAACACATACGCCATACCCGTTTCGGTGCGCAGACGGTGAAAGATGGCGTAGTGGATGCGCTGTTGCTTGCCGGACAGGCGCGCCCTAATGTCGATACGAAAACCCCTGATGTGCGTCTATACGCCCATTTGCACCGGGAAAACCTAACGTTGGGTATCGACCTTGCCGGTGAAAGCCTGCACCGGCGTGGGTATCGCCGCGATGTGGGGCATGCGCCGCTCAAAGAAAACTTGGCAGCAGCGCTTTTGGTGCGTGCCGGTTGGCCCGAGCGTGCGAAAGCAGGCGAGCCGCTGATTGATCCGCTTTGCGGCGCGGGAACGCTATTAATTGAAGCGGCGCTAATTGCTGCTGATCAAGCGCCGAATCTACACCGTGAACGCTTTGGCTTTCACGGCTGGGCGCTTTTTGACCATGACGCATGGCAAGAGCTAACGCGTGAAGCCCAGGCGCGCGCCAGCATTGGGCGCAAACGCTGCAAAAATCAGCTGTTCGGCTTTGATCAAAGCCCTGCCGCGCTCTCGGCGGCCAAAGCCAACGCCATGCGCGCGGGTGTTCCCGCGTTGATTACGCTTATCGGGCAAAGCCTAGCAACGCTTGAAAGGCCTAGCGACCTCAACGCCGAGCGCGGGCTGATCATCACTAACCCGCCTTATGGCGAGCGCCTTGGCGAGTTGCCGGAGCTTGTCACTCTTTACGCCACTTTGGGTGAGAAGGTGAAAGCCGCGTTTCCCGGTTGGACCCTGGCGCTCTTCACCGGCAACCCGGATCTGGGCCATCGGCTGGGCTTGCGGGCCCATAAGCAGTACGCGCTAAAAAATGGGCCGCTGGATGCTAAGTTATTGCTCATGGACATTGCCGACCCGGCTGGCCCAGAAGTGCTCGATGAGACCCGTCACCCCTCGCCGCGGGTGTCGGAAAACGCAGAAATGTTTGCCAACCGGCTGAAAAAGAACCAGAAACGGCTGAAAAAGTGGCTCAAACAAAGCGGCGAAACGTGCTATCGCCTCTATGATGCGGATATGCCGGAGTTCGCGCTGGCCATCGATGTGTATGGCGATCGTGTCCATGTGCAGGAGTATGCGCCGCCGCGCACCGTGAATGCCGCCCAGGCTCAAAAGCGTTTGTTCGATGCGTTGGAAGTGCTGCCTGACGTCTTGGAGGTTGATCCAAGCCATGTCTATGTGAAACGTCGTGAACGGCAAACCGGCAGCGCCCAGTATCAGAAACGCGAGGCCAGCGGCGAGCGTTTTAAGGTGCAAGAAGGGCCGGCGTGGCTGTGGGTAAACCTGCGCGATTATTTGGATACTGGGCTGTTTCTCGACCACCGGCCGGTGCGCCGAATGCTTAGGCAAATGGCCGAGGGTAAGCGCTTTTTAAACCTTTTTTGCTACACGGCCACCGCAACGGTGCACGCCGCCTTGGGCGGAGCGAGTGATAGCGTCAGCGTGGATATGTCCAATACTTATCTCAAGTGGGCGCAGGATAACTTTGCGCTGAATCAGCTCGATCCCTCACGCCACCGTGTGATGCGTGACGACTGTTTCCACTGGCTGGAAACGGCAAGCACAACGTTTGATTTGATCTTTATGGACCCGCCGACGTTTTCCAACTCGAAGAAGATGCGCGAGACGCTGGATATTCAGCGTGATCATTCGCCGTTGGTGAACCTGGCGATGGCACGATTGGCCCCAGGCGGCACGTTGGTGTTCTCCAATAATCAGCGCCGCTTTACACTTGATGAAGATCTTGTTGAACGCTTTGACGTTGAGGATATTTCTGCGCGCACGTTCGACCCGGATTTCCAGCGCCGTAGCAACCTTCACCATGTCTTTTTGCTGCGCCATAAGGAGGCTTCGTGATCACGCTTTGGCTTTATACCACCTTAGGCTGCCATCTATGCGAGCAGCTAGAGGCGATGGTGCATACGCTCGCCAATGACGAGGTGGCGCTGCGTCATATTGAAATCAGTGACGACGATGAACTAATAGCGCGTTACGGCGTGCGCATCCCCGTACTGGTCGATGCCGAAGGTTTTGAGCTGGACCGCGGGTTAGACCATAAGCGCTTGAGCGAATGGCTTAGGACGCGCGGCTGGTTGGATGAAGCCGCGCTGGAAGCGTTATTGGCGCCGCCGCAAACGCTGAAGCCGGCAAAACCCGCGGTTGAGCGCAACGGGCGGCGTTACCTGGGTTGAGCGTGCCCCCAAGGCGATTATATAACATCGAGCAGGGATAGCTGGCGCATGGCTTCTTGGCCTTCGGGGGTATCGTCGGTCACGTCCAAGACCTTGAGAAAACCGCGGGAATTTTGGATGGTGGCTTCGTCATCAAGCCACATTTGGGCTTGATGACGCGTGTCCGCCAGCTGATGCTTCAAACCACCAAACTGGGTGCCGATTTGTCCCCAGGCGCGGCTAAAAATCCAGTCGCCGAACATATCTTGGTGGATATGTACCAGGACGTAGTCATGGTCGGTTTCCCAACGTACGATCACTCAGTTACCCCGCTCTTATTAATACGTTATCTCACATCATCTTGCGCAAATACGTTAGTTAAAACGCATGGTTGCCCGTCAATGGCGGCCACTATTGTAAATCGCCAGAGTCAAAACGCCATGAAACTTGTCGTCGACGCCAATATTCCCGCCGCGGATGCCTGCTTTGGAGGTTTCGGTGAGGTAATAAAACGCCCCGGTCGTGAGATCAGCGCCGAACACCTGCGCGACGCGGATGCACTCATTACTCGCTCCGTCACCCCGGTTAACGCCTCGCTGTTGGCTGAAAGCGCGGTGCGATTTGTCGGCACCTGCACTATCGGCATCGATCACGTTGATACTCACTATCTTGCCGAACACGACATTGCCTTCGCTAGCGCTCCAGGGTGCAACGCTGAGGCGGTGGTGGATTATGTGCTCGCAAGCCTATTAACGCTTGCTGAACGACAGGGTTGGCGGCTTTTAGATCGCTGTGTGGGTATTGTGGGCGTGGGCAATGTGGGCAGCCGCCTGCAAGCGCGTTTGCAGACGCTTGGGCTTGACGTGCTGGCCTGCGATCCACCGCGCGCCGAACGTGAGGGGGAGAGTGGCTTCACCTCCCTTGAAACGTTAATTGAACGTTGCGATGTACTTTGCCTGCACACGCCATTGGTGAGTACCGGGCCGCATGCCACCCAACATTTGCTGGATGCTGAACGTATCAACGAACTTGCCCCCGGCACGGTGGTGCTTAACGCCGGGCGCGGTGATTGTATCGACGGCTTGGCACTGCGCAGCCGCCTGGCAGGGCAGAACGATCTTACCGCCGTGCTGGATGTATGGGAGAACGAGCCTGCTATTGATGCTGCCCTGCACGATCTGGCGACACTTGCCACCCCGCACATCGCCGGTTACAGCCTGGATGGCAAACTGCGTGGTAGCTTGATGATTCATCAAGCGTTGGCGGCTCATGTAAACGAGACGAGTGAGCTCTCGCTTAACGCGATTTGCCCGTCGCCGGCATTAGCGTCGATGACGTTGCAGCAGGCGTTACCTAGTGAAGACGCATTGCGGCTTTGCGCCCGTGCGGTGTATGACGTCCGTCGTGACCATGAGCGCCTTACGCGTGAGGCGTATGCTTTGGGAGTGGCAAAAGGGTTTGATGCGTGCCGTGTGAATTACCCGCTGCGGCGTGAGTTTTCGACCCTTAGCGTGCGTTTAAAGGGAGATGCCCATACGCTGGCACCCGTGCTAAGCGCTGCGGGGTTTCGCGTGGAATAGATGGGCTCGGGATGAGCGGAGGGAGAACGAAAAACGCCCACCGAAGGGTGGGCGCTGAGGTCTTGGTTCTGACTTCCGCTTACTGTCGGTAAGCGGCTTCTTTGAGGGCGCGGATACGATCATCCAGCGGCGGGTGGCTGGCGAACAGGCGCTCCGTGAGCGAGCGCGTCTGACCCTTGGTAATTGCCATGGCGCGCAGGGTGTCGGGCATTTGGTCTGGCAGCTCGGTTTCAGCTTTTAAGCGAGCCAGGGCGTTAACCATGGCACCGGTGCCGGCAAGGCGTGCCCCGGCTTCGTCGGCGCGGTATTCGCGAAAGCGCGAGAACCAGGCCACGATAGCCGAGGCAACAAGGCCGAAGACAATCTCCGCCACAATGACCACGGCAAAATAGCCCATAAAGCCAAGGCCACCCTCGCCATCCGAGCGGCTTTTCAGGAAGTTATCCACTAAGTGCGCCACCACGCGGGCGAAGAACATGACGAAGGTGTTGACGACGCCCTGAATCAGCGCCAGCGTCACCATATCGCCGTTGGCAACGTGGCCGATCTCGTGGGCCAATACGGCGCGCACTTCTTCGGGTTGCATGCGGTTTAAAAGACCTGCCGAGACAGCCACCAATGCGGCGTCTTTGTTCCAGCCGGTGGCAAAGGCGTTGGATTGTTGCGCGGGAAAAATACCCACTTCCGGTGTTTTGATGCCCGCCTCGCGAGCAAGCGCCTTGACGGTATCCAGTAGCCACTGCTCGGTCTGGTTAGAAGGGGTTTCGATAATCACGGTACCGGTGGAGCGTTTCGCCATCCACTTTGAGATGAACAGCGATATCATTGACCCGGCCATGCCGAACACAAAGCAAAAAATCAGCAGGCTGGTAAAGTTAATGCCCTGGCTACTGAGATAGCTGTCCACGCCGAATAGGCGCAGGGTAATACTGGCCACTAATAAGATTGCCAGGTTAGTGGCTAAAAACAGCACAATTCGCATCATGTGGCGAAATCTCCATAAAGCCTAAGTCAGTGAAAGCTCGGTCAATCAAACCTGAGTCAGTAAGCGTTCAGTCATTAAAACCAGGCCATTAAAACCAGGTCATTAAAAACAAGTCAGTAATACATAAAACAGCAAAGACTAAGCCCATAATGACTATATAAGCGAGAATAAACGTAAGCTTAGATACGTCCACTCGCGCTGGGTTTCAAGGTGTCGGTGTATTTATTGCCGGTAGCGCGATAAAAAGTTGGCAAAGCGGTCGAGTGCATCACCTAACTGATCAGCCCAGGGCAGCGTTACGATCCGCACATGATCCGCTTCCGGCCAGTTAAAGGCAGTACCTTGAACCAGCAAGATTTTCTCTTGTAACAGCAAATCCAGCACCATTTTTTGGTCGTCCTGGATATTAAATATTTTCGGGTCGAGTTTGGGGAACGCATAAAGCGCGCCTTTAGGCTTGACGCAGCTGACACCGGGAATAGCGTTAAGCTTTTCATAGGTAATATCGCGCTGCGCGAGTAGGCGCCCACCGGGGAGAATCAGGTCGTTGATGGACTGATAGCCACCAAGCGCAGTTTGGATGGCGTGTTGAGCGGGCACGTTGGCACAAAGGCGCATCGAGGCCAGCATGGTCAGCCCTTGAATATACCCGCTGGCGCGTTGCTTGGCGATTGACCCGGATATGGTCATCCACCCGGAGCGAAACCCAGCGCAGCGATAGCTTTTAGAGAGACCGTTCATGGTGATGACCAGCTGATCATCATCAGCAAGTGCCCCGGTGGCGGTATGCTCGACGCCGTCGTAGAGAATCTTGTCGTAAATCTCATCGGAGAACACCACTAAATTGTGTTCACGGGCGATATCAAGCACCTCACGCACGACGTCTGGCGGGTAGACAGCCCCAGTGGGGTTGTTGGGGTTGATCAGCACAATGGCACGGGTGTGATGCGTGACTTTGGCGCGAATGTCCGCCATGTCCGGTGCCCAGTCGGCCTGCTCATCGCATAAATAATGCACGGCGTGACCGCCGGAGAGGTTCGCCGCCGCCGTCCAAAGCGGATAATCCGGTGCGGGGATGAGCACTTCATCACCGTCGTTTAAAAGCGCCTGCATCGCCATCACAATCAGCTCGGAAACACCGTTGCCGATGTAGATATCTTCAATGCCGACGCCAGGGATTTCTTTGCGTTGGCACTCTTGCATGATGGCTTTGCGTGCCGAATAAAGCCCTTTGGAATCGCAGTAGCCTTGGGCTGTTGGCAGGTTGCGCATCACGTCTTGCAGAATCTCTTCCGGTGCTTCAAAGCCAAACGGGGCGGGGTTGCCGATGTTGAGCTTTAATACGCGTTGGCCTTCTTCTTCCAGGCGTTTGGCGTGGTCGAGCACGGGGCCGCGAATGTCGTAGCAAACGCTATCGAGCTTATGTGATTTGTTAAGCAAAGGCGCCTCGTGAGGCTGTGGGGTGTCCATTTTATCGTTCCCAATCAGTGGTCGTTCCAAGCGCTGACGGCGGCATTAAGGCGCTGGCGAGGCATCTGGCGTGCTCGCTTGCGTTGGCGCTGCATCAGCGTCAGGCGGTGGAATGTCATGAGGCGTTTCTAGCGTAATTCGGCCCAATTTGCCATCGCGCAGTTCATGCAGCAGCACTTCGGCACCACGGTGAAGGTCTACTTCGCCGCCAGCGCGGAGCCCGCCGCGCTTACGGGCAATGTCTTTTAAAATGGCGTGGCCGTCAAAGCCCGCCAGGGCTAAAAAATCCGGGCGCTCTGGGCCATCGGCCTCGACGGTTGGCGGCGTTTCTGGCGCTGCGTAGCGTGGCAGTGTTGTTAGTTTATAACGAGCGGTGAGGGCTTCTGGGTAGCGCTTAGCCAACTCGGCGCTGGTAATAATCCCAACGTCGATATATTCAATCGCCGTATCACGAATCGCACCACTGGCGGCCAGGCGATAGGCGCTGGCCTGGTCTTCGATCTTGGGCCATAGCACGCCGGGCGTATCGATGAGCGCCACTCGGCCATCAATCCGCACTTTTTGCTGGCGCTTGGTGACGGCGGGTTCGTTGCCGGTTTTGGCAATTTTGCGCTTCGCCAGCCCATTAATGAGCGTTGACTTACCGACGTTAGGAATTCCCATCACCATCACACGGACATCGCGGTCAGCGCGTACCTCTCCAGCAAGTGTATGGCAAAGCTTAGGGATGCTTTTAAGCTCGCGGGCGTTGGTGGTGGTGATCGCAAGCGCTCGTGTATTGGGCTGGGCGTCAAAAAACGCCACCCAGTCAGCCGTGCGCTCAGGGTCCGCTAAATCCGCGCGCGAGAGAATTTTGAGCACCGGCTTGTGGCGCGTGAGTTCAGCAAGCATCGGGTTGGCGCTGGAGTAGGGCAGGCGCGCATCGAGTACTTCGATAACCACATCGATTTCAGGCAGCGCGTCTTTAATCTGGCGGCGCGCCTTGTTCATATGACCGGGAAACCAGCCGAGCATGAGGTTCTCCTGCGCAATGCGTTGTCAGTAAATGCGGTGTCAGCATAAAAAAAGCGGGCGCCTATTCTAGCAGATGGCGCCCGCTTTGCTGGATTAACCGATGGCGTTATTCGTCGGCGTGAAATTCAAGCGCCACCGAGTTAATGCAGTAACGCAATCCCGTGGTCTCTTGAGGCCCGTCGGGAAACACGTGCCCGAGGTGGGCGTCACACTGTGCGCACACAACTTCTGTGCGCACCATGCCGTGGCTGCTATCCGTATGTTCCTCCACGCGTTGACGGCCCAGCGGGCGATCAAAGCTTGGCCAGCCGCAGCCCGCATCAAATTTATGCTCGTTCTCAAACAGCGGCGCATGGCAACACACGCAGTGATAAATACCTTGTACATCGCTGACGTTGCAGTCGCCAGAAAAGGGCGCTTCGGTCCCTTTTTCACGGGTGACACGGTACTGTTCTGGGCTGAGCTGGTCGCGCCATTGTTCCGGGGGTTTTTCTATTTTGGCCATAGCCATATATGCCTCCTTATTATAACGGCAAGCGATAAGTGCGTTCGCCATGCCGGTGAAACTAGCCACTGCTCTTATTAGGTAGTGCTACTAGTATTTGTGCTATCAATCGGCTGGAATTTCAATAAGCGCGTTATGCATCTCAGCATGTGTGATCTTAAACGAGGGTGCCAGTAAAGATTGAGGCTTGACAGTTTTTCATCCGCTGATTATTATACGCGCCACCTCGACGAGGCAATGCAGCGTCCCATTCGTCTAGTGGTCCAGGACACCGCCCTTTCACGGCGGTAACAGGGGTTCGAACCCCCTATGGGACGCCACTTAAATCGTTAAGGTATCGGAGTGCGGGAATAGCTCAGTGGTAGAGCATCGCCTTGCCAAGGCGAGGGTCGGGAGTTCGAATCTCCTTTCCCGCTCCAACTTGTGTCCCATTCGTCTAGTGGTCCAGGACACCGCCCTTTCACGGCGGTAACAGGGGTTCGAACCCCCTATGGGACGCCAATCCGATCGCGAGACAACTGAATTAAGCGGGAATAGCTCAGCGGTAGAGCATCGCCTTGCCAAGGCGAGGGTCGGGAGTTCGAATCTCCTTTCCCGCTCCAGTTCAGTATTCAATACGTCCCATTCGTCTAGTGGCCTAGGACACCGCCCTTTCACGGCGGTAACAGGGGTTCGAACCCCCTATGGGACGCCAACTCGCTTCATTTCTTGCGCTGCGGGAATAGCTCAGCGGTAGAGCATCGCCTTGCCAAGGCGAGGGTCGGGAGTTCGAATCTCCTTTCCCGCTCCAAGCGCCCTCCCAAAATATTGTTTTCTGATTTTATTGCGTTTCTTATCTCGGTAGGCCAAGAGCCTAGCGGGTATTGTGTATTGGTGCGGCATGGCCTTGAAAACAGGCGAGCTGCCTTTATATCACTTCCTTATAAAAGTCTTTATTTTTCTTTTTCTGCTGACAGGACATGTTCATGGCCGAACCGGCATTGTCGATCCGTGGGCTGACCAAGGTCTACGGCAATGGTTTTCACGCGCTAAAAGGCATTGATTTAGACGTCCAGCAGGGCGATTTCTTTGCGTTGTTGGGCCCCAATGGCGCGGGAAAATCGACCACGTTAGGTGTTGTTTGCTCGCTGGTGCAAAAGAGCGCCGGCAAGGTCACGATTTTTGGCATCGATATTGATCAAGATTTTGCCAAGGCAAAGTACCAGCTGGGCGTGGTGCCGCAGGAGTTTAACTTCAACCAGTTCGAGAAAGTGATCGATATCGTGCTGGCGCAAGCAGGGTATTATGGCATGACACGCCGCGAAGCATTGCCCCGGGCGGAAAAGCTGCTATCCGATTTAGGCTTGTGGGATAAGCGTAACGGTATTGCGCGGATGCTCTCCGGCGGGATGAAGCGTCGTCTAATGATTGCGCGCGCGCTAATGCACCGCCCCAAGCTCTTGATTCTTGATGAGCCCACCGCTGGGGTCGATATCGAACTGCGCCGTAGCATGTGGGAGTACATGCGTCGCATTAATCGCGATGAAGGGACGACCATTATTCTCACCACGCACTACCTAGAAGAAGCCGAGAGCCTGTGTCGCAATATCGCGATCATTAACGATGGCGACATTATCCGCAACACCAACGTGCGTGACCTGCTTGCCGAGCTTGATACCGAAACCTTCTTGCTTGATCTTGCGCACCCATTAGAAAAGTCGCCGGCGATTGAAGGGTTCGAAGTCAGTTTGACCGAGCCATCGCAGCTTTCGTTGGTGATTCATCGCGGTCAGCAGATGAACGATGTTTTCGTGGCATTGAGCGAGCAAGGTATCAAGGTGGTCTCGATGCGTAACCGTGCCAATCGGCTGGAAGAGATGTTTGTGTCGATGGTCAATAGCGGCCAAAACGCCATTGATCAAACACAAAGCAAGGAGGCGCACGCATGAATGCTACGCAAACGCTGATTGCGCTATGGACGCTGGTGGTGAAAGAGGTCAAGCGCTTTACCCGCATCTGGCCGCAAACGCTTTTACCGCCGTCCATTACGATGGCCATGTACTTTATTATTTTTGGCAACTTAATTGGCTCGCGCATCGGGGCGATGGATGGGTTCAGTTACATGGACTTCATCGTCCCTGGGCTGATCATGATGGCGGTTATCACCAATAGTTATTCCAACGTCGCGTCGTCTTTCTTCTCTAACAAGTTTCAGCGCTCGATTGAAGAGATGATGGTCTCGCCGATGCCTAACTGGGTGATCCTCTCAGGCTTTGTGCTAGGGGGGATGGCGCGCGGATTATGGGTCGGACTAATCGTAACGGTGGTATCGTTGTTCTTTACCCGTTTGAGCATGGAGCACCCCCTATTGACCGTGTTGGTCGTTGTACTGACGTCGGCGCTGTTTTCCGTTGGTGGTTTCATCAACGCACTGTTGGCGAATAAGTTCGATGACATCTCGATTGTGCCGACGTTTATCCTGACGCCCCTGACTTACTTAGGCGGGGTTTTCTACTCGATCTCGATGCTGCCGGATTTTTGGCAGGGCGTATCAATGCTCAACCCCATTCTTTACATGGTCAATGTTTTTCGCTACGGCTTCTTGGGCGTATCGGATATCCCCGTCGGCTGGGCATTGATGGCCATATTGAGCTTCATTGTAGTGCTCTTTACCGTGGCGCTTAAAATGCTGGAGCGTGGAAAAGGGATTCGTTCATGACGCATCACCGCCCTGAAACCCTAAAGAACGCGCCCCTTGGGCGTGAATCGGCTTACCCGGAACATTACGATGCCGGGCTTTTGTATCCGATAGCACGTGCGACCAACCGTGCGCCGTTGGGTATTGACGATACCCGCTTGCCTTTTATCGGCGCCGATGAGTGGCATGCATTTGAAATGTCATGGCTTAACGCCCGCGGCAAGCCGGTGGTGGCCGTGGCGCGTTTCACGTTACCCGCTGAATCACCCCACTTGATTGAATCCAAATCCTGGAAGCTCTATCTCAATAGCTTTAACCAGACACGCTTCGCTAGCCAAGACGACGTCGTTCATACATTGACACGCGATCTTTCACGTGCGGCAGGGGAGAGCGTTAGCGTTGAGCTGCTTGGCGTTGACGATGCCGAACTCATGCCGCAACGCTTGCCTGGCAAATGCCTGGATGAGCTTGATATCAGTGTGGAAGATTATTCGCCTAGCGCGACATTGTTATCGGTTGGCGAAAGCGTCGTCGACGAGACCCTCTACTCGCACCTACTCAAATCCAACTGCCCGGTAACCGGTCAGCCAGACTGGGGCAGTGTACTGATTCGTTATAAAGGCCCCAAAATTGAACACGAAGGGCTTTTACGCTATGTGGTTAGCTACCGCCAGCATCAAGACTTTCACGAACATTGCGTTGAGCATATCTTTACGGACCTCATGCTCCACGCAAAACCCGATGCGTTGCTGGTGCTGGCGCGTTATGTGCGCCGCGGTGGGCTGGATATCAGCCCTTGGCGGGCAACGCCTGGCTTAGCACCGCCGCACCCGTTGCGTCTGGCAAGGCAGTAAGTCACTGCGCTACAGTAAGTCACTAACCTAACGGATTGGAGCCAATAATGGACGCACTCACGCTACTGCACCAACGCAGTTCCATGGGCAAATTGATGGCCCCAGCGCCATCGTACGAGCAGCTTGATGCGATCTATCAAGCGGCGTTGCGCGCCCCGGACCACAATGAACTGCGCCCCTGGCGCTTTATCGAATTTAGCGGGGAAGGGCGCGAGCGTTTGGGCGAGCTGTTTGCTGAAGCGGAGTTTCAAGAAGACCCGCACGCCTCGGATACGACGTTAAACGCGGCGCGTAAAAAACCACTCCGTGCGCCTATGATTATTGCTGTGGTGGCTAAAGTAACGCCCGAGGTACCCAAAGTGCCTAAAATCGAGCAGGTGATTTCAGCGGGTTGCGCGGCACACGGTATTCTACTTGCCGCTCATGCGCTGGGCTTTGGCGCGATGTGGCGCAGCGGGAAATATGCCTTCGACCCGGTGGTGCGCAAAGGGCTGCGTTTAAAAGACGATGACGAAGTGGTGGCGTTTATTTACCTTGGCACGCTTGGCGGGCGCCACAAGCCGGTGCCGGCGCATAACGTCGACGACTTTCTCGAACGCTGGGAATAATGCACAAGGGCTACAAGGCAGGGATTGGCATGACAACACCTCGGCAACCAGGGGTCCCCCATCCACGCTTACCGCTGCCAAAAGGGCCGGAAGATCTGACGGCTTTTCAGCAATGGCTAGGCGAAGCCATCCCGATGGTGAATACCCTCGGCATTAAGGGAATGGCGCAACAACATGACACGCTGATATGGGAGCTTGCGTTAACGCCAAGCCTGAATGACAAAGGCACCGGCTTTGGTGGCGCGCTAACCGCGCAAACCACCTTGCAGGGTTGGTGTTGGGTGACGCTCTGGCTGCGTGCGCAAGGCACCTCACGGGATGTGGTGGTCGCCGAGGCCAGTCAACGCTTTATTGCCCCGGTGACCGATGACTACCGCCTTGTTTGCGCTCCAAGCGAACCCGAAGGCCCGGCAAAACTCACTGCCAAATTAGATGAACGCGGCAAAGGGCGTATTGCACTCACCCAGCAACTATATTGCGGTGAAACCCTCTGCTTAGAAGCTAATGGCAGCTATGCGGTACTTCCCTAAATTGTGAATAAGCTTGCTATTTCGCCACTTAGGCAATAGTATATGCGCCGTTCTGTTGCCAAAGGCATTGCCTTTAAGCAGAGTGAAAAGACGGAGGGGTGTCCGAGTGGTCGAAGGAGCGCGCCTGGAAAGCGCGTAAGCCGAAAGGCTTCGAGGGTTCGAATCCCTCCCCCTCCGCCAAGAATATAAATTAAGCCGCTGATTTCAGCGGCTTTTTTTGTCTTTGATGTGTCTAGCCCATACTTTGGTTTTGGCTTCCACTGAAACGCATAGGATGCCTTTGGACGAATCCCCCTTCTGAAACCTCTTAATCTGTGGCTTTTGCAGCCATTAGAATCCGCTACCAGCAGACCATAGTCGCGTATTTGTTTATGTGAAATGACAGAGACCTGCGAGTCCGCTACTGTCATTAGTAAGCGTCATGAGAAAGAGTTAGATGTAGTGACAAGCAGTCTGTTCTTTCGCATTTCGGGGTATGTTGCTAGTCGACCCAAAGCAGTCAATTAGTTAAAGCTAAATTAATGTGGCATTATCAGGTGAAAAACTATCTCAGAACTCAAATTGACCGCTAAACCCATTCTCTAAATCCCCAAGTTCAAGACCCGTGATGCCTAACCCCCCCCGGGACGATTCAATCCGATCTTGTTCAGCATAGTTTGGACTTGCTCCGGTGCCTGAGTAGGTGTTTACGGTCACCGCCATTGTTGCGACACACTCCAGATAAGTTTGCAGCCTCTTTCAAGACGACAATGGCTCTAGATCGCCCGCGAATGATTGAAGCAGAAGCTTATGGGCCACTTGCCCAACCGCAAGTTGCTCACGCTGTAAGTGCGCCTCAATTGGGTTATCCCCGGCGGCCATCTATCGGTTGGAGGTGGTTGGGTCATTGAATTGCCGAGGCTTGCGGCCAACGTAATGGAACCGGCTGCTGCCCAGAAAGTGTCAGCTTCGCAAGGCGACAGCATTTTCATTAGCACCGATGATTTTAAAAAACGTTATGAGTGGTCCGCTTATAGGTACACAGAACCCCGGCGGCGTCCTAGGCGCGTCAGACTGCTTATCATTACCCAAGTAAGGCGTTCGTTATCTTGGCCTCTCCATCAAGTGGTATTGGTTATTCAGACCCCACCTATCCGATCAAGAGTATCTTTTTGGCAATGAGTTCGTCTTCTTTACTGTAGCGAATTTAATATTCCAATAACTTCCATGGTCAGTTTTTTGGCTATTATAAATGCGTGATGAAAGTCAATGCTTTTATCTGCAAGAAATCACTAATTTCGGAGATGAACATGAAAGAAGTCGACAAAACCACACTACCTATCGTGCAAATGGCAAAAGACAATGACGAGTTTCGTCAGGTGCTCTGGACGGGAGACAACACACAGTTGGTGTTAATGGCGATTCCGGAAGGCGGTGAAATCGGTGGCGAAGTTCACGAAGGCCACGATCAATTGCTTTATTTTGTTGAAGGGAGTGGCGAAGCCAAAATTGGCGACACCACCGTGGCTGTACAGTCAGGTGATGTCAGTATCGTGCCCTCTGGCGTCTTCCATAATTTCCGCAATACCGGAACCGCGATGCTCAAACTTTATACCACTTACTGCCCACCAGAGCATGCTCCTGGAACCGAGCATGAGACCAAAAAGCAGGCAGATGCTGACGAATAAAAGAGCGCGGGGCGGTGTGAGCCCCGCCTTTCCAAAGAAACATCAATTTTAAAATCATTAGCATATAAGGCTTTGTAAACGTGAATAACATCCAATTTGCCGATTATTTACGCCGTTTCGACTATCAGGAGCGGGTTGATATGAAGATTCAGATTCCCGAACTGCTGGAGCTTTATGCTGACAACAAGGCACAGATTGTCGATATTCGCTTTCCCGAGGAGTACGCCGCTTGGCGCATTGGTTTCGGCCAGCATATTCCATTAAATGAGTTGCCAGATCGCCTTGGTGAACTTGACCGCGATAAGACTATTGTCACGGTGTGTCCGCATTATGATCGTGCCGAGATAGCCCGGTTGTACCTCACACTGGAAGGTTTCAATGCGCGATACCTGACCAGCGGCATGCTGGGCATTGCGGATGCACTACGTGGAGACAAGGCGCGCGACTACATCATGCGTTTAAACGATCAGCAGTAATCAGTAAACACCGGCCATCTGGCCGGAATAGATTTCCGGGATCTTTATGACGGTATTCGACTACGGCATTTACTTCGTTGTGACGTTCATTGTCTCAACGGTATTTGCGTCAGGCGGCGTGGGTTCCGCAGTGGCACTGGTGCCCATATTTTCGATGATGGGATTACCGTTGAACCTGGCCAAAACCATTGGCCTGTTCATTAATTCGGCGTCTACGATTGCTGCCTCGACCATCAACGTTCGCAAGGGGTTGGTTGATTTCCGCTTTGCTTTGCCTTTGGTGGTTTCGGTGTTGGTGGCAACTCCCATTGGTGCATGGCTTAGCCAATACGTTTCTGAAGAGCTCGTCCAGTGGGTGTTAACGGCCTTTTTAATTGTCAGTTCGGGATTGCTGATTTTCTCCCGACGGGAAGCCAAGGCCGCCTACGACCGTGCCTGGGTAATGCTGGTGCTCGGCGGAGCGGTCGGGCTGGTATCCGGGCTGGTGGGTGTGGGTGGTGGCACACCTATTCTTGCCGTGTTGCTGCTGCTGGGCTTCGACACCAAAAAAGCCGCTTACGCCGTCAGCTTTGTCATCCCTTTTTCAACGCTGGGCGGGTTCTTCACCTATCTCAGCTTTGTTGAGATGAACTGGCCTTTATTAGCCATTGCTGCTGTAGCTTCTATTTTGGGGGGTTTCCTGGGGCAGCGGATTATGCAGCTGCACATGAATGCTGCTCAGGTCAAAAAGCTCATTGCCATCATTCTGTTGATCCTTTCCGGGAAAATGCTCTGGTCACTGCTGTGACAAAGCGTTTAGTCGGTTGCCATAAACCGATGCAGTGGAAGCCAGTCAGCCACTTGAGTTTTTGGTGTTCTACATCAGCATCTATGAACCAATGAAGTTTAAAAAA
This sequence comes from Vreelandella vilamensis, assembly GCF_031451755.1. Lineage (NCBI taxonomy): Bacteria > Pseudomonadati > Pseudomonadota > Gammaproteobacteria > Oceanospirillales > Halomonadaceae > Vreelandella > Vreelandella vilamensis. The sequence continues at coordinate 48,517 of NZ_JARWAN010000003.1, read as the reverse complement.
TGAGTTGCGAGGTTAACTGTGTACAGAGCACATAAAGAGCATCATAAAAGTCAGAAGGTCGGTTGGCTGCGTGCAGCTGTAATGGGTGCCAATGATGGCGTTGTTTCTACTGCCGCATTGATTCTTGGTGTTGCAGCTTCCGGCTCTTCCGAGACTGCAATACTTTTAGCCGGCTCATCAGGATTAGTAGCAGGGGCTATGTCGATGGCGGCAGGAGAATATGTTTCTGTTAGCTCCCAGGCAGATACCCAAAAAGCAGATGTTGCGCAAGAAAAAGAAGCACTAAAAGAAAACCCTGAAGAAGAATTTGAAGAGCTCGCAGAGATTTACAAAAAGCGTGGTCTTGATGATCAACTTGCCAGAGAAGTGGCACAGCAGTTGATGGATAAAGATGCGCTCCGTACTCATATGCGTGATGAAATTGGCATTACAGAAGTGGCAGGTGCAAGCCCGCTATCAGCAGCTGGATCCTCTGCACTCGCGTTTGTAGTGGGGGCAGGCCTGCCTTTATTGAGCGTTTGGCTTTCGCCAGCTGAGTATACGCAGGTTGCCGTCGCGATTTTCTCTGTTGTTTTCTTAATGATTCTTGGTGGGCTGGCAGCCTACACAGGCGGTGCTAATATCTTAAAAGGTACGTTGCGCGTTACATTTTGGGGTTCTATGGCTATGATAGTTACCACTGGAATAGGAACGTTATTTTAAACAAAACTGGGTTTTTCGTAGCTAATTAAAGGAGTAGTAATATATGAAATTTAAAGCAATTTTTCTCGCCGCCAGCTTTGCGTTGGCTATGATTTCGGGCACTGCCGTGGCTGAAGAAACCGACATTACGGTTCGAGTAATGAGTAAAGATGCCAAATTCGTAGGCACCAGTATGGGGGGAGTTCGGGTAATTCTGCGCGACCAAGAAACGGGCGAGGTTCTGGCTACGGGTGTCACCACTGGTGGTACCGGCGACACTGCAAAAATCATGCATGAAAATGGTGGTCGCCGAGCTGCTATGGCTGACGAATCGGCTGCATCCTTCAAAACCACACTGGATCTCGACCGACCCCGATTAATCGAAGCAGACGTTTATGGACCGCTTGCCCAGCCACAAGCGGCACATGCTGCAAGTGCGACCCAATGGGTTATTCCCGGCGGCCACCTTTCGGTTGGAGATGGCTGGGTTATTGAATTGCCGGGCCTTGTGGTCAACGTATTGGAGCCGGCTGCTGCCCAGGGAGTATCAGCTTCGCAAGTCGATAGTGTTTCAGTACGTGCCAATGTGATGATGATGTGCGGTTGCCCAATCACTTCAGGCGGACTTTGGGACGCCAACGAGTTTGAAGTTGGCATGACCATCTCCAAAAACGGAAACAAAGTCGGCGAAGAGGCGCTGTCTTATACCGGTAACAGCAGCATGTTTAGCGGTGAAATGCCCGTCACAGAGCCCGGTGTATACGAAATAATCGTTCATGCTTATGATCCAAAGAACGGTAATACCGGTATCGACAAAACGACCGTTGTTATTGAATAAGAAGCAATGAGGCGGAGATGGCAGAGTATTGATATGACAACAACGATCCGCCTATGGGATTTACCTACGCGTTTGTTTCACTGGCTACTGGTCTTGGCCGTGGTAGGCTCCGTGGTCACCATGAAACTGGGTGGTAGCTGGATGGCCTGGCATGAACGATTTGGCCTTTTGGTGGTTGGCCTGTTGAGTTTCCGGGTTGTCTGGGGCGTTGTTGGGTCTACTTATGCCCGCTTTGGCACGTTTGTCCGTGGCCCGAGCGCGCTCATGGCGTATTTGCGTGGCCAATGGCGAGGCGTTGGCCACAACCCTCTTGGCGCTTTGTCGGTTCTCGCGTTAATCGGCTTGTTCGGTTTTCAGGCGGTAACCGGTTTGTTTGCCAACAACGACATTGCGTTTGATGGCCCCCTGGTTCCGCTGGTGTCGTCTGACTGGAGTGACACTCTGAGTGGTTGGCATCGGCAAACGGAATGGTACCTGTATGCGCTGGCAGCGCTGCACGTACTTGCCGTTTTGTTCTATACGCACATCAAAAAAGACAATTTGTTACGACCTATGGTCACTGGCTATAAGCTGGTGAAAAACAAACAGGCAGTCGACGCCAAAGGGGGCGGCTGGCTGGCATTTGTGGTTGCCGTAGCCGTTGCAGTGGGCGTTGTCTGGTTAGCGAATGGCGGCCTGGTGCCGCCACCGCCTCCAACACGTGATTTAGGTTGGTAAATATCACTGAACCTATCAGTCAGCCCGATAGTTGTCGTGACATGATTTGCAGGTGTCAACGACCTTGTTGAACTGCTGTGCCACGGCGTCTCTGTCGCCATCGGCTACGACTTTTTTCAGTTCGTTTGATTCCTGCGCAAAGCTCAGTGCAATGTTTTTAACGTTATCTAATTCGTTAAAAAAGTTTGGCTTCAGGCGAGTGTTTTCTGCCCGATCGTTCGCGCTGTCTCTGCTGAACAACGTACCCATGCCTGAATTAGCAACAGCTGCGATGGCGTTAGCGGCAGCAATAATATCCTGCTCGCTGTACTCCTCGGAACCTTCGATGGCCCAGGCTTTGATCTTTTTCCCGTTCCAGGCAGCGAACTGATAAGCCGACTGACGGGTTTCAATCTGATCGTCAACACTCATTTCGGCCACTGCCGGCACGGACACTACGGATATTATTAACGCAGCGAAAAAAGCAGTTTTTTTCATGTCAAATCCTCTATCCAGTTACAGGTTTTCATTGCATTTACGATGTTACAATATTTTAAAATACCATAAGGATATAATCTGTAAAATAATGTCTCGTTTTAAAGGATTAGATCCGTAGGCTTTATGAAACGTCGCTTCTCATCTCAACCCCTAGATCAGGCATCGACAACCATGTCCGATACCCCGAATAAACGATGGAAAATTTGGCTCAGTGCAGCCATCGTGCTGATCAGCCTTATAGCACTGGCCGTGTGGGCTGTACTGAGCCGGAAGGCAGAACTGGCGACAGCGCCTGGCTTTACCGCCAGTCCGGTGGCCGTTCACACGGTGGCTGCTGAAACCGGCACCCTGAGTTTGGGCCTGGATTATCTGGCCGAAGCAGAGGCCACCCATACTGCCGAGATTTCCACGAAGGTTATCGAAACCGTGCAGGAAGTGGCGGTGGATGAAGGTGATCGCGTGGCTGCCGGCGGCCTATTGGTCAGGCTGGACACCTCGGAAATCGACGCTCGGTTAAACGGCGTAGCAGCAGACATTCGCAAGGCCAGCGCTGAACGCGAAGCAGAGCAGGCCAACCAGGAAGCGTTGACGTATTCTGTCGATCACTGGACCCGGGAAGTGTCACGGTTGCGCCAGTTGCGCAACCAACGTGCGGTTTCTCAGGCAGATCTGGATGCTGCAAGAAATCAGCTAAACCAGATTGAAGGCCAACTTGAAGTGTCACGTCAGCAGTTAAAGGCACTGAGAGCCGGATTGGACGCCCTTCGTGCTCGCCAGGAGCAGCTCAAAAGTCAGCGTGCCAATTACGTTCTGAACGCGCCCTTTGCCGGCACCGTGACCGCGCGAACAATCGACCCCGGCGATGAATCGGCTCCGGGCAAGATGCTGATTCGTTTGGAAAGCCTGCAGACCATGCGGCTGGTATTCGGTGTGCCTGAAGAAGACCGGCCTTCGGTAGAAGCCGGGCGAACTGTTGATTTTTTCCTGAGTGGCACATCGCATCAAGCCACTGTTAATCGCATCAACCCTGCGTTGGACGCTGCCGGCTTGGCGCGGGCTGAAGTGGACCTGGCCGAGGGCATGGCCTTGCCGCCAGGCGCCGAGATTCCGGTGACCGTAGCCCTCCCATCGCTGAAGGCGGTTCTGATTCCCGCCGGGGCTCTGGCAGGAGGTGGCGAAGAACCGACAGTCTACGTCGTCATCGATGGTAAAGCCCAGGCGCGTAGCGTCAGTGTTCGGAGACGGGATAACAAGGGTCAGGTTGCGGTATCGGGTGTCCAGTCCGGTGAACAGGTCATTGTTTCTCCTTACCTTGGTTGGACCCGTTTGTCTGATGGCGTGTCGGTGACGGAGATTGGCCAATGACGCTCATCGACTGGTCATTGAAACAACCCAAGGCCCTGGCGGCCGTTGTTGTCTTGGTCGCCGTTTGGGGTATTCTTGCTTACGTCCGGACGCCGGTTGACTTGTTTCCGGATTCGGCACCTCCGCAGGTGGCCGTGGTAACCACCCAGCCGGGTGCAAGCGCCACCAATATGGCCTCCGATGTGACCGAGATTCTGGAAAAAGAGCTGAACACCCTGGATGGCGTGGTCAGCATTACCAGTACGACCCGCGATGGTGTTTCGTCCGTGCGGGTTGAATTCGGTTATCACAAGACGCTTGCCCAGGCGACCGCTGCCGTCAGTAACTCTCTTGACAGGGTCATCGGCGACCTCCCCAGCAACGTGAAGCAACCTCGCATCTTTCCGGTAAGCGAGGCGACCAGTCCTGTCATGACGCTGGCCTTGCGTCCAAAAGCAGACAGCCCGAAAGATCTGGCCGATGTGAGGTTGCTGGCAATGAACCCCATTCAGGATCGTCTTCTGGCACTGGACGGTGTCGGCGATGTGGAAGTTTTCGGTGCTCACAATCCTGAAGTGCGTGTGGCGATCGATCGCGAAGCCCTCGCAGCGCAGGAGATGGGCATCGGACAGGTACTGGCGGCCATTCAGAGAGCCAACGTCACGATACCGGCCGGTCGGGTTCAATACGGGCAGGATGAGTACTTGGTGACGGTGGCGGGAGAAGTCAACAATCCTGCCGAACTGGCGCAGCTTCCCCTGCGCCAGAGTGCCCAAGGGACAGTGCGCCTGGACGACGTCGCCGAGGTCTTTCTGGGAACATCCGAGGCGCGCAGTGCCTACCATGGCAACAGCAAGCCGGCGATTGCGCTGAACATCTTGCGCCCCCTGGAAGGAACCACGCTGGTCGCCATCGATGCAGTAAAGGCGGAACTGCCAAGCCTCCGCAGAGATTATGGCGACATTGAGTTCGAGATTACCGCCAGTCAGGAGCACCTGATTGAGGTCAATGCTAGTGGTCTGCGCAGCAGCGTGTTGCAGGCGGTCATCCTCACCATTGCCGTAATTTTTGTATTCCTGGCTGATTTCCGGGCCGCAGCGGTCGCTTCGGTCAGCATCCCCTTAGCGTTTCTTGGCTCACTGGCGGTGCTTGGCTTTACCCCTTACTCGCTGAACATGGTCACCATGTCCGGGCTGATCATTGCAGTGGGGCTGGTGATCGATTCGGCGGTGGTGGTGCTGGAAAACATTATCCGCCGCCATCGTTCCGGCCTGGACGACAACGTCCGGGAAGCTGCGCGGGCCGGTGCCAAACAGGTCTCGACGGCGGTAACCGCCGGCATCCTGACCACGGTAGTGGTGGTGCTGCCGGTGATGTTTGCCGGCGGTTATCTGCAGCAGATCATGCGGCCGCTAAACCTGATGATCAGCGTGACGCTGGTCGGCTCACTGCTCGCTGCTTTGACGGTGATTCCGGTGCTGGCCGCCCGGCTTCTGGACAGGCCTCAAGACCAGAGAAACCGTCTGGAACACGCACTGGAGCATGTGGGAACCGCAACCGACCGCTTGGGTGATGCCGTCGGTACTCTAGTTCAGGCAGCGCTTCGCCAGCGCTGGGTCACCGTGGTAATCGCTCTGGCATTCCTGGTTGCCACGGTGCGTATCGTGCCACCGCTGATTGGCAACGAGTTAATGCCGCCGATGGATACCGGTATCGCCAGCATCAATTTCGAAACCCCAGCGCAATTCGATTTAAATCGCGTTGAGAGTGTTCTAAGTGAAATCGAAAAAGAAGTTGAAAGCACCACTGGTGTGCAGAGAATATCCTCCGTGGTCGGCTCTGAACCGGGACGTATCAGTTTCGGCTCGGGCGGAGCCACGGCGCAGACTGTCGCTATGACGGTATACCTGGTCGACCGGACGCAGCGTGAAAAAGACATTTGGCAGATCATGGATGGATGGCGATCCACGCTGGATCAATTACCCGGTATCAAGAGCTACACGGTTTCAGAGTTTGGCGCTACGCCTATTTCAACCACCAAGGCACCACTGGATATTATTATCAGCGGCTCGGATGCCGCCGTACTGGACGCCCTGGGCGAGCAGGTTCTGGCCAAACTGGAGGGGATGCCAGGGGTGCTGGACATGCGGCGCAGCTGGCTGATCGATAAGCCGGAGCAAACCGTAACCGTTGATCGCATCTCGGCCCAGCGCCTGGGATTATCCACCGGGCAAGTCGGGCAGGAGTTGGCTGCGGCCGTGAACGGTCTGCCGGCTGGCAGTTTACGTATGGAAGGTTTTCTCGACCTACCCATTCGTGTCGCTTATGCCAATAGCGATGTGGACCGTCCCGACGGTATCGGGGGTGTCTATCTGCCGTCCAGCGAGGGGCCTGTTCCGCTGCGGTCTGTATCCGATACCTCAATGCAATGGAGCCGCCCGAGCATTACCCGCGAGGATCTTAAGGAAACACTGGACATTACGGCTGTTAATCGCAGTTACTCAGTAGCCGATGTTGCGGCGATGGCGAGCGACAGGCTGGCTGAGATAAACACTCCGGCGGGTTACGCCATCAAGGTGGGTGGAACCATCACCAACCTCAACGATAATCAGCAGCGCATGGTCTCCGCGTTATTGCCCGGTGCCGCCATGTTGGCGTTGCTGGTTTTTGCCCTGTTCGGCAGCGTGCGTCAGACATTGGCGATCCTGACGGCAGTCCCGTTAGCCGTAGCCGGTGCTTTATGGGGGTTGCTGGTCTTCAACAAACCCATGAGCATGCCGGCGATCATGGGGCTCATTCTGCTTAGCGGTACCGTGGTAAACAACAGCATCCTCTTGCTGGATTTCGTTCGACAAATCCGGGCCGAGGGTCGAAGCCGTGATGAGGCTATCGTTGAAGCGGTGCGCCTGCGACTGCGACCGGTATTGATGACAACCGTCTCAACTGTGCTTGGGTTGTCTCCGCTGGTGTTTGAAATGGCCGTGGGTCTGGAGCGCATGAGCCCGCTGGGCATCGCCGCTGCGACCGGTTTGTTGATCGGCACCATGCTGACACTGGTGGTGATGCCAGTGCTGTTCAGTCTGCTGGATGATGTCGCTCATGCCCTGCGAAGTCTGGGCAAGAAGGCGCTCCAAGGTTGACTGTGCTGATGCTGGGGCTAGCTTTAGTGTTTAATTTTACTGCTTTTAGTACTAATTCTGATGAATAGAAATAGAGGGCTCAGCATGCTTGAACGGCTGCAACAACGACTGGGGCTGCAGACGATACCCGGTATATTCTTCACCTCGGCCGCCGTGGCCATTGTGTTTGTCGCGCTGGCAGTACCGTTCGACGAGCAGGTTGCTGGCAGTTTCGGTGTGCTGACCGGCTGGGTCGCCCGCAACCTTGGCTGGTTCTATATTCTCGCGGTGTCTTCGCTGCTGATTTTTCTGTTGGGCCTGGCGGTCAGTCGTTATGGCAGCATTCGCCTGGGTGGCGATGACAGCCGGCCGGATTACACTAACCTCACCTGGTTTACCATGCTCTTTGCCGCTGGTATCGGCACTATTCTCATGTTCTGGGGGGTGGCCGAGCCGGTATCGCATTTTGCCAGCCCGCCCTTTGATGGCGTGGATTCCCGAAGCGAGCAGGCGGCTACCGATGCCATGACTATCAGCCTGTACCATTTTGGCCTGCACACCTGGACAATTTTTGCCATGCCGGGCCTGGCGATTGCTTATTTCGCCTACCGTCATAACCTGCCCATGCGCATCAGTAGCCTGTTTTATCCGGTGCTGGGTGACCGCGCTTTTGGTCCTCTGGGTTGGGCGATCGATGTTATTGCCGTTCTGGGCACCTTGTTCGGCGTTGCTACGTCGCTGGGGCTGGGCACCCTGCAGCTTAACAGCGGTTTGAACTATCTGTTCGGCATACCCACGAATGGCTTTGTGCAGGTGGTGCTGATTACGATGATTGCCAGTATTGCCGCCGTCTCGGTGGCGCTGGGGCTGGACAAAGGCGTGCGGCGGCTGTCTCAGCTGAACATTATTCTGGCCATGATACTGATTCTGTTTGTCGCCGTGGTCGGTCCCACTATTTTTATTGCTGAAGGTATGGTGCAAAGCGTCGGCGACTATTTTGACGCCTTGCCCTGGCTGGCATTCTGGACTGAAACCTTCAAAGAAACCGATTGGCAGCGCCAGTGGACCTTGTTCTACTGGGCCTGGACCATTTCCTGGGCACCCTACGTGGGCATTTTTATTGCCCGCATTTCCCGGGGCCGTACCATTCGTGAATTTGTCGCCGGTGTTCTGTTTGCGCCTACCGCTTTTACGCTGGTGTGGTTCGGGGTATTCGGCCTTTCCGCCATTTCCGTGGAATCCAGTGGCCAGGTGGCACTGGCCGAGCAGGTTCAGGAAGACCCGTCGGTCGCCATCTTTGCCTTCCTCGAAGCCTTTCCGCTGGCGGAAGTCGCTTCGGCCCTGAGTGTGGTGATTATCGTGATTTTCTTCACCACCTCGTCGGATTCCGCCTCTCTGGTGATTGACACGCTTACGCGCCGGGAGGAGCAACCGTCACGAGTGCGCCAACGCATTTTCTGGGCCGCGGCCCAGGGGGTCGTGGCGGCCACGCTGCTTTTGGCCGGCGGGCTGGAAGCGTTGCAGAATGTGATCACCTCGTTGGGCCTGCCATTCTGTCTGCTACTGTTGTTTATGGCGGTATCTCTGTTCCGAGCACTGCGGGCCGACTACCGTGGCTATGATGTGACAGACCTGGTGAAAGGGCGAGCCTTCCCGGAAGTGGAAGCCACCGAGAGCGAACCGAAACAGGAGAACAACGATGTATCAAAAACTGCTGATCGCTATTGATCCGGATGATGGCCACGAAGGCAAGCGAGCACTGGAAGCTGGGCTAAGCCTCCTGGATGACAACGGTGAACTGCACGTGGCCAGCGTGTATAGCCCCGGCGGTGGTGGATTCTTTCCGCATGTGACTGAAGAAGCGCCGGAAGAGAAAGAAGCCGAGGCACGTAAAAAACTGGATCTTTTGGTGCGCAAGTATTTACCCATGAACCGGGAAGCCACCATTCATGTGGTGGCCGGCAGCATTGGCGAAAAGCTGGTGGGCTTGTCGGGCCAACTGTGTGTGGACCTGATGGTGCTGGTGTCCCGGGGCAGTAACAGCCGGTGGAAGCTGCGTAAAGCGACGGTGGAGTACGTCTCGGTAAATGCGCCGTGCCGAGTGCTGGTGCTACCAGTGCTGGAAAAAGCCGAAGGTGAAGCTACCGACGACACTGAGGATAATGCTGGCGATTAATACAACAAGGATAGCTGGTCAGAATTCGCGGTAGCGAGTTTACTGGGCTTGGTATATCAGGGACGATCCGAGCTTTTCATGCGTCGCTTTAACCGTGATGTCATAACTTTTGCGCCAACATAAGAGTAGTGGCGTTGTAATCTATGCCTCGGCCTATTGGGTCAGGCATAACCTTCCCCTGTATCCTTTCTTCGCCTCGTTCGTCTTCATTGGTACCGATGACTTTAAAAGAGGTGCAGAAAAAACCATGACCGATAATATTGATCGATATGGACGAGTAAGCAGAGCTATCCACTGGTTTATGGCGCTACTTATACTTTGGCAATTCCTCAGTTCAGGGGTACATTTTTTTCTGGGAGATACCGTTATCGATGAGTTCTTCTGGGCCACCCATAAGCCGCTTGGACTCCTCCTTTTTGTGCTGATTTTTATCCGCATCGCATGGACGGTGGCAACCCTCTCTCAGCGCCCAAAATCAATCAACATCGCTGCAGAGGCAGGTCATATCGGTCTTTATGGATTCCTGGTTATCGTTCCTGGGTTGGCACTGGTCCGGCAATATGGCTCAGGCAAGCCATTCGAACCCTTCGGCATTCCGCTGTTTTCAGGGTTTGAGGGAGAAAAAATCGGTTGGATGGTCACTCCAGGAAACTTACTTCATAGCTGGCTCGGATGGTTGTTGCTTGCAATGATTCTCGGGCACATCTTTATGGTGTTTTGGCATAGAAAGAGTGCCACCCATACCGATATTCTGCCACGCATGTGGCGGTAGGCTGAGCAGTAAAACCGACATGAGATCTATACAGGCAAAGAGAGGAAGGTATCACCAATGAAGGTCTTGCTATTGCTGGCTCTGATTACTCTGTCAGAAGCCACCATCGGCGTTTTCGTCAAACTGACCGACGACCGGATTCCGGTCCAGACACTGACGTTTTATGCCTTTGTCTTTGCAACTGTCTTTCTCATGCTGATCATGCCGTTGGCGAATAAAAAGCGGCTTGAGCTACCCCGCGGTAACTGGAAAGACACGTTTCTGATTGGTGCCCTGATCGCCGCTCAAAGCGGTTTTTTCAACTACGCCATGACCCTGGTGCCCATTGCCAATGCGGTTATTTTCTGGAGCGTCGCGCCATTTTTTACGTTTATCCTGTCCTGGCTATTTCTGGGCGAGAAGGCGAAAAAGAGCTACCTCCTCATTTTTATTATCGCCTTGACCGGCATTGTAATTGCCAAGCCACTGCAGGAAGGCTATCTGCTCGGCAATATGGTGGCATTGGGCGTCGGGGCGATCTATGCGGCCATGGTTACCTATATGCGCCATGAGGGTAAAACTGAAACCGATAATGATATCGCCTGGTCGTTGCTGTTTGCGGCGTTGATCATGTCTCCCTCCGTGGTATTTATCGGCACCGGGGATGTCACCGGCATGATTCGCTATGACAGCCTCGGGCTCTCTTTGCCGGTGCTACTCTGGGCCGCAGGGTTGGGCCTGGTATCCATGGGGTTCGCCTATTTCGGTATTTCCATCGTGTTGAAATCCATTAACGCTAACCTTTATTCGTTGATCGACATTATCGTTTCACCCGCAGCGGCGACTCTGTTGGGTTTTCTGATATTCAATGAAGTGCCGGCAGCAAGCATGCTCTACGGCGGCGTGTTATTGCTTGGGGCCGGCGCCTGGCTTACGCGTGAAATGTCCCGGAACCATCGTGAATGATGCTAGAACCGATATTCCACCATAAGCGAGCCAAAATTGTTTCGGGAGTCTTCACTGGGCGGCAGGTTGTCCTCCTCGACCGTGGGTGTGGTGAACAAAAAGCTCAGGTGGGCACCAAAGCGTGGCCCCTCCCAATGCAGTCCCAGTATGCCCTGGCCAACGAAGCGGTTGATATCAACCGTGTTCCTGTCAGTCCAGTCGTTGTCGATAAACAGATTTCCCTCGAATGGCATGGACCAGGCAAAGTAAGTCGCTCTGAACGTGGCTGAAGCATAAATATAAGTGCGAGGACTCGGGAAAATAGTGGCGTCATAGTCCATGCCTCTGCCTATCGGATCAGGTATGAAATGGAACCCTTGCGGGCGGTCACCAAACCGGAGTTCCAAACCAGGCTGAATGAACGTCATGATGTTGCCAGCCGCAAGATCGGCTGTCAGAGCGGCATCGAACCAGGAATTTTGGTAATAGCGTCGTTTGAAACTCAGGTATCCGTTGAGAGTGGGTTCAAAATCCAATTGATTGTCCCAGCCATTCGGATCCTCCCCGTCGATCAGCTCGTGAACCGACTTTTGTGTCTCTTCGGCCAGGGCTTCCTCACCAACCCAGCCGAATAGCCACTGGGCGCCAAAAAAATAGTCGTTATTGAATGCGTAGAAGTTGTTGCCCCACCCAAGATAGCCGATGTAGGGAACGTCGTTCTCTATCAATGAAGACTTTTCAATGTTCGCCGGCGTTTGAATATTTTGGCCAATAGTGAGGCTTTCACGGTAATTGAGGCCGGACTGTTCGGGAATCGCCCAGGCCACCAGAGATTTTCCGAAAGCTGGCGTACCGTTGGTATTCTCAAGAGAGTTAGCGATTTTCGAGGATAGGATTACCGACGTACCGTTTGTGAATTGGTTGTCAGAGCTAAAGATAACGTCATTTGATAGCTCTAGGCGGATATTCTCAGCGCTTTCAGCATGGGTAGCAGCTGCAATCAATGGCACTGTTAAGAACTTGGTCAATAGTGCTTTACTATGGATTTTCAAGCGTTAATTCTCCGATTGAATACACTTTTAGGTCAAGTTGGCAGGAAATTGTATCCGGTGAGGCATGCAGAGGCTTCCGCCGGCCGGGGTACGGTGATTCTGGCTGCCTGTGCCCGTTAGCCCGCTGCCTGGCTGTCTTGTCCGAGACTAGTGTCTCCAGAATGGCATAAATGTACCTCCAGGTAGGGTCAAACACCAGATCAGTGACGGCTACCAGGATGCTCAGCGGAAACATCACCAGCAGGCTACTGACATAGACCGCGATGATTGCGAGGAAAAGCCAAGGGCTGTCACGCCATTGTGGGGACTGAGCGACTCACTGTTTGAGGTTGTTGGCGGCTAGCACGAGCCATTGCCGAGGCAGGTCGAAGGCGCGATTAGCGCGGTCAACAGACCGAGAGTAATGCTAAGAGTGCGAGATATTGGGGGCGTCCTGACGAATCAATAAAGCGTTAAGGATATTGTGACTACCGTAACGAGGCCAACGTCACGATGCCGGAATAATCGGTCACGTTTCCCCGCAATCACTGCCAACACGCTGGAATTCTTCAGCTTTATTCGGCATACCCTTCTTCTTCATCACGAGAAAATGCGGATGCCGGCTGAGAGGATTTCCGTGTGAAAGATCATCGAGGTCTTGCGCCTCAAGCACGAAGTAGGCCTGAGCCACGACCGCATTGCTCGCGCGCCTGCGGTCTCTCCAAGGGCATGGTTGGAAAGTATGTCAGCCAAGCCCAGGCAAAGGGCATTACTTGGCCATTGCCCGAAGACGCAGATGAGGTCTGATTGCACTGGCTCTTTGAGACCGTACTTTAATCTTTATCTTAAGTATATTTGTCCTTGCTCATAAAGAGCTCGGCAATCATTAGCGTCATGATAACGGTCCTCAATTACATTGTGAGAATTGACGCCCGGCCCATCAAAACGTGGATCATCGCATTCACCATCATTGGCCCAATCGCTGGTATTATCACCCCATTCAATACTGCCGACTGATGCTGATGAGCTATCGGAACTTGGCATTTTTTCAGAAATATACAAAGTAGACTGAGGGTAATCGCCAGAGGCATCATAACTTCCTACCCAAATATTGTAGTTACCTGAAGGAGGATTTTGCCACTGAAGCGCAGGATTAGTGCCAGAGGAATCATCGTTGCAGTGCCAGTTACCTGCTGCATCAAATACCACAAGCGTAATATCGTCTCGTGACTCGGCATAAATGGAGAGCATGTGGTTGCCGGCCTGATAGTTAAGATCCACGTCAGGCGAGCTACTCACATAACCACGGCAATGCGCGCCCACTTCACTGGCAGAACGGCTTCCACCTGCAGCTAACGCGATGGTATGCGGGTCTGGATAAAAATTTACGTTCAGATTGACAGTACCCGAAATAGGCTCTTTCTCCCAATCTAAAGCTATAACGGATGTTGCCGACAGGAGTAACAGAGGTGCGAATAAAAGCGGGCTAATACGATATTTACAGTCCATAGTGATTCATTCCATAACTTGAACTAATTTTGATTTTTATCAGCTTGGGCTGATCATCCAAACACTAATTCCAGACTATTCATAAGGCAGGCCTGGAAATAAAAATAGGCGATGGCAATCTTTTGTTTAATCAATGTTTTACTGCAAGAACACGATTCCAAGCAACCATTCACTATAGGTGAAAGCGTAATCTCCTGATCACCGCCCTGCAATGGTTTCGTTCATGTGCAATTCAACGGGATGCCGCCTTTTCAGCGACACTGATCTTTACAGCGTAAAGAGGGAAAAGTGATTCCCAGGACACAGGGATTAATCTCTGGCATGGTTGAATCCGGAAGGCATGACGGAGAGAGATCAGATGATGAGTAAGCCTAACGCAGCAGCATTCTGGCGGTTACTGGCAGCAGGAATAATCCTGGCGCTGCTGACTGGTTGCAGTCGCAGCGACCCGGCCCCTCGGGAAGTCACGCTGGCCGTGCTGGCAACCAATAGTAGCGTCCATGACGGTAACCGTGTAGCCACCCAAGGGCGCGTGCGGTCGTTTGATGATCCGCTGCATTACTGGATTGAAGACGAGGACCTGAACCGCGTGGAAGTTATCCCCCACGCGGTTGTTGCTCCGCACCTGGGGGAAAGAGTTCGAGTGGTGGGCGACTTTACTTACTCCCCTGAAACAGGGCGTAGGCTTGAATTGGAAGGTGTGGAACCTCTCAGCAACGTCGACGACTAACGGTAGCGCTTAGGTAGTGCGGCGCGGGCTGGCAATCAGTTCCAGCACCATATGCGGCACGGTCAAGGCTGCCAGCCCGATAAAAACAATTCGCATTAGCGCTGTCTCGCCAGGCAAGTCGATCAGAAATGGCAGTGCCCCAAGCGCCAGCACATAGGTTGCCAGCGTGATGGGGGCAATGACTTTGAGTCGTTCACGCCAGCCATGCAGGCCCAGGTCCCGAGCAGCCAGTTCCAGGTGGCGCGGGCTGTGGAGGAAGCACCAGTAGGCGATAAAGTACGCCAGTGGGTGCAGCAGCATGGCGCCGACGGCGAGCAATAGGGGGTCGCGCCAATCGCTGGTAGCTCGCTGCGGTTTCAACATCAGGCTCACAGTGAGCACCGCTCCGCTCAGCGCCAGGGTATAAGGCGCAACCGCCACTAACTGATCGGCCTGGGTGGCGCCGAGCATTTCAAACAATGGCGTGACTTGTTCAGGGTGCAAACTGACAGGCAATGATAGTACCCACAGCCCATAGGCCGTGCCGCCGAGCTGGCCGATCCGCACGGCAATATCATCCGCGAAATGAAACGCGGAATAGAGCAAAAACGCCGCCAGGGCAATATTCGGGGCTTGCCACCATAGAGCCAGCACCAGCCCTCCCAGCGCCAGATACCCCACATAGAATCCCAGCAGTTGCAGTCTTCCGTTAAGTGGCAGATGGCGTTGGGCCACTGCGCTGTCCAGGCTGCCATGCGGCAGACCCAGAATCGCCGTGCTGACCGCCAGTATGGCGTATAGCGGCCATTCGCCGGGTACAGCAGAGACGCCAAGTGCAATTCCAAGACCGACAGGAAACAGCCAGAAGGCGGGAGGGCGATTGGCGGTTCTCATGGGCATTGGCCCTCCATCATCAAAATGAAAACTGACCTACGAACTAACCATGGACGCCATGGCGTAAAGCGGTTGTTATCGAGCGCGGGATGCCATCGACCAGCGCGGCCAGGCAGCCCGCATGAAAGGCCCGGGTGGTAGCGCTTTCATGATCGCCAGCAGGTCGCTCCAGCGGGGCTGATCACCCAGAAAACGCCGCTGCTGGCCCGCCGATGTGGCGGAAAACAGCGCTAAAAACCAGCCGGGGGCGGCCTCGGGGTGTTGGCGAATGGCATGAAGAAACACGGTGTCCATCCAGTTCAGCGCGGGGGAACGCAGCCGCGGAGGCGTTAGTTGCCAGTGGCCGTTGGCCCTGGCCTGTTGCAACTGCCTGGCAACCTCGGCGGCGCCTTGCTGGCAACTGGCAAACATGTAGCCGGTCGCCGCCCGCATCCAGCCACCGCGAATGCCTGCAGAGAGATAGCGCGCGTTCAGGGTGGGAGGCGTTACCGGCATCATGGGCAGGCAACCGGTTTCGCTGCGCTGCACCGACCAGTGCTTGCCAAGCTGTTGATTCAGCCAATCGGCAAGCATCCAGGGAAGCTCAGGAGCGAGTAGTGTCTGGCACTGTTCACTGTGCCTATCAGGGTGAAAACAGGTCCATTCCACCAGCAGGCGCTGCTCATCCAGTGGTAACAGGTAAACAAAATTAATGCCGTCCTGCCCGGTTTGAAAATCCATCAGGCAGGCGCTGGAAAGCGCATAACCGTGGCCGGGCCGGTAAATTTCCACGCCATGAAAAACCTGCCAGACACCCAAAGATTGTGAGAGAGCGGTCAAAGGTGGTGGTCGCGTGTCGATAACCAGCCGGGCGTTGAGGTTGCCATGGGAGGTGGTAACACGTAGTGATTCATCCTGCGGCATGATGGCACTGACCTCGACGCCACGTGTCAGCTGGAGTTCTTCACGCAACGCGAATCGGGCATAGGCCGAGCGGCGCATGGCATTAGCCGTTAGCATGGCGTAAGCGTTATCAGGGTCGCAATGCTCGACGCGTTGGCCTTGATGACTAACTTGCCAGCGTGGCCAGCGGTGGCTGATAGCCTCACGGAAAGGGTGGGGCTGCTGGTCCCAGAAGCACCAGGTGCGGTCATGGGTGTCTTCCTGGCGGGCTTCCAGCAAATGCAGGCGCGGCAGCGGCGCATGATCTGGCGTCATGTCGACCAGCCAGCTGGCAATGCTCAAGCCTGCCAGGCCAGCGCCAAGAATGGCGACATCGGTATCGGCGGGCAGCGTCATGGCGCTGATTCTCCCGCGCTACTTTGCGGTTTATCTGCCAGAGTTCTGGGGGCAAGCGCATAGGCTGCCAGAGTTTTTTCGAGCCCCTGGTGAAGCGTCTGATCATGGCGGGCCGGGGACGTATGAATCAGCGTTGGGAGCGCCAAAACGCTTTGCAGCATTTTGCCGGGGGTGGGAACAACAACCCTCTGAGCCCAGTAATCTGGCGCATTTAAAGACACTATACGCCGCCCGATCTGGCGGTAGACCCGCAGGGCAATGCCAATCGCCAATCGTGAGCGAGTCGGTAAATACGCCAGGCCCTGCCAGCCACTGGCGTAATAATCTTCGGCACGCGCAACCAGATAACGGGTTGCCTGCCAGGCCTCGTCGCGGGCATGGGGGGTGCCGCGTACAATCGCATCCGCCGTGACGTTATCGCTCATCCAGGTCTGGGGCAGGTAGAGTCTGCCGCGCTGAGCATCTTCAAGCACATCACGGGCAATATTGGTCATCTGCATGGCAATGCCCAGGTCAATCGCGAAGGCCAGCGAGTGATCCGGGTCGCGGGCGTTCATCAACTGACACATCATGACGCCAACCGTGCCGGCAGCGCCATGGGCATAATCGAGTAGCGCCGGTTCGTCTGGCAGGTGCAAGGGCGAAAGATCCATTACCATGGTGGCCACCAGCGCCTGCATGGCATATAAGCAGCGGGCATCCTGTTCAAACAGTGCCACAATATCGGCTTCAAGGGCATCGACAAGTTGCCGGTCGGCGTCGGTCAACCCCTTATTGGTGAGTGGCTGACTGCCTAAGGCGGGCAGGTGAGCCTTCAACCGGGATTGCAGGCAGCAAAGCACCTTCCTGGCCCGTTGCCGTTCCGGGGTGCTCACCGCGTGATCGGCAATATCGTCCACCTGACGGCAGACATGATAAAGCCTGGCACCATCGTTTAATTGCTGACGAGGTAAAAAAAAACCGGCCCAGTGAAAGCTTTTACCATGTCGCCGCAAAGTGGCGTGTGAGGTTGTCGTCGCTGTCGTCGTCATGCCGGGGTCTCGTCCTGAGTCGGGATGCCTTGAGGACGCGCAACGGGATAGGCTTTTCTTACCAGCTTTTCTACCACTCCAGCAGAAGATACCACGCCGGGCACCCCGGCACCGGGGTGAGTGCCAGCCCCTACGAAGTAAAGATTCTGATAATGCGGCGAGCGGTTGTGGTAACGAAAGCCGGCCGACTGGGTCAGGGTTGGAGCAATGGAAAAGCCGCTGCCGAACGGACTGGAAAGTTCACTGTGAAAATAGCGCGGCGAAACGGTATGCGTTGCCTCCAGCTGCTCAAACAGGTCTGGCATCAGGCGTTGCTGGAGTGTTGTCAGAATGCTCTGGGTCAGCTGAGGTTCCTGAGTCGCCCAGTCCTGCTGGCCTTGCAGGTTAGGCACTGGGGCCAGCACATAAAAGGCATCGCCGTTTTCCGGCGCCATGTCCGGATCTGTAGCGCTTGGCCGGTGCAGGTAAAGGCTCAGATCTTCGGGTACTTCGAAATCATCAAAGATGCGGTCGAGAATTTCCTGGAAAGTGTCTCCAAAGACGATGGTGTGATGCTCGAGTTCGGTGTAGCGGCGCTTGGTCACAAAATAGACAACCAATAGGCCCATGGACTGCTTCATCCGGCGTCGAAAGCCGTTGAGCAGTTTGCCCCAGGCGGGCAGGGGCAGCCAGTTTTCATAAACGTGCAGTGGGTCGACGTTGCTGACCACAATATCCGCTGGGTAGTGTTGTCCGCCGCTGACCTCAACCCCTGTGACCTCTTTTTTGTGCACCTGCAGGCCTGTCACCTGTTGATGGCAGTGGATAACGCCACCATGGCGTTGAAACAGCTCCGCTAGAGCGCTGACCAGTGCCCCCGTGCCCCCTTTAGGAAACCAAACGCCGCCACGCCGCTCGAGCGCATGGATCAAGCCGTACAAGGACGATGTGCGAAAGGGGTGGCCGCCCACCAACAACGATGGCACAGAAAAAGCCCGCCGCAGGCGCTCATCATCAAAAAAATCCGACACAAACGTATAGAGACTTCTGTCAGCTCGCAAGCGCACCAGGTCAGGCAGAACCTTGAGCATATCGTTGACTCGGGTAAAAGGTTGTTCGGCAAGATCCACAAAGCCGCGTTGGTACATTTTTTCGGTGGCGGCAAGGAAGTCGGTATAGCGGTGGCTGGTTCCCGGCGCTAAACGCTCGATTTCTGCCATGGTGTCGTCAATGCTGCTTTTATAATCAAAGTAGCTGCCATCGGCGTAATCCATGCGATAGAAAGGCTCCACCGGTAAGAGCGTTACGTAATCGTCAAGACGTTCACCGAAGCGCTCAAACAACTCTTCAAACAGAAAGGGAGCGGTAATCACGGTGGGGCCTGCATCGAAAGCCACCCCTTCAAGATGAAAAACGCGAGCCCGGCCACCGAGGTCGCCATGCCGCTCCAGTAGCTCGACTTGCCAGCCGTCAGACAGTAAGCGCAACGCTACCGCTAGGCCACCAAAGCCTGATCCAATCACCACTGCGCGGCGGCGTTCATGGTGAGGATGAGAGACAGAATCCTGGGGCTCAAGAGGCGCAATAACAGTCATCGGAGCGATTCCTTCGGCTAATGTGAGGGCGGCATCGCCTGGCGATGTGCTTGAAGCTGGTCACGTAATCTGGCCAGGATGGTTAATAGGGCAGCGCCCAATTGCTCAGGAAAATGGCTAACCAGGTGTTCCGCGCGTGTTAGTGCCGCAGACGCATGGCGAATGCAGCGCTGCAGAGTGTGCCAGGCAGGGTCAGGCAACTGATGAGTGAAAAATGGCCAGTGCTGTGGCCAAGCGTGGTAAGCATGAAACGTCTGTGGCTGACAGTGATCCACTGCGCTTAGGTCAACGTCATCCAGGTCATCAATGATCTGGTAAGCCAATCCAACCGCTTCGGCAAAGCGACGAATATGGCGGTGTTGGTCGTTACTTAGGCGGCCACCCAGGGCGCCGGCCTCCAGAGGCAGGGCAATGAATGGAGCAGTTTTGGCCAGTGTGGCCTCAAGGTAAACGCCAAGGCTGATACGCCTGGCCTGAGCAAATTGCGAATTATTGTCTATCGTACTGGTGGCACACTGCCGATCAGGGCGGGCTGTATCAGCCACTTCAATGCTTTGGCCAGCAATAACCCGGCTGGTTCGGTCAGTCAGCAGCTGCAAAAGTGCGAGGCAATGGGCCGGTGTATCACTTTGCATGGCCGCCTGAAAGGCGGCGGTTAACAGCAAATCGCCGCTACATAGCGCGACGTTGGGATTATCGCGCCGCCATACGGAAGGCTGGCCGCGGCGCTGCGCATCGCCGTCGCACAGATCATCATGCACAAGGGATGCATTGTGAATCAGTTCCGAGGCTGCTGCCGCCGCAATGCAATGTTGCGATGGAGCTCCATAAGCGGCGCCGCTCAGCAGCGCCAGGCGAGCGCGTAGCTGGTTACCTCGGGTTGAGAGATGATAAAGACTGGCAGCGGTGGCGGGCCAATCGGCAGGTGCCTTGAGGCTGGTACGCATCAAAGCATCAACCTGTGCCAATTGACGGGTGATGTCATCGTCGTGTTGCGAACTTTCACACGCTGCCCGAGCAGGTATAGTACTGTCGTCATTGGCGTCGTCATTGACACTTTCAATGGCAGGGGCATGGCAAGACCGGTATACCGATGTGCCTGTATCACCCATGTCATTGAAAGTGGCATTTTGATTGCAAGTTGCAGTGGCCATACCAACATCCTTTTGCTCGTGGCCTTCCCTGGCCAGAAAACTCCTATAATGGACGGTCGAGATTTACAAAAATTTCGATGTCTCTTCACCTTCGACGCTATCTTCGTCTGCCGGTGTGGCAACAGCGGTTTCGTTGTTGGCTTCTTCACTTTCGGCCTGCGACTTGCGCATCGCAATAAAGAAGATGAATACCCCGAAGACGGCCTTGGCGACGATGTCGGCAACGGTATAGCCAATTTCAACAGCTGTGATGGCGGCACCACCGGTCAGGCCCACCAGCGGGAAGAGGTAAACAATCGGATAGAATAACCAGGACCCAATGACCAGGTAGATCGAAATCTGAACCAAGTTCTGAACGCTTTCCGGCTGCTTGGAAATCGACTCTTTCAAGCCAACCACCAGCTGGTAAACGATATAGACGAACGGAATCATCGACAGCACCCAAAAGACAAAGCGCAAACCGCCGACACTTGATACTTCACCTGGGTAACCCAGGATAATCATTAAGGCGGCAGCACCACCCAGCACGGTCGACTTCTTGATGGTGTCTGATTTCGACAGGCGCATGACCAGGATCAGCTCAACGAGCAGAAGGGGAACGGTCAATAGCCAATCTACGTAGCGATAAGCCTGGTTAAAGGGCTTGCCGGTTGCAATAACCTCGCCTGAAGTGATGTCAACAGCAGCATTCCACGACAGCATGATCTGCAGGTAGTGATAAGCCGCCACTGCCGTTACCAAGCCCGTGATAGTGACGGCCAGGCGGTAGGCAGGGGCGATTTCAGACTTCATTAACCAGAAAAACAGCGTAGCGGCTGCCATCACGGCAAAGCCAAACGAATAGCCATTCTGAACAAATGAATACTGTCCCAAGGATAAAGCTTCAAGTTCCATGAGTTGTTCTCCAGCGGCGTTAAATGGTGCAAGCAGTCACCGTATACTTGCTTCTGACCTACTCGCGCACTTATTGGAGGATTTGCTTGATCAAACCAGTAAGTACAGGCACACGGTGTGCTGCCGACAGATTGCCTTCCACAAAGGTTATTCAGGAGTTCATTAATGAATAACATTAATCAAATTAGACTATAGAAAACCCTGCCGCAATATGTTGTACAAAAAAAATTCAAATATATATTAACGTATGATTAATTACCCTTTGTTGAATTATTTAATACACTGGATATGGGCCTTTTTTATTGCGAAGAGTGGGATTTGTCTTCTTATATGCTTAAAATGCTGGTAAAAACTACGATGTTGCTCAGTTAGGGGGCAATAATGTTAGATCGTGAAGAATAGAAAAGTTATACAGAAAGCCCACGCAGAGGTGAGGAAGAAGCTTCAGCAACCTGTCGGCGTTTCTGGGAAGGGGTTTCCCTGGAGCTGGTTCCGACCTTTCTCTATCGGTTTCGCTATCACGACTGTTACGGTGAGGCTGGCAACGAACATGAATTGTGCTAGGTATATATCCCCGTTCGGATGCTCTAGTCACCTTCAATGACAGCGAAGTCGCCGATTAGCGGTATATGGCACCGTAAGCATTGGATAACGCGTTGGATGTGAAAGCGTAACGTTACACGCCATGGGTAAAGCGTGAGTGATCTCAACTGCGCCGTCGGTTCTGTCGCCAGGTAGCAGCCTTCTTGTCATTGCTGTTTTTAAACATCCTCAGCAGCAAATCTCTTTACACAACTATAAAATTAGTTATATTGAATCGTATGACTGTAAAAACAGACCATGCAGCTGCCGCGCTCTCAGCCCTGGGACATCCTGCCAGACTTACACTGTTCCGTTTGCTGGTTCGCGCTGGACCGGAGGGTTTGCTGGTAGGTGAAATTGCCGAACATCTGGATATGCCAGCCTCTACGCTTGCACACCACTTGCGGAACTTGAAACAGGCGGGATTGGTCCTGCAAACCCGTAATGGACGTGAGGTGCAGAATGTTGCCGACACGGGCGCGTTGCGTGAGGTGCTTGACTTCCTGATGAGCGAATGCTGCACAGGGGTGCCTGCGTTGAATCTGAATGCCTGAAAATGGCTGACTAAAATAACTATTAAACTAGAGATGTAGATATGAAAAATCAGACTCTTCCGCAACCGGGCGCGCTTGGCGTGATTTTGCAGCACATCTGGAACAAGGAACGTCCTTGGTTGGCCTTTGTGATGATTCTGATGGCCCTTGCCTTGTTTGACACGGGGCAGGTTGCCCCCTCTGTGGCCATGGTGATAAGCGCACTCATCTCGATCGCACCCTTTCTGGGCGCCTCGATCCTGATCGCTGCATGGGCAGGTGCAACCGGGGCCGACAACCTGATCGCCCGCGCTTTCACGGGGGCACCTGCCATGATGATAATGATGGGGGCGCTGGCAGGTGGGTTGTCGCCGTTCTGCTCTTGTGGGGTGATCCCCCTGATCGCCGCCTTCCTTGCCATTGGCGTTCCGCTGGCTCCGGTTATGGCATTCTGGTTAGCCTCGCCGTTGATGGACCCGGCCATGTTCGTCCTGACGACAGGGGTATTGGGGTTCGAATTCGCCATCGCCAAGACGCTTATCGCGGTTGGCATGGGGGTGCTCGGGGGCACGATCGTGCATCTGCTGATCCGCGCGGGCGGGCTGACTGATCCGCTGCGTGATGATATTGGGAATGGCGGCTGCGGCGGTGCAAAAGTGCGAAACCCAAAGCCCCCGGTTTGGCGGTTCTGGCAAGATCCCGTTCGTGTGGCCAAGTTTCGCACCGAGGGAGTCAAGACCTTCCTCTTTCTTCTGAAATGGTTGTCGCTGGCCTTCCTGCTGGAAAGCCTGATGTTGGCCTATGTGCCTGCTGAACTGGTGACGCAGGCGCTTGGAGGCAACGGTCTTGCGCCCATTGCCATTGCAACGCTGGTCGGGGTGCCGGCCTATTTCAACGGTTATGCTGCACTGCCACTGATCGGCACACTGATTGACCAAGGTATGCAGGCAGGTGCGGGCATGGCCTTCCTGATTGCCGGCGGTGTGACTTCGCTTCCCGCTGCCATTGCCGTGTGGGCGCTGGTCAAATTCCGGGTTTTCGCGCTGTACATCGCGATCTCGTTGGGGGGAGCCTTCGTTACAGGCTTGATGTTCCATGCCTGGACCCTTTTGTAAGGCCCGGGCCAGGTCATGATTGAGATGCCTCCCTGTGCGGCGTCCCGGGGGTGATTTGTTCGATGACAACCAATTGAGATTCCTGCGGGAAAAGGCGGATTGTCAATTTGCAAGCCTTTGCGCTTGCAATAACAAAGTCGCAAGCTCGTTAAAGCCGACTCCCCCGCTTTGTGCGAGAAGATAGCGAGGATGATGGGTCATTCTGTCTAACCATCGGCCAATATTGGCGACGCCGAAAGTATGTGTCAGGTAAGCAAACAGGGACTCATCGTTAGGAGAGTCGCCGACAAAAGCGACATGTCGTTGAATGGAAAGTTCGTTTAAGTCGTATTTGTACTGTAAAAGACGATGCGTCATTGCTTGCTTGCTATAGTCACCGAACCAGGCATTGATATGAATGGAGCTAGCGCGTGCATTCGCCCCAGCTTTATGGAACGTGGCCAATGTTCTGTCAATGTCTACAGCCGATATGCCGTGTACATCCTGCCCGTGATCGAGCGCGACATCGGACAGCCGGTAGGATTGATCTTTTGCTAATCTGAGCGCGGGTACACGTGCCATAGCGTCTTCAGCGATACTTAGCAATCGTTGTTGGCTGGCAAACCTTACTTCCGGTGTATCCCAGCTATGGTATTCGACCTTACCGGTACGGTCGCGCTCGAAATAAAAGGCACCGTTTTCACCGATGACGGCAGGCACGGGCCAGAGCCGGATCATCTGATCGCACCACCCCGCACACGCGCCCGTGACCGGGATTACCTCAATACCGGCGTCATTTAGGCGATATAGTGCTGAAAGTGTCTCGGGCAGGAGTTGGCCATCTGTGGTGAGCGTATCGTCCACATCGGTCAAAAGGTAGCGAATGGAAGTGAGGTGGTTGGCCATGGGCATCATAGATTCGGTTCAGTGTGAATAATATCGACGCCCGGAGCGTGGAGGGCTGAATAGGCGTCATAAATCGCTGAGAATAATCCTTAATCACGCCATCTAGCCTTCCCCCAGGCTGTCCCTTCATGGAGGTCGTTGACAAGGCTATTGTGGCGACTCTTTTTCGCAACAATCCAGCACGTGTGGGACGAGAACTCTGGCGTCTACGGGCATCCGTAAAGTCTGGCGTCAACTGCGCCGAGAGGGTATTCCGGTGGCTCGCTGCACCGTCGCTCGCCTGATGCGCCAGTTGAGGTTACGCGGCGTGATACGAGGCAAGCTAATTCGTACGACCGTTTCTGGCCCCAACAAAGACTATCGCCCAATCCACGCCACCAGAGAGGTTTCTCCTAGCGCATGGCGCTCGTGGCGAATACGGCTTATCGCTGCGTAGGGCAAATCCATTACCAGCGTCCGTGAAAGCGGCTGCTTTAAGACTTGGCGCAGCAGGCCATTGCACACAAACAAATGGGTTACCACTAATATATGGTGGCCTGGTGGATGGGTCAGCAACTGCTCCCAGACCTCGGCTAAGCGTGCATCGAAGGCCTGCAACGTTTCGCCACCCGGAGGCGAAACGCGGCTGGGGTCATGCCAAAACGCCGCCATCTTCCCGGTACCTTCTTCAGCAGCGACTTGAGCATGGGTTTTGCCTTCCCACTGGCCCAAGTACAGCTCGGCGAGGTCGTCTTCGACTTGCACGGGCACGTCGAATTCCTCGCCAAGCCATAGGGCAAACTCGCGGCAGCGCAAAAGCGGCGAGGTGATAATGGCGTCGTAGGGCAAATGGCCGTCTATCTTTTGACGCATCACTGCGTGGGTCGCCTGCTGCCAACCGATCTCGCTTAGCGGGTGGTCGGTGGTGCCGCGCAGCATTCGGCCGCCCACCGGCTCACCATGGCGGAGTAAATCAATAGTGGTGATTGCCGCGTCGGGAAAGCGCATCGTTGGCTCCTTTGACATCAAATAATCGCGTGGCGGACGCGCGCCGAAATCCACTCTGACACCAGCACGGTGACGAAAATCATCAAAAAAATGACGCTCACCTGGTCCCAAGCCAGGCTGTTGATCGAGGCGTTCAGCTGCAGACCGACACCCCCTGCGCCCACTAACCCCAGTACCGTCGATTCGCGAATGTTAATGTCCCAGCGATAGACACTGATGCCCGCAAACGCCGGCATCACCTGGGGCAGCACGCCGTAGCTCATCACCTGCATGCGGCTGGCACCGGTGGCGCTTATCGCCTCAACCGGGGTGGGGTGGATTTCTTCAATCGATTCGTAGAGCAGTTTGCCGACAAAGCCTATCGAGCGCAGGGCAATCGCAATAATGCCCGCCAGCACACCAGGGCCAAGAATAGTGACCAGCAACATCGCCCAGATCAGCGAGTTGATCGAGCGTGACGCCACAATCACCACTAGGGCGACACTGCGCACCACGGGATGCGGCGTGGTATTGCGGGCGGCAAGAAACGCTACCGGAAACGCCATCATAATGCCCAGTACAGTACCCAGCGTGGCAATATTGATGGTGTCCCACATGGGCTTCCACAGCACATTGGCATAGCTCCACTCGGGCGGCGTCATACGGCTTATCAGGTCGGCCCCCTGGCGCCCGGCGTCTTCGACAAACACCCACATGGTGTTATCGGAGATGACTTTCCAGCAGAGTAAAAACAGGCTAATACCGACCAGCCACGCTAGGTATTGCAGCCACTGGGCACGGGGGGTGCGCAACCGCCACACCGGCTGGCCTTTGGGTGAGGTTGAAACAGGCATTCAGAAACTCCCGGGGTTACTGGCGCATGCATTACTGGGTCCAGCGACGGACATGACTAGAGGCGTATTCGCTAAACAGCACGATCGCGATGATAATCAGCAAAATAGCGGCCGAAGTGTCGTATTCGTAGCGGCTGATTGACGTATTCAGCGTGGCGCCGATTCCGCCTGCCCCCACAATGCCAATCACCGCTGACTCGCGGAAGTTAATATCCAGACGATACATCGACAGCCCAATTAAACGCGGCATTACCTGGGGCTGTACCGAATGGTTCATGGTTTGCCACCAGCTGGCGCCGGTGGCTCGCACGGCCTCTACCTGACGCCAGTCCAGGTCTTCAATATCCTCCGCCAAGAGCTTGGCCATAAAACCGATGGTGGCAAATGCCAGCGTGATCATCCCCGCCAGCGGGCCAAAGCCGAACATCACCACAAATAAAATGGCGATAATCACTTCTTGAAAGGTCCGCGACACGGTGATGATGGCGCGACATAAAAAATAAACGGGCAGGGGGGCAATATTACGCGCCGCCCCCAGGCCCACGGGGATTGCCAGCAGCACCCCAAGAACGGTCGACGTTAGCGTCATGGTCAGGCTTTCCAGTACGCCGTCGATAATGTCGCCTTGGCGGCTAACAAAATCGGGCTGGAGAAACGCTCCCAGGAAGTTGAGACCCCGAACAGCTCCTTCCGCCACGCGTGCCCAGTTCACTTCGATGGAGGCCAGCGCCATCGCTAAATAGATCACACCGCCCACCACCAGCCCCCAGCGCAGCCGTGGGCTGTGAATCAGCGGCAACCGCCGCCAGTGGCCTTGGCGTGCCTGCTGCTGGCGCTGTTCAACCAGATATTCCGTCGGGTTTTTCACGACGCACCTCCCACGGTCATGCGCTCAACCCCCTGAAGCAGCGGTGGCGTATGCGCCGCTGTTTCTTTGTCGTCATCCTGAGGCTCGGGGGTCGTCTCCCAATCTTCTTCGCCATAAATGGTCGTCAGCGTCTCGGGGTTGAGCTCATCCGGATGGCCGTCAAACACAATTTCTCCCGCACTTAGGCCTACGATACGGTCCGCGAACTGCTTCGCCAGGGCCACATCGTGAATATTAATGATGGCGGCCAGCCCGCGCTCGGCGCATAGCTCACGAATCAAGCGCATGATTTGGCGCGAGGTTTTGGGGTCGAGGCTGGCGGTGGGCTCGTCGACCAATAGCAGTTGGGGACTTTGCAGTAGCGCGCGAGCAATGCCCACCCGCTGGCGCTGGCCGCCAGATAGCGCATCGGCGCGCTTATCAATAGCGTGCTCCAAGCCGACCCTTTCCAGCAGACGAAAGGCCTCGGTGACCGCCGCCTGGGGATAGCGGCGAAGAAAACTGCGCCAGAACCCCACGTAGCCCAGGTGCCCGGAAAGCACGTTTTCCATCACCGTTAGGCGGTCGACCAGGGCATACTCCTGAAAGATCATGCCCATTGATCGTCTCGCCTGGCGCAGCTTACGGCCTGACAGCCGGGTCAGCTCGTCGTCACCTAAACGAATGCTGCCCTGGGTAGGCTCAACTAACCGGTTAACGCAGCGAATTAGCGTGCTTTTACCCGCGCCGGAAGGCCCGATTAGCGCCATTACCTGGCCTTTGGGTAGCATTAATTCAATATTGCTCAGCGCACGGTCACCCGTCGGGTAGCGTTTATCCACGCCGCTTAGTGTCAACATGGTGTTACCTCATAGGCATAACGTAACAGCCGGAAGGGGCACCCTCCCGGCTGTATAAAAAAGGGCCAAGTGATCAGTCGCAGTCGTACGTCGCGCCGGTAGCGTTGGCGATGGCGCGAATAACGGCCCAGTTGTCTTCATAGGTGATTGGAATGAACTGTGCTTCACCAGAGTTAGCGAATTCTGCTTCAAGGGCTGTGCCTTCCCAATCGTAGCTAAAGAAGGCGTTTTGTATGCTCTCTGCTAGATCGGGTGCCAGGTTATGGGCTGTGCCATAAGCAGTGGTGGGGAAAGTATCGGAGGTATAGATAACCTCATAATCCTCTTCTCCCACGACGTCACGCGCCAACATTCGGTGAACTACAGAGTTGGCGATGGCAGCGGCTTCGTAGTCTTTGTTGACTACCCCTAAGATAGAATTATCGTGTGAGCCCGAAAACGCCGTTTCAAAGTCTTCGTCCGCTTCCATGCCGTACTCTGAGCGCAGCAGCGCAGAGGGTGCGCGAAAGCCCGAGTTAGAGGTCTCAGCAGTAAATGCCAACTGACGACCCTGCAGGTCTTCAACGGATTCAATACCGCTACCCGGGTACGTGATGATCTCCATTTCGTAACCAAAGCTACCGTCTTCAGCGGCCATCATGGTAAAGGGACGAAAGCCACCGCAGTTAACGGCCACTGGCGTGCTACCGGTATTAAACCCCGCTACGTGCAAACGGCCCGCGCGTAGCGCTTCCAACTGCGCAGCGTTGGACTGTACGGGAAAGAACTGCACCTCTTTGCCGGTTACCGTGCTCAGATGCTCCAGAAAGTCAGACCATACGCCAGCATAAACAGCGGGGTCTTCAACCGGCGTGTAGGCAAATACGAGAGTATCTGGGTCTTGCCACTGCGATTCATCGGTGGGCACATCGGCAACCAAATCGCCGTCGTGGTCGCTGTAGCGGCTGGATAAGTCAGCGTGAGCATGAAGCGTTGCAAGAGCAAAAGCGCTCACCACAGCAGTGCTGAGCAGCGTACGTGGCAGAGAAAGCGTATGCATAGTGTCACCTAACCATTGTTACAAAGAATGGGCTTTAAACGCCCTTATCTTGACAATGCGAGATGACAGTCACGGGTCAGTCCCGTGACAGCTTAGTGACGCTTCTCACATCGGTGAGCCGTCACAACATTCAAATGGCGCTTAACGGTCAAAATAGTCGGCGGCAAAAAGGTAACGCCGTTGCTGTCGGTAGCGTGCCGGTGAGGTCTTTTAACAGGGAGCAACGAAAATATTGGGCATCGTATCAGTTTAACTCACCCGATCAGTTGTCATCTCTTATTCACATTGCTGTCGTGGCAATGTCATCGCGGCTCGACAAGATGGCCACATGTTAAACATAAGGGTGGCGTCGCGATGCGGCTATGTATTGTCAGTGAAACCTGGGCACCGGAGATCAACGGTGTCGCGCATACACTGCGCCGCTTAAGCCATGAGCTGGCGTGCCAAGGCGTGACGATTGATCTGATTCGCCCGAAGCCGCGAAACACCGCCGTTGGACAAACAGGAGCCATCCACACAGAGCTCCACGTTTCGCGGTTACCGCTACCAGGCTATCGTGACGTGCAGATTGGCCTGACCACCCCGGCGCGAATGCGGCGTTTTTTTCTCACTCGGCGTCCCGATGTGATTTACCTGGCCACGCAAGGGCCGCTAGGGTGGGCGGCACGCCAAGCCGCTTTGGCACTGCACATCCCGTTAGTCGCAGGCTGGCATACCAATTTTGATCACTACTGCCACAGTTATGGCCTTGGCTTTTTGGCCGCGACCACAAGGCGCTATCTACGCTACTTTCATAACGGTTGCGCGCTGACGCTGGTGCCCACCCCGGCACAAGCCGATACCTTACGCAGCAGCGGTATTGGTAACGTCCACGTGCTCGCACGCGGCATCGATGGTGATATGTTCTCTCCTGAGCGGCGCGACGCCAGCCTCCGCCATCGGTGGGGCGTGAACGACCACCAGCCGGTGGCGCTTTACGTTGGCCGCCTCGCCGCGGAAAAAAACTTAGCGCTACTCCAGGAAACCTTCCATGCCATGCGCAGCGCACGCCCGGATATGGCGCAAATCATCGTCGGCGATGGCCCCGGGCGTGCCCAGCTGCAAAAAGCGCTTCCCGATGCCCACTTCACCGGGTTTCTGCCGCCCGAGGCACTCAGCCGACACTATGCCAGTGCCGATCTTTTTCTCTTTCCCTCGCTATCGGAAACCTGGGGCAACGTGGTGACAGAAGCCATGGCCAGCGGTTTAGCCGTGGTGGCGTATCAACACGCCGCTAGCGCCGAGCTGATTCAAAGTGGCCACAACGGCCTGACCATTCTCCAGGGTGATAGCGAAGGCTTTCGCCAAGCGGCGGTAGCGCTGTGTCAACGTCCCGCCGACTACGCCCGTTTCGGCCGCTTGGCGCGTCTTCGCGCGCTGGAACAAAACTGGTCGGGCATTGCCCGGCAACTTCTTACGTATCTTCATCAAGCCCAGGAGACTTATCATGCGCCCGCGTCCTCTTGCCGTATTTGATCGTCTTGATTTGCTTGAATGGCAATTCTGTCAACGCATCACGCGCTACTCGGCCTATCGACCCTGGCGGGTCACGCTGCAAGCCGCTAGCCGGCTCGGTGATTGGCCGGTATGGGTGGCGCTGATTTTAGCCCAGCCATTTTTGCTGCCCGAAGGCGGCATGCGTTTGATGCAATACACGCTCACCGCGCTGCTCGCCGTTTTTGCCTACCGCTTGGTGAAAACACGACTATGCCGTGAGCGCCCGTTTATCACCTATCGCCATGGCATCCAATGCAGTGAACCCGCCCGCGACCGCTACAGCTTTCCCAGT
The DNA here is from genome assembly GCF_031451755.1 of Vreelandella vilamensis. Lineage (NCBI taxonomy): Bacteria > Pseudomonadati > Pseudomonadota > Gammaproteobacteria > Oceanospirillales > Halomonadaceae > Vreelandella > Vreelandella vilamensis. Next base: position 17,886 of record NZ_JARWAN010000003.1, on the reverse strand, counting down.
GGCCATACCATGCACGCGGTGATGTTTAGCGTGTTGGTCGCGGCTCATTCGCCTTGGCTTTTGCCAGTGGTGATGCCGTTAGCGCTGCTGATTGCCATTTCCCGCGTGGGGCTTGGTCTGCACTATGTAAGCGACGTATTAGCCGGTGCCGCCATGGGCTACGCCTTTGCGTTGTTAAGCCTTGCGCTACTCGGTTGACGACAAGGCATCGCCATTAGCGCGGTATGTGGTCAAGCGCTTGATGCGCCTGGTGGAGCGTACCGCTGATCGCGATGGTTAACTGCTGCTCGACCGGCATATGAGCGGGAAAGCTGGTGGACCCGCCTGAATAAAGCGCTAGAGGCGGTCATCCAGCATGACAAGACGCATTCGACCCACGAGTATTTCCAAAGCGATAGCCAAGTAGCGGGCTAACGGATACCGTTAACCGGAATAACCGTACCCGGCCAGTGGAGATGCATGACCAAACAGGCCGTCGACGCTGACCGACGCAAAAAAGTAGGCCCTAGCAGGCATGTGTCGGTCGATTGAGGCGGTATCGGTGATCAAAAAATTCTCGCTGGCGTTGATAGGGAAAGTATCGGCGCCGCCATCACGGATTCAGGTATCAGTTTTCTTTCACTAAAGCGTCATGTGGGAAAGGTAATGTTGAGTTTTACCCTTAGGAGTTGGTCGCTATGTCTCAACGCAAATACCACCCTTTAAGTGAAGCCGAAGTTGAGTTCTTAGTTCAATTAGCTAATGGTAATGCACTGGCACGTCAACGCCGTAAAGATCGCGACCGCAAAAAAAGTGGTCCAAAACCTCCAGTGGAAAAGTAAAGCTAATGGCTTTAGAGAGGCGACAATCATGGCCGCTATTTTGACCCTGCATATTTCACGATCCGGACCACTGAATAGCCTATCAGTGCCTGAAGTGAAGTTACCTGTTTAAGGTAGGCGTTTTTGGCACCACTCGGCGGTGCTTTCATTGACATGAAGAGAGCGGGAGCGGGCACTCGTTGATAGCCGACAAGGTCTCTTTACCCACTTATATGTGTTGACGCCTGGTTATTGAAATCGACCAGCGCATAAATAGAGGGCTTCATCTGGTTTTTTCCTGTTCCCGGTAGAGAGCTTCTCCAAGTGCTGAGAAATAACTTTCGAAAGCCTCACTAATTTGCTGACGCTGCCAACCCTGAGGATATAGACCTGCGTGAGCTTCATCGGAGTGGATCGTGCCATTTACCAGAAAATGGTTACCGGGCTGGCAATCTTCAACAAATGCTTCAAATGCCCGGGCACACAGCTCCTCAGGCCTGGCGTAATACAGCACTTTTAACTGGTTGTCGGCTTTCTGTGATGCTTCAAAAAGCTTACTGGGTCCAGTGCCATCATCTGTGAGAAAGACTGCTTTAAGGCAATCAGCCAGCTGCTGATTCAGCGTGTGGGGCTTTTGCAGCGCCCCTTCTAGCCAGGCACTGGAGGCGAACTGAAAAGGGGCAGCATGACGAAAGGCTTTCGCACTCATATAGTGATCAAACGCGTGGGACCACTTCATGGGCCAGGCTTCCGGCACCGGCATTTTTAGCCAGAGCTAACTGCCGGCTTGCAGGTAAATAATGCGCGGACACGCCCGGCCGGCCTCCGATGCCATATTGCAGTCCCAGCGTGCCACGAAGTGACACCAGGTGTTCTGGGCCCTGAAGTACCGTCATTAAATCTTCCAGTGCGTGAAGAAAACGACCGGCGGCACGATCGCGCTCAGCCGACGTTACCCAGCGTCCAACTTCGATGCTACGAAAATCAAATCGGCGTCGTACCGTAACGAAGGAAATGTCTGCGTGGGCTGCCATGAATATCCTCCCTGACTTTCAAACTTCAGGCAGACGATGATGATGTCGCCATGGACAGATTCCAGAGAGCGATCCACGAGAACGTGGGATCCCACCTTAATCATCAACGCTCCCTTGGAACAGGACGGCGACTTCATGCCAACGAAAAACTTCATATATTACGAACTGGTATATTAACACGATAATCATTTATATATCCTACGGCTGCCTATAGCCGTGAAACAGAAGGTATTTTGACCCACCTGTTTGATTGCAGGATTAATATACAATGGGCGATGTCAGACACGCCCGTAAGAACCCTTTATGTACACGGGAGAGCAAACTCTGATGAATGATTTGCATGAACATGACGTTGGCCTTGATGCCAGCGTAAAAAGTCATATTGAATCTAAAGCCACTGTTGATGGCACTGGCAGTCACTCGGCGTCCGTTGACGATCACGGGTATCGCGTATTGTCCCTGGAAGAGATCACCCCGCGAGTGGACGATATCCTGGAAGCGGCCAAAACCCTGGCCTCGGCAGCAAAAAAGCTTGAAAAAAACCGTGTTGAAGAAGATGAAGCTGAGAAGGCCGCAAGGGCGCTTCAAAAAGATGCCAATGACGCCTTTGAGGCCCGCCTGGAAAAACGGGTGGCACCGGAGATGCGCCGTTTTGAAGATGTCCAGAAGGATGTACTGAAAGCATTGAAAAAACTCGACAAGGCAGTGGAAAGCGCTGATGAGGAAACGGAAAAATCACAGGGCGCTTACAAGGAATTGCTGAGCATTATTACTCCGTCAAACCGAGCGATTTAAGCAAACGGGGAAATATATGCGTACCAATGCATCTAGCAACGCCGTTATCAGCTTGCCGCAAGCGATGGCGCATTCCAGTGATATTCTGATAGCCGCCCAGAAGCTTGCATCAGCGGTATACAAGGTTCGGAAGAAACGCCTTGATGAAGAACAGGCTCGTAAATTGGCAGAGCGTCTTCGCCACGAAGTGAGAGAAGCACTCAAGGCCTTGCCGGAAGGCGATTACTCGGGGCATCTTTACATTGAAAAGACAATCCAGAGAGAGCTGATAAAAGCGAACAATGACATTGATCGGGCTATTGAAGGTGCAAACAAGGAAGCAAAAAAGTCTGAACAGGCTTACGCGGATCTGATAGCTGTACTTTTGAACAACCACGATAGCCAAGCGGACTGACCCCTGCTTGCGCAAAAGTGTAAATCTTTTTTTGCGCTATTATTTTCGTGTTATGGCAGACTCATGACACGACAACTTGGCCAAAAGCAACCACCAGTGTCATGGCAAGGAATGCCGACCCGTGAAGGCCTCGTCTCCCGCTCGGTAGCAGCCTGGGCGTCTGACAGCCAAGAGCCCACTCAGGTGAACTCTTGGCCTAAACAATGCTTTTAAGGGGATTAGTCGCCCTACGGTTCTGTTGGTTGGGCACGATGCAGTTAACATGGTCATGCTCTAATCTTCCCTGGTTCCCTGCTTAATTCAGTTCGTGAATATCATGCTCTTTCAGGTATTGGCGTAAGGCCTGATTCAATGCTTACCTTTCTGTCACCGCGTTATAGCAAGCTTTCTATCGCTTGGCGTATTTCGCGTGATTCCGGGCGTACATTGGAGGGAAAGTGCGCCACTACCTCGCCATCGGCGGAGACCAGATACTTGGTGAAATTCCAGCGCGGGGCTTCAGACTGACGCGCCAGTTCGGCAAACACCGGATGCGCGTTCTCGCCACGCACATGTATGGGCGCCAACATATCAAAGGTCACGCCAAAGTTGACGAAACAGACATCCGCAGCACCTTCTTCATCAATTTCCTGATTAAAATCATTGGATGAAAACCCAACGAGGGCTAATCCTTGCGCGCCGTAGCGCTGGTGAAGCGCTTCCAGCCCTTCAAACTGGCCGGTGAAACCACAGCGGCTGGCGGTATTAATCATTAGTACAGGACGGTTATCAATCAGGGTTTCAAGATTGACGGTGTCACTGGAATGCAACCGCCGCATCTCATGCGCTTGCCAGTCCGCGGCCTGGGCGCTGCTGCCTATAAAAAGCAGCATCAATGCCACCCCGAATACAGCTGAAAACGATTGAATTATCTTACCTTGGCTTGCCTGACAACCCGAAAGTAATTTCATGGGACAACCTCTCTCTCGACAAACGCTTTAGAAAACTACTAAGCCCAATACTTATACAATACACAAGAAAAAGCCACTATTTGTACAAGAATAATGCGGTATCAGGCCAGTCGGCGTTGGCTGATGGCAATGCCCAGCAGAATCATCACCAGGGCAACATAACGGTCAGCGGTGGCGGCTTCGCCCAGAAAGGTGACGCCAGCGGCAAATGCAATCACCGGTATGATGTAGTTGATCATGGAAAGAAAGCTCGGACCCTGACGCAGCACGATGGTAAAGTAGACCCAATTGGCCAGCCCTGATGAGAAAACCCCGAGTATCACCACGGCACCTAGTGGGAGCCAATTGATCTCCAGTGTCCAGGGGCGATCCACCATCAACGCCACCGGCCACAGCATCAGGCTTCCGGCAACAAGCGTACCAGTGCCTGCCACCAGCACCGATAGCTTCGGTAGTCGTTTGGTGTAGATACTATTGACCGAATAGCAGATCGTGGCTGCGATAATCGCCAACTGGGCCCAGAAGGTATCACCCCCGAGATTGGACAGTGCCTCGCTACCTACCAGTATTAGTACACCGAGAAAGCCAAGTATAAATCCCGTAGCCTTGCGCACCGATATCGGCTCGTTGGCAATAAAGAAATGCGCCAGGATCATCACGTTGATTGGCATCAAGGCCATCAGAATGCCAGCCAGGCTACTGGAGACGTACAGCTCGCCCCAGGAAATCAGCGAAAACGGCACCACATTGCCAAGCAGTGCCAAGGTAGCGAAGCGCTGCCACCAGCCTTTATTAATCGGTAGCCGCAAGCCTGCGGCGCGCATGATGATATACAGAGTCAATGCTCCGAGACTTAGCCGCACTGCCACCAACGTTAGCGGCGGAAACGACGGCAGCGCTAGCGCGATCAGCATGAACGCCAGCCCCCAGGCCAGCGACAGATACAGTAACAGCGCCCAATCCAGTGGTGTGCGTGTGGGTAGGTTTGGCAATAGCATTTCCGTCAGTCGTTTCGAAGAAAGCGCCGAGTTTAGTGCATCCGTTTCTTGCCAACCAGTAATCCCGCCCACCGAATGTCGGTCTTTCTTGCGGATAGAAATATCATCGACAAAGCCACGTTGCCTGGAAGAATCTTGCCCAAAGCTGACGATTCCATTTATGCTCGGTTCATCATCGAACTGGCATCCTCTATGGCATGACTTCTTTTTTACTACACATTGCTCGCCAACCGAGGCGATCAGCTCCGCTGCTGGCCGTGAGGCTGGGGGCTGCTCCATGCCGACCAGCATTGGCGAAAACTCCGCGAGGCGGTACGGTATAACTATGTCGTCGTTTTGTAAGTGATTTTCGATCGGCTTGAGGTGCGTTATAAGAGACAAGTATTGGAGAGGCAATTGGAACGTGACGATGGTCTTCTCACCTATGAAGTTGAATGCTCGGCCCACAGGGTCAATGAGTAGATTTTGAAATTCAAAGCCGCGAGCGGTGTCCTCATCGGAATGGAGGGCGTAAATATCAACGGTACGAGGCGCCGCTAATGAAGGAGTTGATGGTGGAATACGATCATGCCCAGGGTGGGTGGCGAGGTATAACGGTCGATCAGAAACTGCTGCCCGACATGATTGTGCAGTTCGACTCTTTGGGCTTGCCCAGCTGGGTGGCCTCGTGGCCTTCTGACCAAATTTTCATGGGGGCTATATGACGCTTGATGCCAACCCAGACGGACCGTTACCAGACGTTCTCGCGGGTCCATTGCTTAGGCGTATTTCCCCGCATCGCATGGTGTTCTGGTTGGTAGGTTCGCGGCCTCTTGATATCAGCCTGATGCTCCATCCGAGCGGACATCCGTCGCGTCGGTTGCGCTTGAACGATAAGCAAGTAAGGCGCTTGCCGCTGGGCCGCCATGCTTGGCTTCACCTGATCGACGTGCCCCTCAAGACCCCTTTGCCCAGTAATGTGCTCATCGACTACGACCTGACGCTTGCGACCGATCAGGGCGACAGTGGCATTGAGGACTGGGCGCCGCACCTGCTGCACGAGGGCGCGAAGTATCCTTGCTTCGTGCTCACCGACGATCATCGCCGTCTACTCCATGGCTCCTGCCGCCGCCCCCACTACGACGGTCCGGACGGTTTGGTGCGTGCCGATGATTGGCTGGCCGAGCGCCGAGACACGCCCGAAGCCTGGCCCGCCTGGCTGCTGATGACTGGCGATCAGGTTTATGCCGACGACGTGTCAGGCCCCATGCTGGTTGCTATTCACTCGCTGATCCATCGCCTGGGTCTCTTCGACGAGACGCTGAAAGGTGCCACTGTCACCGACAGCCAGGGACTCTACTTAAGTAAGGCGACTTATTACCACCGCGAGACGCTGCTGCCGGACGTCAAGAGCAGTGCCGACCTGCGTGAGCGCTTCTTCGGTGGCGTTCGCAAACCGGTCTTCACCTCGGCCAACGCCCATAATCACTTGATGACCTTCGCCGAGGTCATTGCCATGTACTTGCTCGTTTGGTCACCGGTGCCCTGGCGATTGGTCGAGGTAGCCCAACCGGCACTGAACGAGGAAAAGGCGATGCTGTTCCAGCGAGAACAGGCGATCATCGATCGCTTTGTCCAGGGACTTCCTGCCGGGGCTCGTCTGCTGGCTCACGTGCCCTCGCTGATGATGTTCGATGATCACGACATCACCGATGACTGGAACCTCTCCGCCGATTGGGAGCGCACGGCCTATGGCCATCCCTTCTCGCGGCGGATCATCGGTAACGCTCTGTTAGCCTATCTGCTTTGCCAAGGCTGGGGCAATGATCCGAACCGGTTGGCTGAGCCGCTGGATGCTGTCGCCGAATTGCTGGAAGCTGCGGCTGCCCGGGATGGCTGGCTGCACGAAGAAAATCATGATGCCGTGATTGAGCAGTTGCTGCGTTTCCAGGGCTGGGAGGTGCAGGTCGACGGGACGCCGAGGCTGATCATGCTGGATACTCGCACCCGGCGCTGGCGGAGCGAACGCAATCCGAAGTGGCCGTCCGGTCTGATGGACTGGGAGGCCCTCTCAGAATTGCAGCAGCAGATTCTCGATGCACCCTCCGTGGTGATCGTCTCGCCGGCACCGATGTTCGGCGTCAAGCTTATCGAAGTGATCCAGAAACTCTTCACCTTGGCTGGCAAGCCACTGATGGTGGACGCAGAGAACTGGATGGCCCACCGCGGGGCAGCGAGCGTTATGCTCAACATCTTCCGCCATTCCCGCACGCCCGGGCACTACGTCATTCTTTCGGGCGACGTGCACTATTCCTTCGCATATGACATCTGCATTCGCCATCGTCATGAGGGCCCCAAGCTCTGGCAGGTCACCTCCAGCGGGGTCAAAAATGCCTTTCCCGACACCTTGCTCGACTGGTTTGACCGCGCCAACCGCTGGCTCTATGCGCCTCGTTCACCGCTCAACTGGCTCACCAAACGCCGACGCATGGAAATTACGCCACGGGACCCAGACCGGGCTAAGTCCGGCGAACGGCTCTGGAACGGCAGTGGCATCGGGCTGGTGGAACTTGATGACGAGGGGTGCCCCAACGATATTCGTCAACTCGATGCGCGAGGCTTCGATGTGGTCTTTCCCGAGGGTAAACCGAAAACATGAGCCACTAATTTTCCTCTATTCAGTAGGAGCATCATCTGTCTATGCAAAATGAAGAGATCTATGAGCACCAAACCTGAACGAGACGTAGAGAAAGGATATCCAAAGAATAACTTCGTGGCCAAGCTGCGCGTCTCGCCGATTCTATTGAAAACGAAGATCCATGCCTGATGTGCTGATCTGGACGCTGGTGGCGGTGGTGGCTACCGCGATCGTGTGGCGCGGTAGCGGCTTATTAGAGCGCGCCAGTGAGCGGCTGGCGAGCTATTATCGGCTGCCCGACATCGTTCAAGGTGCGGTTGTGGTCGCAGTTGGTTCGAGTTTTCCCGAGCTCTCGACCACGGTGATCTCAACCCTGGTACATGGTGAGTTCGAACTCGGCGTAGCCGCGATTGTCGGTTCAGCGTTATTTAACATATTGGTAATTCCCGCTCTATCAGGATTGGTTAGCCGCGAGCCGCTTCAGACCAACCGTGACCTGGTCTATAAAGAAGCGCAGTTCTACATGATCGCGGTGGTGGTGCTAACTTTGACCTTTTCTTTCGCGATTATTTACCAGCCACTGCCCAGCACCGACGGTGCCATCCGCGGCGAGTTAACACGTCCTCTGGCACTGCTTCCCGTGGCTCTCTACGGTCTCTACCTGTTTGTTCAATATCAAGATACTCTTGACCACGAGGGCGATGAGGACGCTCGCGATATCCATCTTGCTCGGGAGTGGGGACTATTGGCACTTTCGTTGGTAGTGATCGTGATCGGCGTGGAGGGACTGGTGCGGGCCGCCATCAATTTCGGCGATATTTTTGACACTCCGAGCTTTCTTTGGGGAATAACGGTGGTGGCAGCAGGCACCTCAATTCCGGATGCCTTCGTGTCGATTCGCGCTGCACGCCATGGGCGAGGCATCACGAGTATTGCCAACGTACTCGGCAGCAACACCTTCGATTTGCTGGTGTGCATTCCTGCCGGGGTCTTAATAGCGGGCACCGCCGCTATTAACTTTTCCATTGCGGCCCCCATGATGGCAGCGCTCACCGCCGCCACGGTGGTGCTATTTTTGATGATGCGTACGCGAATGATTCTATCTCGTCGGGAGTGTGTTGCTTTGCTGGTGATCTATGTGGTTTTTCTTGCCTGGATTGGCGCAGAGACGTTCGGGGTACTTGACTGGGTACTAAGCTTGCCACCTGCCACTTGATGTTGAAAGCATTGCACCGGCAAACACCAATTGCAGCCATGACATAATGTTTAGTTCAAGCGGTAATGTCGATGTCTACTCCATTGCCGCTGAAAACGATGTCAAAGCTGCGCAAGATCTTGTCATTATTTTACATTATTAATCTCAGCCGTTAAGAGCACGAATCACTGTGCATTGCCGGCTCCAACAAAAGGAGTGAATCATCCATGATCCATGCAACCATTCTTTATGAGGGCACCATCCACTGCTTTCCTGCTGGCCTGCGTGATGAGGAAGGCAAGCTGGCCAATGCGGAAGTATCCGCCGTGCTCTATGATGGCAAACGGCTTATTTTGGCCAGTGACAAGCCAATCCCCGGCGAAGAACGTTCGGCGGTTTTTGCTCTATCTATGACGTCACAGGGTCCCGATGACAGCTCCTTGGAATACTTCACGACGCCGTTGATCAAGCAAGCTATCAAGTATGAGGACTTCGCTCTCACCACAGATGCACGTTATATACTGGCCACCACGGGCTTTGATCGTATCGACGCTGCCAGCCACGAGCTCAACGCCTACAATCACTTGTTGATCTGGCCGCTGGGAGAGCCCGACAAGGTGAAGGTCGTTGATCCCGATCCCCGGGACGGCGTTGAGGGTTCTTTGGAGCTGCGTAACAAACTTAAACACGCCATTGGTTTTCCCTATTTCAAGATTGAGGGCCTTGCGACAATTCCTGGTGAACGCGGTGATGGCCTGTTGTTATTCGGGATTCGTGAACAGGGGCAGGCTCATGATGATTTCGAATATGTCAGCCGGCTGGTGGGGGCTCACTACGAAATTAGTGACCAGGGCAACCTAGTGTTGGTCGATGAGATTCGTGATATCTACACGTTCGATCCAAGCCATCATGAGAGCGTGCGCTTCGAATGTGGCCTCTCGAGTCTGGAATATGATCCCTATCATGGTCGACTTTACTTGGTGACCAGCTTCGAAACCGAGCAAGAGAGCGTCCCCCGTATCGGTGGTTATCTGTGGGTGATCACTCTTGAAGACCTGCGGGCTGGAAGAGGCCCCACTTTAGTTACCTCACCCGAGGGCGATGCGATTGAGTTCGAACACAAGGCCGAGGGCCTCGCCGTACTTGACCATGAACGCCTGTTTGTAGCCTACGACAACGACCGACATCTGGGGCTTGGTAGCATCGATGAGCGCGAGGAGCGACATGCTTGCGAGGCACCTTATACAATGCTTCGCGTTTCCTGACATCGTTTCGTAAGCCACGAAGTTATCGCTTTTGCGAAAGGAAGGTTGTGTCACCGACTCAGCGTTTTGCGCTGGCAGCAACGCTGATTCATCCTTTTCGATGCTCTGATTACGACCACGGCAAAGACGTTTGCATCTGAAAGGCCAATACCATTAATAGCACCATTTTTAACCATTGAGGAAACGCAGTGTTCTTACCCATTCTCGCCATTATCCTAGGGTTTGTCTTGCTCTTGTGGAGTGCCGACCGCTTCATTGACGGAGCTGCGGCGGTGGCCGTGCACCTCGGACTGCCGTCACTGGTAATTGGTATGGTGATCGTTGGCTTCGGGACCTCGGCACCGGAAATTCTTGTCTCTATAATGGCGGCCTTGGATGGCAACCCGGATCTAGCACTCGGCAACGCATTGGGATCCAATATCTATAACGTTGGCTTGATTATCGGGGTGTCGGCACTGATCGTTCCGATAGTGGTACATTCGACTATCATCCGCCGTGAACTTCCGCTACTTTTCCTGTTTGGCTTGTTAGCCGGCATGCTGTTCTGGAATGGCGTGCTTAGTCGACTCGAGTCGCTGCTTCTACTGGCGGGCTTCTTCGGCTTGATGGGCTGGACGATCTGGACGGCGCTGCGGGGCAAGGATGATCCGCTGGCCGCGGAGACAGAGCAAGAGCTCGCCTCACATGCCATGACACCGGGACGGGCCATCTTCTGGCTCGTCGTTGGCCTGGTACTGCTGCTGGTGAGTTCGCGGATGCTGGTCTGGGGCGCTGTTTCCGTGGCGAGTGCCCTGGGCGTAAGTGACCTTATCATAGGGCTTACCATCGTGGCCCTCGGTACCTCTCTGCCCGAAATGGCATCATCGATTGCCGCGGTACGTAAGGGTGAACACGACATCGCCATCGGAAACGTCGTGGGTTCCTGCATGTTCAATTTGCTAGCGGTAGTAGGCATCGCCGGTGTCATAGCGCCGATGGAAGCGCTTTCATCGGACATCATGTTGCGAGACTGGCCGGTGATGATGGCCATGATCGTGGCGCTATTCGTCATGGGCTACGGCTTTCGCGGCCGTCAGGGTCGCATCAATCGCATTGAGGCCAGCGTATTACTGGTTGGGTTGGTGGCCTACAACGGTTGGCTCGTCACTACCGTGCTGGCGGCTTGATCGAACCAGGCTGGTCGCAGATCCGCTTGATATCTGACGAAAAGGTCGATGCAATGTTTCTACGACGACGATACCTAATACGCTTGTTGTTCGTCCTGCCCCTGTTGTTGCTGGCTGGCTGTGAGGAGACACCGACAGGGCGTTCCCAGTTGGCATTAGTGCCCGAAAACCTGATGGCACAGATGGGTGAGGACGCCTTCGACCAGTTGCTCAATCGCCAGCCGGTGTCACGCGATGCGCGGGTTAATCAACTGGTGCAATGTGTGACTGAGAAAGTGGTGGCTGGCGCTGAGGCAAGCTACCCAGGGCTCGCTTTCCCTGAGCACTGGGAAGTTGCCGTCTTTGAGGATGCTTCTCCCAACGCCTTCGCTCTCCCCGGTGGGCGGATCGGTGTACATAACGGTTTACTGCGGGTGGCCGAGACACCCGCGCAACTAGCGGCGGTTATTGGACACGAGGTAGGCCATGTGCTGGCTGACCATGGTAATGAGCGACTTACCCAACAACTCGGCATCAAGGCCGGGCTGTTGGTCGTGGGGTTACTGGGGGAGGGTGAGCTGGTACATCAGCAGTTGATGCAGGCTTTAGGCATCGGTGCCCAGATCGGCATTAGTCTGCCATTCAGCCGCACCCATGAAGAAGAGGCCGACCTGATGGGGCTAGCGATTATGGCCCGTGCGGGATTTGATCCACAGCAGAGCGTGGTGTTGTGGCGCAACATGGCCGCTGCTGGTGGAGATCAGCCTCCAGAGTTTCTCTCGACTCACCCGGCCCATGAATCGCGTATCAATCTGCTCCAAGCGTCCATGGAGGACGCTTTGGCAACCTACCAGAAGGCCTCGCCTGCAGACTGCTCCGAGTCGTAAGGGGCCGAGTAATCTATCACCGGGCCTCTTGCATCTAAGAATCAATGAGTATGTTTATTCTGAATGAGATTCAATCTTACCAACCGGTGAGCCACAATATAAGAGAGAATCGACATGGGGATTGCAATGAACAAACTACCCAGCAACATTTTTAATGTTCCTGATGTTACGAAATGAAGTGTGGGCCATGCGATTGCTGTATCGGGTGAAAGGATAGAACCCGAGATGAAAAGGCTGCCGATATTTTCAAATAGCCAATATAAAGGGACTAATGTTAGTGGATTGCTAACCCAGGTTGCCATGTAAGCCATAGGAAAATTGCCTCTGAGTATTAAGCAACATGGTAGAAGCATAAGCGTCTGAAAACCAACCGTGGGTGTTAGCCCAAAAAAATGCCAATGGAAACGCCACGGCTAATGGCTTCTGGGTCTGTACTGAAGCAGCGATAGTGTCTCAGCGTTGTAAGCCATTTCGGGTTTGCTCTTAACCAACGTCGCGTTCTTAATTTAATTGAATAGCGTAACCTGTTAAGCACGCTGCTCTCCTTGATGATCCATTTCAAGGGAGGGCGCTTTATTACATAAACGGTTTAAAAACAGCCAGTGTTGAAACATAAAAGCTCCGCCAAAATGCTAACGTGTTTCCATTGCTGATTCTGATCTTCGGTGATTTTCAACCCGGCACGGTTGGAGCTTGGCCCGGTGCCTGAGTCGGTGTTTACGGTCACCGCCATTGTCGTGGCACGCTCAATACATCACGGTTCACCTGAGTGTTGCAGCCGAAAAAGCTGGTCAGCGCCCTCGTGAATGCGAGTTTTACAGTATTGACCATTTTACATCTCATCACTCAGGTGGGGAGAGTCACAGTATGTTGACAAGGATCAGTGTGGACGTCGTGGTGAATATCGATATGGCAAGCAGCACCAACAATCCATCATGCACCACCAGTGCAAGTCCTAACAGTAATAGAGCGAGGCCAGCGGTCGAGGAGGAAAATGGCAACAGCTCCATAAATGGCATGAATAGTCCAATCACCACACAGAGCGAAGCTATACCGTAGCTACCGCCGTTGTTTACGAGAAATGTTAACCTCGGTTTGAGGAATCGGTCTATGCCCCTTGCTGGCTTGTTTAGCCAATTGAGCGCTTTCTGCAGCTTGCTGTGCTCAATTGAGCGGTTGAGAATATAACGGGGTAGCCAAAACTGCTCTCGCCCGAGCAGCATCTGTACGGCTATCAGCATTATGAACGATCCCATGAAAACTGACATGCCGGGTATCCCGCTTAACGGTGAGAAAAGCGTGATACCAATAAGCATCAACAGCGGCCCAAAAGAACGACTGCCAATCGACTCAACAACCATGCCGAGCGAGACTTTTTCGTTGTCGCGCGTCAAGATGCTAATGGTATCGAGCAGTTGTTCAAGGCTTTCCAGTGGCTGTTTCAATCCAATCTCCATGCAGAAGTCAGTCACCTGAAGCATTGTTTCTGGTGGTTGCGTGTTGTGAAAGCCCAGTATGGGGTCAATATGCTAAGGCTTCACTTGGTGGGGCGGGCCAATAACGCGCCCCCCGCTCCTGGTGGAGCGAGGGGGTAATGGTAATGAAAGCGGGGTTTAGTCGCGATCAATTTCTGTCACTTGATCGCTCCTTGACGCCCCCACTGCCAAGCTAGTTGGAGCCTCAACGGCTGTTAGACTCTGAAACCTAGAGAGGCGATACGAGGTTCCAATGAAGTACTCCGACGAACGCCAGGGTGCCATCCTTCTTGCCGTCGGCCCGCACTTCCCCTTGCCGGGCGTGCAGGGGACTTTCACCCCCAGCACCACCCGCAGGAACAACGTCAGTCAAGGCGCTGCGCGCCATGCCTGGCGCACAACAAAAAGGGTGAGAGCGGTTTCGCTCTCACCCTTAGGTATTACTCAATGGTTAAGGTGTGCTGGCTTTAGGAATAGCGCCGGCGCTTGAACGACACGTTCCGCAGGTAGGCCGGGTTGGCGCCGATACGCCGGATGTTGGCCCAGGAGCCCTTGTAGTAAGGAATATGATTACGGTCAGTCCACTCACTGACGACGTCGCCCTGCACGCCGTTGGGATAGCCGAACATCATGAACGCCTGACCCCGCTTCAGGTCCGGCTCCAGGTAGGCCATGGCCGTGGTGGCGCCGTAATCGTTATGGACTTCGACGATATCACCGTTGACGATGCCTAAGGCTTCAGCATCTTGGGGGTGAATCTCGATGGGTGCCATGGGATAGCGACCCTTGCGGAAGGCGAGGTGCTGGTCGTGATAGGCAGACTGCCAGATATGATTGGTACGGCCGTTATTGATCCAGAAATCGAAGCGCTCTTTCTGACGTTCAATGACGTCAGGGAAGCCATTCCAGGGTGAAGGCTGGAAGTGCGCCTTGCCGTCGTCGGTATCGAAGTTGTTGTCAGTATAAAGCATGGCCGTGCCAATCAACTCGCCGTCGCGATACTCCTTGATGGGCAGCTGGACGCCGTTGTTGCCAGCCTTGCGCAGGCGCTCGTATGTCGCTAAGTGCCCTGTTGGCCCGCCTTGGCTTTCGATTTCCTTCTCGTGGGCCATGCGGAAACCGTCGTTGAAGGGATCCTCATCGGTGGTCCAGTCGAACCCGGCGAAACGCTCTGCCATTTCCGTGTTACCGGCGGCTTCGTAGCGTGCTTTCAGCGCATTGGCCATGTTGGCGGCGATCAGCCAGTCCGGCCTTGCGATACCGGGAGGGTCCATGAAGCGCTCGGAGAGCCGTAAGCGTCGCTCACCGTTCATGGAGGTCAGGTTCATTTCCCCAGGGTGAGTCGCGGGCAGTACCATATGAGAGTATTCGGCGAACTTGGTCCGGTAGAGGTCTATATCGACGATGAACAGGCCGCCCTTGTTCTTGACGGCGTCATAGACGATGTCGATCAATTCCTCGGTGGTGGCGCCACGCGCCTCGGCCAATGCCTGGTTGACGATCGCAGCACGGCGCTTGATCACCTGGCGATAGGTCTCGGCGTTGATGGTGGTCTGGAAGGCGTTGCAGGCCCAGACCGTCAGCATCATGCCGTTGCCCTTGATCAGCTCTTGATCGATATAGGGCGCCGGACGACCGCCGGGATAGGGTGGGCGCGTATAGCCTTCCTGATGGCCGCCCATGCGAACGACGCCGGTGCCCCGGCGACCGACGTTGTGCGTGGCGACGACGAGATTGACGATGGCGGATTGAATCCGATAGTTGTCGTTGCCCCAGATCACGCCTTTCTCATAGGCATGCATGGTGCGTGGGGCATGACCACTGGCCTTGGGCTTGTAGGCCCATTCGGCGGCCTTGACGATGTCCTCACTGGGCAGGCCGGTAATGCGACTGCACTCGTCCAGTTCCATCCGGTTGGCGGCAAGCATCTCGTCGAAGCCGCTGGTGTGTGCGTCGATAAAGGCCTGATCGTGCCAGCCCTGGTCGGCCACATAGGTCAGCAGTCCATTGAACAGGGCAGTGTCTGTTCCCGGATGAAGGGCCAGGTGCAACACATTTTCCTTGCCGGCGACCGTTTCACAGATTGCCACGGTGGGGGTGCGCCGAGGGTCGACCAGAATGACGCGTCCCTTGTCGTTGGTTTCGTCCGGAAACCATTCGTTCTTTTTGCTGCGGTTGGAGCCGTTGAGATTGGGCTCCCAGTGGGCCAGGAACCAGTTTGACTGGGTTTCGTAGGAGTTGCCGCCGATGGAAAAGATCACATCGGCGATTTCTGCATCCTCGTAGCTGTTGTTCAGCTCGCCGATGCCCATGTCACGAGTCGCATGACACTCCGAATTGTAGGCGGGGCGGTTGTGCATCCGCACCATTTTTGTCTGCAGGCCGTTGAAGATCAGCTTGCCTGTGGCCCAGGTGTTCTCGAAGCCGCCACCGGCACCACCGTGATCGAAGAGGTTGAAGATCAGCTGGTCGGCGCCGTCGTTGTCCAGGATACGCTGGGTCAGGCCTGCATACAGGGCCATGGCCTGTTCCCAGTTGGTTTCCGCCCAGTCATCCCCGCTATACAGCAGTGGATACTTGAGGCGTCGCTCGCCGATCGGCGTTTCTTCCGAATACATCACGCTTGCCATCTGGCCGCCTCGTGTCGAGGAGAGGCCTTGGTTCACGGTGCAGTTCTTGTCGGGAAGGATCATGATGTTGTGTTCACTGCCATCATGATCTTTGATCCGATTGACCATGGCCGGCGTCATAGTGAGTTGCATGGCAGGAAGCTGGCGAGTGAAATCCATTTTCAGCGCATTCTGGTCGGCAGCTCGGCCGCCTTCACGGTTGGCGGGCCACTTGTAGACGTGATAACCACAGCCAACAATACAGAAGTGGCAGGCCATATTGGTTTTTTGGGCATCCGCCGGGGGGAGGGGGATACGGTCTTTGAATTGCGTCATTGTTATTCTCCCGGTTCAGATGATATTGGCTTGGCGGCCATAAATAAGGCCATCGACCGATACAGCAAGTAAGGCATCTTCGGCTTCGTCATACTCCAGAATAATCTGAGGGAGACTTTCGGTGGCGTGGCCGATCACCATCTGGCCAGCATTGTCGGGATCAAAGATGCTGTAGTGACAAGGGCACTTGAAGGTCTCTTCCTCCTTGTCATAGCCGACCGGGCAGCCCATGTGCGTGCATTGGGTACTGTAGGCGACCACATCCTTATCTGGGCCTACGCCGCCTTTCACTTCACGCCCTTTGCGAATCATGATGCAGGGTGAGCGGCTATCGGGATAGTTGAAATAGACGGGCTCGTTGACGGCGACGTCCCCAAGCTTGGCGACTGCCTCTCTGGGATAAGGAAGGGTGGTGCTGCCAGCGGTGGCACCGTTCTGGCTCTGTTGAGCTCTGGCCATAGGGGATAGCGATAAGGTACCGACAGCAGCACCGCTGCCGGTCAGTTTGAGAAAGTTGCGGCGACTCAGTCGTGTCATCGTCTGGCACTCCAATGTTGTTGTCATAAAGCCGATGGCGGGGCGGCAGATGCATGATGTATAAATGTGAAGATATGGATATCAATATCTAAAAATAGACTAGTGTTGGGCCTGTAGTCCTGCAAGGGCGAATGACGGAATAGACAACAAATACCGACTAAAAGTGTAGGTTTGCCTTGGGTTGGACCTAGCTCAGATTTTTCATAAACCACTCATCTGATCCCTTGAACCGTTCCGGCTTTCTCGGAGACCCGTTAATTCGAGTCAAGCCACCTTATTAGCCTGACTCTGTTGCTCATAGTAAAGGGCTTCTCGTTCTGCCGGTGGTATGTGTCCAATTGACTCCAATAGCCCCCGATGATTGAACCAGTCGACCCACTCCAGCGTTGCAAATTCAACCGATTCCAAGTGCCGCCATGGTCCGCTTCGGCGAATCACTTCCGTCTTGAAAAGCCCGATGACTGTTTCGGCCATTGCGTTATCGTACGAATTGCCCACGCTTCCAACCGAAGCCTCAATGCCGGCATCTATCAAGCGCTCTGTGTAGCGAATCGACACATATTGCACCCCCGATCGCTGTAATGAATAAGGTCACCTTTAGGCCGTTGAGGGCGTTCATGAAGTGCTTGCTCAAGCGCATCTAATACCATATCGGTTGGCGAGTATCAGGTGCGCCCCACCTGGGAGGCCGAGCTGAACCGCGTCGATAACGCCGTGCGCCACCACTTCGTGTACACGTCTACAGGACATTCAGGAGTTCGTGGGGAACCTGCTCGACAATGCCTTACGCTGGGCGCAGCACACCGTGAAATTGAGGGTCGCGCAAGACGGTGACCGATTGAGCCTCAC